>NZ_JBHWKX010000055.1:44054-51310 GCF_042730885.1 Streptomyces sp. NPDC059909
GGGGGGTTCTGGAGCCATTTGGGGAGGGGAAACGTTGTTTCTCCTTGTTTTTGTGGGTTTTGGCCTGTGGTCGTTTTGGACCCCGTCTCCCCGGGGGGACCAAAAAAAGCCCCCCCCCGGGCAGCCTACCTGGTCGCACGGCACGGTCGGCGGAGCAGCATGACGCAGCCCTCCCGTACGCCCTGAAGGCGCGGGGGACCCGCAACGGGCTCCTCCGGAGCTCGTCCGGCGATCGAGGACGGACGCACACCTGCCCACCCCGGCGGTGCCGCCCGCCCCGCGACCCGGGCGGCGGAGCCCCCGGGAGCCAGTGGCCCGGGGCTGCGCCCCGGCCGGTCGGTGGACGAGCACCGGCCGACAGCCGGCCCGTGATCCCGTCCGTCATCCGGCCGGGAGGCTCAGGCGTTGGGCCGCAGCGTCCAGACGACGGTCATCTCGCCCGTCACGGCGCCGTCCGCGCGCGTGATCGCGATGTCGACGGGGAACTCGGGGCGCTCGCCCGCGTCCAGCTCCGCGACGACCTCGGCGGCGGGACGGCCGAGGGTGGCGGTGGCCGTGACGACACCCATGGCGAGCTTCTTGTAACCGATCTCGGCCCTGACGGCGAGCGGCACCGCGCGGCTCAGCTGGTCGCCGAAGGCGGCCAGCACGATCGCGCCGCTCGCGGACTCGGCAAGCGTGAACATCGCGCCGGCGTGCGGTCCGCCGACGTGATTGTGGTAGTCGGGCTGGTCCGGCATGCGGACCACGGCACGCTCGGCGGTGGTCTCGAGGAACTCCAGGTTGAGGGTCCTGGCCATGGGCACCGTGGCGGCGAGCATCTCGCCCACGGTCATCTGGTCTGCGCTCATACGGCGGATGTTACCCACGAGTAGACAAGGTTGGCCATCCCACGGGGGCGGGCGTGGCAGTGAACACCCCGCACCTCTATGGTTACTGGCCATGTGGCCAGGACAGCAGCCGCCCGGGGGCGAGCAGAACCCGCAGGACCAGAACCCGTACGCGCAGCCGGGTTACCAGCAGCCGAATCCGTACACGCAGCCGGGATACCAGCAGCAGCCCGGGTACCAGCAGCAGCCGGGCTACCCCCAGCAGCCCGGGTACCAGCAGCCGCCGAACCCGTATCAGCAGCCGACCGTGCCGCAGTACGCCGTGCCCGGTCCGCCCCACCCGGGTGCACCCGACCCGTCGGACAAGAAGAAGACCGCCGTCGTCGCGGTCGTCGCCGCCATGGCCGTCGTCGCCGCCGCTGTCATCACCGGCGTCGTGGTGCTGAAGGACGACGACAAGAACCCACCGCAGGCGGACGGCAAGCCCACCGCGTCGGCGACTCCGTCCGAGCAGCCCGCCTCCCCCACCGAGAACCCGCGGGACGCCTCGAGCTCGGCCAAGCCGACGATCCCCGGCTGGAAGGTCGTCACCAACCCCAAGCACGGAACGCAGTTCGACGTTCCGGCGACCTGGGAGGTGGAGGGTGCCGGCGTCGGCAGCGGGTTCGAGGACCAGGCAAAGGGCGACGGTTCGCCGCTGGTCATGATGTCGGCGCCGGCGTTCTACAAGAGCAAGTGGTGCTCCGTCGACTCCGACAAGGACGGGAAGATGGAGGACAACGGTCTGGGGGGCACCGGCACCAAGGGCGGCCAGGGCGCCAAGGGCACCGCGGACGCCGCCTACCAGGAGGCGGGCACCTGGGTGTGGGCCGCCTACGCCCAGGAGCAGAAGAGCCTCGTCAAGATCACCAAGGCGAAGCCGTACACGACGAAGTCCGGTCTGAGCGGGCATGTCGCGACGGCCACCGCGCTGGGCGTGAAGAAGGACGACAAGTGCGACACCGACGGCAAGTCGATCGCCTTCTCCTTCAAGAACGCCAAGGGTGACTTCGCGACCTGGGTCCTCTACGCCAACGAGGGCATCCCGGAGGAGATCCCGGACGCCACGATCCTGCAGATCCTCAGCACCGTACGACTGGCCGAGGTTCCCACGTCGTAGATCGGGTCCGGCGGGAAAACCGGTCCGTCGGGAAGACCGGTCCGGCGGGAAATCCGGTTTGGCAAGGAGGGCCGGCGGCGGCGATAGTCCACAGGTGAACAATCCTGCCGCCACTCCCCCGAACCGCCGGATCCGCCGCCCCGAGTGGGCCGGCCGCAACTACTCGCTGCTGACCGCGTCCGCGATCGTCACCAATCTGGGCACCCACGGCGCCCTGATCGCGGCGGCGTTCGCGGTGCTCGAGTCCGGCGGCGACGGCGGCGACGTGGGGCTCGTCGCGGCGGCCAGGACCCTGCCGCTCGTCCTTTTCCTGCTGATCGGCGGGGCGATCGCCGACCGGCTGCCGCGGCACCGCGTGATGGTGGCCGCCAATGCCCTCAACTGCGTCTCGCAGGCCGGCTTCGCCGTGCTGGTGCTCGCCGGGGATCCGCAGCTGTGGCAGATGATGGTGCTGACCGCGCTCTGCGGCACCGGGCAGGCGTTCTTCAACCCGGCCGCCGAGGGCATGCTGATGTCCAGCGTGAACGGCGAGCAGGCGAGCCGCGCCTTCGCGCTCTTCCGGATGGCGATGCACGGGGCCGGTATCGGCGGTGCGGCGCTCGGCGGCGCCATGATCGCCGCGGTCGGGCCGGGCTGGGTGCTCGCCATCGATGCCGCGGCCTTCGCGGTGGCGGGGGCGCTGCGCGCGTTCCTCGACGTCAGCCACATACCCGAGCGGGTCCCCGGCGGCGGACTGCTCGCCGATCTGCGCGACGGCTGGCAGGAGTTCATCGGCAGGCCCTGGCTGTGGTCGATCGTGGCCCAGTTCTCGGTGGTGGTCGCCGTGGTCGGCGCGGCCGATTCGGTCTACGGGCCGCTGGTCGCCGAGGAGTCGCTGGGCGGCGCACGGCCCTGGGGCCTGGCGCTGGCGGCGTTCGGGGTGGGCACGCTGGGCGGGGCGCTGCTGATGATGCGGTGGAAGCCGCGGCGGATGCTGCTCGTGGGCACCCTGTGCGTGTTTCCGCTCGCGCTGCCGTCGGCGGGGCTCGCCGTGCCGCTGTCGATCGGTCCGCTGGCCGTGGTGATGTTCGTCAGCGGTGTCGCGATCGAGGTGTTCGGCGTCGCATGGATGACCACGCTGCACCAGGAGATCCCGGAGGAGAAGCTGTCCCGGGTCTCCGCGTACGACTGGTTCGGCTCGACGGCGATGCTGCCGCTGTCCACGGCACTGGCGGGGCCCGCGGAGAGCGTGTTCGGCCGGGACCAGGCGCTGTGGGGCTGCGCGGCGCTGATCGTGCTGGTGACGGCGCTGGTCCTGCTGGTGCCCGACGTACGCAATCTGACGAGGCGTACGAAGCAGGTGACGGGGCACGCGGGTGCCGTGCTCTCGGCCGACGTCCAGGCCAATGCCTCGGCCCGGGTCTCAGCCGATGCCGAAGGCCCCGTCGGGCGGCTCGGGTGACGCGACGGCGTCCTCGTCCCGCACCGCCTGTGCGTCCCCGATGAACCGCCGAAGCGCATCACCGTGCTCGACGCGGGCCGGGAAGGCGTCGGACGCGGTGCGGCGGGCGAGCGCCGCCGTGTCGATCCCGGTGTGCGAAGCGAGGAGGACGGCGTTGCCGAACCTGCGGCCGCGCAGCATCGCGGGCTCGGCGACGAGCGCCAGTTCCTCGAACTCCGCGGCGAAGGTGGCCAGCTGGGAGCGGAGGAAGCCGAAGGGCGCGCCGTCGGCGAGGTTGGCGGCGTAGAGCCCCCCAGGGCGCAGGACGCGATCCGCGGCCCGGACGTACTCACGGGAGGTGAGATGCGCGGGCACCCGCGAGCCGCCGAACACATCGGCGATCAGCAGGTCGGCCGAGTCCGCAGGGGCCTGCTCGAGCCACGCGCGGGCGTCGGCGCCGTGCACGGCGATCCCCGCGCCGGGCGGCAGCGGCAGATACTCGGCGACGAGCGCGAGCAGCCCCCGGTCCGCCTCCACGACGTCCTGCCGCGAGCCGGGCCTGGTCGCCGCGACGTACCGGGGCAGGGTCAGCGCTCCGCCGCCGAGGTGCAGGACGTCGAGGGGCGCTCCCTCGTCGGCGACGCAGTCGACCACATGGGCCAGCCGGCGCGCATACTCGAACTCGACGTGCGTGGGCTCGTCCAGATCGACGTACGACTGCGGCGCCCCGTTCACCGTCAGCAGCCAGGCCCGTTCCCGGTCCACGTCGGGCATCAGCTTGGCGGTGCCGTGATCGACGGCGCGGACGACGGGGATGGACTCGTTCACCGGCCCATTGTCCGCCCCGGCCCGCCCCACCCATGCGCCAGGGGCAGCTGAGCAGCCCGTCCGGCGTTCGTGGACGGACACACCGGTCCATTGCCCGGCACCGGCCACATCCATGGACCGGGCCCTGCCGGACCGCGTCCGCCGGGGCCGACCTGGGTCACACAGGGTCAGCCGGGCCAGACGCGGCGGACCTCGTCCGCGTAGGCCTCCGCCTGGGCCAGACCGGCGCGGGCGGACGGCGCCCGGCGCGCGGGGTCCAGCACATTGCGCCCGAACGCCTTGCGGGCCGCCCGGTCCGGAGTGATCAGAACGACCCTGGCCCCCGCGGCGGCGAGGAGGGTGGCCTGGGTGCGGGCGGAGATGACGGGGCCGCCGCCGACGGCGATGGGGGCGACGATGACGACGGTGTCGTAGCCGAGGGCGAGGTCGGCGTTGGTGGAGGAGCGGACCCCGCCGTCGATGAAGCGCCGCCCGTCGATGGTGACGGGCGGCCAGACGCCGGGGACGGCGCAGCTCGCGCCGACCGCGTCGATGAGCCCCACCCCGCTGTCCCGGTCGAACGCGCGGAACTCGCCGGTCACCGCATCCACGGCCGTGACCACCAGCCTCCGCGCCCGCGGCCACTCGTGTGCGAGCAGCCGCTCGGTGAAGACGGCGCGCCGCACCTCCTCGGGTTCGGTGCGGGTGGACAGCGCGAGCCGGCCCATGCGGGCGCCGTACGCCTCGGTGTCCCGCGACCACAGGACACCCCAGAGGTAGCGGGCGAGCACGCCCGCGCCCATGCCCGCGGGCACCTCCCCGTCGGGATCGGTCAGCTGACGGTCGTACAGCTCCGGCAGGGTCAGCCGGCCCGACGTGAGCTGTGCGCCGACGACCGAACCCGCCGACGTGCCGACGATCAGATCGGCACCGGTCGGATCGGCGCCCGCGCGGGCGAGCCCGTGCAGCACGCCGATCTCCCAGCCGATGCCGGCGAGCCCGCCACCGCCGAGGACCAGTGCCGTCCGGTTCTTCTTCGCGTCGTCGTCCTTGTCCGCCATGGCAGCAGTGTGGCGTGTACGGGGCGGGTCCGCCCCCCGCATGTGGCGGGAGACGGACCCCGTGGAGCCGAGTGGCTCAGACCAGTTCGGTCACCGTGCCGGCGCCGACCGTGCGGCCGCCCTCGCGGATCGCGAAGCCGAGGCCGGACTCGAGCGGGATGTCGCGGCCGAGCTCCACGGTCATCGTGACCGTGTCGCCCGGGCGCGCGACCGCCGCCTCGCCGAGGTCGACGTCCCCGACGACGTCCGCGGTCCGGATGTAGAACTGCGGCCGGTACCCGGTGCCGATCGGGGTCGTACGGCCACCCTCACGACCGGACAGGACGTACACCTGTGCGGTGAAACGACGGCTCGGCGTGACGCTGCCCGGCGCCGCCACCACGTGTCCGCGGCGCACCGCGTCGCGTGGCACTCCGCGCAGCAGCAGCGCCACGTTGTCGCCGGCCTCGGCCGACTCCATCGGCTTCCCGAAGGTCTCCAGGCCGGTGACGACGGTGGTGACGTCCGCGCCGAGCACGGCCACCTGGTCGCCGACGCGCACGGTGCCGCGCTCGACGGCGCCGGTGACGACGGTGCCGCGCCCGGTGATGGTGAGCACGTTCTCCACCGGGAGCAGGAACGGCGCGTCCGTGTACCGCACGGGCATCGGCACATACGTGTCGACCGCGTCCAGCAGTGCCTCGATCGCCCCCGTCCAGCGCGGGTCGCCCTCCAGCGCCTTGAGCCCGGAGACCCGGACGACGGGCACCGCGTCACCGCCGTACCCGTGCGCGGTGAGCAGCTCGCGGACCTCCAGCTCGACCAGGTCGGTCAGCTCGGGGTCACCGGCGTCGGCCTTGTTGAGCGCGACGACGATGTGGTCGACGCCGACCTGACGGGCCAGCAGGACGTGCTCGGCGGTCTGCGGCATGATCCCGTCGAGCGCGGAGACGACGAGGATCGCCCCGTCGAGCTGCGCGGCGCCGGTGACCATGTTCTTGACGTAGTCGGCGTGGCCCGGCATGTCGACGTGCGCGTAGTGCCGGGTGTCGGTCTCGTACTCGACGTGCGCGATGTTGATGGTGATGCCGCGGGCGGCCTCCTCCGGGGCCCGGTCGATCCGGTCGAACGGCACGAACGTGCCGGTGCCGCGCTCGCTGAGGACCTTGGTGATGGCGGCGGTGAGGGTGGTCTTGCCGTGGTCGACGTGGCCCATGGTGCCGATGTTGAGGTGCGGCTTGGTCCGCACGTATGCCGTCTTGGGCATGGCTGACGCAGTTCCTTCCCGGAACTCGAAGAGTGAACTCCACATGGAGGGGGACCCCTGGGCCGTACCGACCCTCCCCCTACGGGGTCCGCCGGACAGTCCGGGAAGGGTCAGCTTCGGGCGCCGTCGAGGGGCGCCGCGGCAGCGGCTGCGGGTGCAGCGGCCACCGCGAGTGCGGCTGCGTATGCGTATGCGTAAGTGGCGGCGACTGCGACGAGAGCCGCGGTGGCGAAACCGGCAGCCTTCGGCGCGTCCGCGACTGCGGACGGCGCTGCGGGGAAGGCGAGCCGGAACATGCGTCGATGATCGCTGCCGCGTGCGGCCCGCGTCGAATGGTTTTCCGTATCTAGGTCCTGTCCGGCCGATCTTGCCGGGCTCGCGTGCCCTGGCACCGCACCTCGCTGCGTTGTGGTCGGTCACTGTCTCCCCCGTAGCCCTTCTGTACGGGAGGTGCCCCCACCGCGTCGATTTCTCCCCCTTGCCTTCGGTGGGGGCCCCCACCTCCGCCGTGCGATGCGTCTCCCCAGGCCCTGCGGGCCTGGGGAGACCCCATGCACCAGACCCAGCTCACTGATCCGGCCTGATCGACCGGACAGGATCTGGGCGCCGCACGCCAGGTGCGACTACGAACCGCCCGTACCCGTACTTCGCGGGTCGTTGATTCGTATGGTGTGACCGGTCCAGGGGTGTCCCTGGGCCGGGGTGTGGCGTTGGGTGGGGTGTGTCGAAGTCT
>NZ_JBHWKX010000056.1:0-49939 GCF_042730885.1 Streptomyces sp. NPDC059909
GCGGCCAGTACTTCATCGAACGCACCGGCCGGGCCAGGCAGACCCGACGCCTGGTGAGCCAGCTCAACCAACTCGGCTACCAAGTCACCCTCCAAGCAGAAGGAGCTGCCTGACCAGCGGCTACGGAAAACAGGACGGGGGATTTTCGAATCAGGCGTCAGCGCCTGTGCGCGACCAGTGCGGCCAGGTCGTCGTCGCGGGTGCCGGCGAGGTAGGCGCGGAGATCCTGCCGGAGGTGCTCAAGGAAATCGGGCAACGGGGCAGAACGCCATCGGCGGACATGCTGGGCCAGGACGAGGCGGTACGGCGGTTCTGGGCGCGGACGGTGACCCGGGCGCTGCTGCAGCGCCGGGACGAGCCTGCACTGAGCCAGGAGTCGGCGTGAAGCCCGGCCAGTTCCTGAAGGACGGGCCGGCGGCGGCTATCCCGCGACAACATGAAGGTCTCGTCGAGCGGCGCCCGGGCCGTACGGGCGTAGTCCACCGTGACGTCCTCGGACCCGACCGACATCCCGCAGAAAAGGACGAGTTCGTCCTGGGGCGACAGGAGCTCCGCGACGGTCTTGTGGTACTTCGCCCACGCCATTTGCGGGCAGCTGTGGAGCCCTTCGGCACGGAGCAGCAGCATGACCGTCTGCAGATACATGCCGACATCAGACCATTGGGCTGGGCCCATGTCACGGTCGATGTGGCAGAACAAGGCGGCGGATGCGCCGAAGCAGTCCCAGTTCGCAGACGCGGCCCTCTGGCGTGCGTCCAAGTCTTCGCGCGGAATGCCGAGTGCGCCGTAGCCCTGCTCACCGAAGGCGGATCGGCGTTCGCGGTAGGGGGACTTCAGCGCGGGCGAGTACTGCTCGCACTCCGGCTCGTCCCAGGGGTCGCCCGAGGCCAGGCTCTCGCCGGCGCGCTTCTTGAGCTCGGCCAGCGGCCCTTCCGTCAGCACATAGGCGTCCCACGGCTGAAGGTTCGATGCGGACGGCGCCCAGGCTGCGGCGGACAGTACGCGCTCCAGCGCCTCTCTCGGTACTGGGCAGTCGGTGAATCCGCGCACTGCCCGTCGGCTCGTGGCTGCTTCGTAGACGTTCAAGATCGCCTACCTCCCAGGCGCTTCGAGCCCAGCATGGCCAAAATCATATCATTCGATACCGTCTCGTGTGTAACGATACTGGTGCAGCGAAGACGTCGCTGATGTGCCGATCGGTACATCAGGAGCACTGCAGTGGCGACGACCAGATACGAGGAACGGAGACGGGCGCCATGGAACCGACTGGACCGCGAGTGACGATCGCAGAACGTGTGGAACGCAGGGTCGGGGGCATTGGCCCCAAAGCTCACCGTGGCGCCCGAGGGGTGGGGCTGTGACACACCGGCACCGGCGCCCTCATGGCATACCCCTGGCCCGAACTCTGGCCGAGACCGTGATGTTCCCGACGGTGCTCTTCCTCGGGCTCCTGTTCTGCCTGGGCCCGGCCCTGCATGCGCCCCAACCGCACCACGCAAAGGTCGTGGTCGCTCCCCGCGCAATGGGACGCATGGCCGACATCGCTCTGCAGGGGCAGCGTCCCGGCGGGTTCGATGTCACCGCCGCGGCAGACGCCGGAGAAGCCCGCCGGGCGGTGCTGGACCGGGACGCCGTGGCGGGCTACGTCGCCGATCGCCGGCACAGTGTGCTGTATGTGGCCCAGGCCAACGGGATGTCCCTCGAGCAGGCGCTGACCAAGGGCTTCACCGCGCTCGCGGCGCGCAACCACCAGAAGCTCACGGTCACCGAGGTAGCGCCCACCGTGAGCAAGGACCAGAACGGCACGATCCTGGTCTACTTCGGAGTCGCCTGGAGCATCCCGGGCTACATCCTCGCGACTACCCTCCTGCGGGCGGTGACCTTCAACCGCCGCAGGAAACTGTTGACGATCGTGGGCGTCGCCGCCTTCTTCAGCATCGTGGGCTTCTACGCCGGCGTGTGGCTGGACTACCTCCCCAACGACCCCTCGGCCCTGGCGATCGCCTTCTTGCTCACCACGGCGGTGGCCGCGTTCGCCTCCGGCGTGGCGCCCTTCACCAAGCAGTTCTTCCCCCTGGTGGGTATGGGCCTGTACATCGTGCTGAGCATCCCTAGCAGCGGTGTGTCTCCCGTCCCCTTGCTGCCAACCTTCTTCCAGTACCTGCACGCCGTCATGCCGCTGGGCAACGCGGTGGACGCCCTGAAGGGAATCCTCTACTTCGACGGTGCGGGCGTGCTCAGACCGGTCCTCGTGCTCAGCGCGTGGATCACGGCGGGTATGGCCCTGCTCGGCCTCGATGCGTGGCGGCACCACCGCAAAGCCGCACGACGCGGTGCGGAGGACGAGCAGGAGGACATTGAGGAGCCGCCGGTGGAGGACTCGTCCGTCGAGACACCCACGCCGACCGCGCTCCCGGTCCACCGCCACCACTTCGGCGAACCGTTGCCGATGCTGGAGGGCACCGTCCGCGACGGCGAGCAGCAGCCCGTCCGTCATGCCGCGGTGACCGTCATGGATACCAGTGGCCGACAGTTGGTGCGGACCAGGACGAACGCGCACGGCGAGTACGCCGTGACCGGTCTACCCGAGGGATACATCAGCGTCGTGGTCTCATGCCCCGGCCGAAATCCGGTGGTGCACCAGAAGCTGCTGCAGTCCGGTGTGGCCGTCCGGGCCGACTTGACCATGCGTGACCAGCCCAAGGGGGCGTCACCTCGGGTGCTGTCCAACGGGATTCACACGACAACGATGCGTGGGTGAGTCGGTCGGGCCAGGCTGAGGCATCGAATGTCGCGTCGGATCAGGCCGCAGCGTCTGATGCCGTGCATCGCAAGACGGAGGATCGTCCTCGTACTGGGCGTACATGGACGAATCCAACAACGCGGCGAGGTGCGGTGCCGGGCGTCTCGGGCCCGGCAGGACATTCGACCCCGGCATCCATTGTCGCGGCGTGACATCAGCGCCTGACATCAACCAGCTGTCGAATCACCGCCGTTCGTGTCCCCTTCCGACTGCTGGTCGTGTCCCCCTTCAGGAGGGCTCACAGGCTCTTCCGCGGGCTCCTCAGCAGGCTCTTCCTCAGGCTCTTCCTCCTGAGGCTCACTTTGCCGCCGCTCCTCCTCCTCTTCCGCTTGCCTGCCCAACTCCTCCGTCATTTTGAAGGGGTTGGTGACGACTCCCGCGTTGTACCCGGTGATAAAGCCGTTGTACCTACCGTGTTGGAGTCGGGTGGTGCCGAACGAATAGGGCGACAACTTGCGGGGGTCTTTCCGCCCCTCGTCGGCATCTTGTTGGCCTACCTTGTAGCCGAGGCGGAAGCCCTCACGAAACCCTTGCTCATAGGCCTGCTGGCTATCAGGGTCGATGGCCACTGCTGCCATTGGCGCCTGCGCCGCGGCCGCGGCGGCTGAGGTCTGCGTGGCCAGGGCCGGTGAGAGCGCGAGGGACGCGAAGAGCCCTGGGCCGAGCATCATGATGCATCGCCTGACATGCACGACGGTCTCCTTCCGAACGTGTGTCCGTCGGAGGTGGTGCGTCGAGCCAGGGCTCAAACGTCGCCGTGCGGCGCTAGATGATTCTCTGTGGCCTGTGTGGTGATGCGAGCAGCACACCGCCACACGGTGTTACGCACCGCCGAGCCGCTGCTCAGTACCACCAGCTGCCCGGTTAGTTCCACCAGCTCATGAGGAGACTGCCTTCCTGTCCAGCCTCGCGCGCGGCAAAGCCCGGCGCAAGAAAGGAGCAGTCCGACAAATACGCCTCTCCCGAT
The DNA here is from genome assembly GCF_042730885.1 of Streptomyces sp. NPDC059909. Taxonomy (NCBI): domain Bacteria; kingdom Bacillati; phylum Actinomycetota; class Actinomycetes; order Kitasatosporales; family Streptomycetaceae; genus Streptomyces; species Streptomyces sp. NPDC059909. The sequence goes on from NZ_JBHWKX010000056.1 coordinate 3,771, forward strand.
TCCTTCCTGCAGGCAATAGCGGCCTCTTTGCTCCTACGTGAAGAAGAAGAAGTGACGCGCTGGGTTGGTGGCGGGGTGGGTACGCGCATCAGTGGGACGCAGCGTGACCCGGACGGGCCGGCATCGTCTGCGCGATAGGGAAGCGGTCTCGAACCGTGCTTGATCCACGACTGTCCGTCGGTGTCTGCCCCGATCCGATCCCCCTCTGACCAGCGGCGCGAGGCGCTTCCCGGCGGACATCCCCGGATCAAGATCGGACAGCTCGTAATGCGTAGGCCTTGGGTCGAATCTCGAGGTCGGCTCCGCTGAAGCCCAGCTCAGACTCGTCTGGGCTGGGCCTTTTCGTTCAGCAGATACGACGGGTCGGCAGGAACCGCCGCCTCGATCGGGCGAGAGGCTCAGCCTTTCCTGGCCGGTTGGCCCACATCGGCCAGAAGCGCCCGTTCGGGCCGACTGAAGCGCTCGGCTCAGGTGCTGTGGTCGGGCCAGCCGGATCACAGCGCGGGAGGTCGAGCGGCGCGTCTACGTCCCCCGAAATTCGAACAGACGTATCATTCTGACCATGGCCGATACCTTCCTTCCCGAGCTGATCGACGCCCAGCGGCGCCTCCACCAGGCCAATGCCGAGTACAAGGCCCTGCCCTGGTCGGTCGAGCCCTTGCAGGGCTGGTCCGGCGAAGAGCACCCCCACACCGGCGTCGTCACCGGCGGCCGGTCGGACAGCCCCGGCTACACCGACGAGCAGAAGGTGGAGGAGGCCCTTCTCTGGGCCCTGGTGCGGGAGCTGTCGATCGAGGTCTCGACCCACCCGTACTGGGCGACCCTCGATGGTGAGGCGCGGGTGAAGGCCCGGATGGCGCTCAAGCACCACCTCGTGCCGGCGGCGGTCGAGTCTGCGCCCTAGGGACAGGGGAGGACGTCGTGATGGATCACCTGAGCCCGAGGCAGGAGGCAGTGCTGGCCTGTATCCGGGAGTGGATCGCCGCGAACCGGTGAGGGGCCCACCCTCCGGGAGATCGGACGATGAGCGGCACGCAGACCGCACGAAGGCGATCACCCGGGAGCAGGCGGTGCGGGCGCCGGGCGCGGGGGTCGAGGCCTGTCGCTTCTGCCGCCCGGACTCGGCACTGGGACTACTGGGCTTGGCCGCCGTCGGCTCGCCGCGCCCTCGCGTCAGCGTCTCGCGCACATTCCAGCATCCAATCCCACGCATCTGTCAGCGACGACTGGGACTCCACCATGCCCCGAGTCTGGACGATCCCGTGGACCCGGGTAACCCCCGGCACCGCTCTCCCACAACCCATCAGCGAGCCCTGCCGACGGCCAGGCGGCAGCTGGAGCAGCACTCTGCGACCGTGTTGTTACGTCCCAGGAGGCACAGCTGATCCTGCGGGGGTCCCACCCGTGATCCGCTCCTGCGGTAGGCACACGCCGAGTGAGGCCCGACCTGCCGCACCGGAATGACGGAGGCCCATATGACCATACGGAGGCAGAAGCCCACCCGTCTCGCGGCCGTCGCCGCGGCCACTCCCCTGCTGATCGTCCTGGCCGGTGGGCCGGCGCAGGCCGACACCGCACCCTGGCTGACCTGCGCCAAGGGGAACAGCCCTGTCTACGGGCACTCATACGCGACGGTCACCCTGACCAACGGCGAGCTCCGATTCCAGGCGTGCAGGACGCCGGGTGGCTCCCTGGAGAGGGTCAAGCTCTCCTACGTCAAGAGGCAGGGGCCGCCTGTCGACGTCGCCCTCGGCTGGGAATGGGTGACTCACGACCGGAAGCAGAGCTTCATCCCACCGGAGCCCAGCGGCGGGGACCATTTTTTCGTGACACTCTCCGCCGGGCAGACCCACACCAGCGACTTCTCGTTCGTCGCGGCGGGCGTCGACGGCAGCAGACCGGCTCCCCGCTTCGCCTGCATCGAGGGCATCCTCCAAGTCGGCCCTCCCGACACACCGGCGAAGACCTACCTGACAGCGAAGGGCTGCTTCTGAGGTTCGCGCCCGGGCGGCGGGGGCATCACGACCGCTGCGCACGCCCTGTAGACCGCGCCGCAGCCGACCGAGCCCGGTTCCCCTGCCCCGGCGAGAAGGTTGGTCCACGGGCTTCCCGGCCGCCGCAAGCACGTCGTCTACCCGATGTGGGCGAAGGACCGGAGCTGTGGGACCTGGAACCGGGACGAGCCCGACCCGAGCCACTGGCACGGCCCCGACCTCTACTGCAATTCATGTCTGCCTATCTGACACTGGCGTCCGCCGAGGCGCGCGAACTCGCCTGGTGCGCCGAACTGTGCACGGCGCTGGCTGCCGAGGTACGCAAGAGCAGCAGGGACCAGTTCACCGCGTTCCCGCACATCAACAAACCGCACCCGGGCCAGATCACCAGCGCGCAGAACATCCGGCAGATCCTTGAAGGATCCACTCTGATCGGCGCCGACGCCGACCTCCGGGGAGACGGCATGGGTGAGGGCATGAGCTACCTGGAACTCGAACGCGGCATCCAGGACCCCTACTCCATCCGCTGCGCCCCCCACGTGATCGGCGTACTGCGCGACACCCTGCAGTGGACCGAGCAGTGGATCATCAACGAGATCAACTCTTCCAACGACAACCCACTCTTCGACGCGGAGTCGTCCGTCGTACACAACAGCGGCGCCGGATTCCACGAGGATGCGCTCCTTGACGCCGAGGCGACAGGGGCATCAGAGGTAGGATAGGTAGCATGAGTGAGCCTACCGGCAAGTACTCGATCACCATGCCGCGCGACATCGCGGAAGCCGCTCGTGCACGAAGCGGTCCCTCCGGGCTGTCCGCCTATGTCGCCGCCGCGGTCGCTCGCCAGATCGAGCGCGACAACCTCAATGAGCTCATCTCAGTCGCCGAAGCCGAGCACGGGCCCATCACCGATGAGGAGATCCAAGCCCTGCGCGATCAGCTCATGCAAGCGCGCCGTCAGCAGACGCACGGTGGAGCGGACGCCGCATGACCCGCTCCCCCGCCATCCCTGGCGGCACCCTCGTCCTCGACAGTGAAGGGCTGGCCAAGGCCGTGCTGCGCGACCGGGCGGTCACCGGATGGCTTGCCCTGGCTCGCGCCGACGACATGCGAGTGATCACCAGCGCGGCCGCCCTCGTGGAAGTGGTCCACCCTCGGATCAAGCGTCCGGCCCTGGAATGGACCTTGTCACGCATCGTCGTCGAGCCGGTCGGCGAGCAGATCGCCCGCCACGCCGCGGCCCTGCTGGCCGACGCCGGCCTGCACGGGCACAAGTACGCCATCGACGCCATGGTCAGCGCCACCGCCCTCGCGGCCCCCGGGCCCGTCACCGTGCTCACCTCGGACCCCGAGGACCTCATCGCCTTGTGCGGCGGCCGCGTCACCGTCATCAAGGTCTGAGCCGCGGCGTCGGCAGAGCTACCGGGCCGGGCAGGCCTCCGGGCCGTCCCTCGCGAATTTGGCCTTCGTGCAGTAGGTCACGGTCGGGTAGTACGAGCCCATGACCTGCGCCGGGTCCTCGCCCGGCTGGACGTTCTGGATCGCGTTCGGGAAGTCGGACGCCGGGAGCATGTTGCGGAAGATCAGGACGCCGGGGACGCCGGTGCGGCCCCAGGGGAGCCAGGTCACGCCGTTGTCCGCGGTCGCGTTGGCGGGGCGGTCCTCGGGGGTGGAGACGACGTAGGTGTAGCGGTCGTTCTCGTCGACGGTCGTCTGGAAGTCCGCGTGGCAGGACCTCACCGGGTAGGGGAGGCGCCACTGGTTCTGGCAGAGGGACCAGTACCTCAGCTGGGTCTTGGTGAGGACCGACTGGCCTTCAGTGGTGTTCGGGAAGGTGGGGGCCTGGCCGCGGATGACAGCGATACGACCCGGTTCGTAGGTGATCGGGGTGCACAGGTACTTGTTGTACGGGTTGGGGAACAGCCCGCCGACCTTGTTGGGCAGGGCGAGCTTCGGGGCGTCCGGCGTGGAGGTGCCGCAGCCCTCGAATCCGCCGGGCACGGACTGGGTGGCCACCAGGTGCTCGAGGTCATCCGCCAGCGGGGCGTCGGGGCCACGGCGGGATCCGGCGTCGGGCAGGTCGGCAGGGGGCGAGCCTGGCCGTCCGACTTCTGGACGGACAGGGAGGGAAGGGGCACACCGCCGGTGAAGGACGCCTTGTCGATCGGTACGTAGATGCGCAGTGCCAGGTAGCCCGAACCGGACGTGGCGCTGCCCGCGGTCGCGGCCAGGGCGTTGGTCCCGGAGCCGACCGCCACCCCCGTCTGTACGGTGACGCGATAGCGGCGCTGAGTGGGGTTCGTGCTCGCGTCCGGGTCCGTAGCGGGGTTCGTACTGCCGGAGTCCGGGGCGATCTGCTTGTCCGAGAGGGAGTCGACGTCCGTTCCCGTCGCGTTGTACGTCGTCAGCGACGAGAAGCGGGCGAAGGGATAGGTGCCCTCCACCACGAGCCGGTCCCCCTCGTCCAGTTCATATGGCATGACCCAGTAGGTGGCGTTCGTCTCGGGAAACGCGAAGTTCAGACGGGTGGGACTGACCACGGCCGGCCAGGCGCACGAGACGGGCGGGGCCTGGTCCACTCCCCCGGCCGCGACGGCCGGGGACGGTGTTGCGGACATCGTCAGGACGGCGAGCAGGGCCGTCGCGGAAGCTTGGAGAGTTCGCCACAAGGAGTGGCATGAGGCCCCCGCCGGCTGGTGAGTTCGGGATTGGCACGAGGAGGACGGCACCCACGCCGGCCGTCGGTGCGGCCCGTGAGCGTCTCGGCGTCCCGTGCTCCTGTGCGGGAAGACCCGGTCAAAAGTCTCGCCCCAATCCCGGGGTGCCGCAACAGAGACGCATGTGACCTGCGAAGATGCCGTCCGTACACCTCCGTGGGCGAAAGGGTGGGACATGGGGCGCGTGCTGTACGTGACGGACCTGGCGTACCAGGCGCGCGGGCGGCGCTACTGCGACGAGGACATCCGGCTGACGGCACGGCTGCGCGAGGAGTTTCCGCTCGCGCTGTGCCATCCGCGGGACGCCGAGGCGCTCATGGGCGCGTTCGACCTGGTCGTCGTGCGCAACAGCGGACCGGTGATGAATTACCAGGAGGCGTACGACGCGTTCCGCGCGCGGGCGCGCGCCGAGGGCGTACGGGTCTACAACCCTCTGACCGGCAAGGGGGACATGGCCGGCAAGGGCTATCTGACCGAGTTGTTCGGCGCCGGGTACCCCGTGATCCCTACCGCCGACCGGGCCGCTGACCTCGGGCGGCTGCCGGAGGCGGACGAGTACGTCGTGAAGCCCGTGCTCGGAGCGGACTCGGCAGGGCTGGAGTTCGTGCTGCGGGACGGTCTGGCGGGTGTGGAGTTCGGGCAGGTGCTCGTCCAGCCGCGGGTGCGGTTCCGGTACGAGGTGTCGTTCTACTTCGTCGACCGTACGTTCCAGTACGCGCTGTACGCGCCGCGGCCGGAGCGGCGCTGGGAGCTGGAGCGGTACGAGGCGAGCGAGGCGGATCTGGAGTTCGCGCGGGCGTTCGTGGAGTGGAACGGGCTCGAGTACGGCATCCAGCGGGTGGACGCGTGCCGGGACGAGGACGGACGGCTGCTACTGGTCGAGCTGGAGGACCTGAATCCGTACCTCTCGCTCGATCTGGTCGACGCGGAGAGCCGCGAGAGGTTCGAGCGGGCTTTCGTGGAGTCGGTGCGCTCGGCGATGGGGTGAGGAGAGGGTGCGGGACGCCGGATGGTCCGTGCTCTCTCAGTCCGCCCCGGTGGCTCCCTTCAGCAGGCGGTCCATCGTGCCGTGCAGGATCTGCTCCTTGTCCTTGTCGGTGAGGTCGGCGAGCAGCACGCGGCCGAGACCGATCCGCAGGTCGAGGAAGACGGCGTCGGAGCCGAAGGCGATGCGGTCCGCGCCGACCTCCGCCACGAACCACGCCACATGACGTGCCGTCATCCGGGAGCTGCAGGTCTCCAGAATCAGATTGGGGCAGAGGCCGGCGGCGTCGGCGGCCGGGCCGTAGCCGTGGGGCGTGAATCCCGAGTGGCCCATGAGCAGCGGAACGGTGGGATGGCGCGGGGCGACGGCGACGAAGTGGCGGGCGTCGTTCCAGGCGCTGCGGTGCTGGCTGTGGGCGAGCATGATACGGCCGCGTTCGGCGGCCGCTTCGAAGGCCGGGGTGTAGGCGGGGTCGTCCAGGGCGATTTCGTGGACGTCGGGGTGGATCTTGACGCCGATGACGCCGGGGGCATCGAGCAGGTCGCGCAGGCGAGGGGCGGCTTCGGGGTCGTGCGGGTTGTAGACGGCGTAGCCGTGGAGGCGGCCGGGGTGGGCGTCGAGCGCCTCCAGGAGGAGGGCGTTCCCGGCCCGGGCGTCGGGGCCCACGGCCAGCAGGTGCGAGACGCACGAGGTGGCCACGCCGCACCGGTCCATCATCGCGACGAGGCTGTCGGTGGAGCCGTCGGGGATGGCGAAGGCGTGCCAGCGGCCCAGGTGGCCGTGTGCGTCGATGATTCCCTCGAGAGCGTTGTCTGTCGGGGCCGCGTGGGCCCTCGGGACCGTGTTCATGCCTCACCGCCCAGCAGTCGCAGCGCGTTGCCCCCGGCGATCAGGGCCACGTCGCCGTCCGGCAGGTCCAGGGTGTCGAGCAGATGGCGCGGGCCCGCGTCGTCCGTGATCGGGGCTCCGGTGCCGAAGAGGACGCGGTGGGCGCCGTGGCGTTCGGCGAACCACTCCACCTGGCGGTGGCCGCAGAGCGTGGAGGTGTCGACGTACAACAGCGGGTGGGTATCGAGCAGTTCGGTGAGGTCGCGCAGGCTGCGGTAGCCGGTGCCGGTGAGGACGATCCGCAGTCCGGGACCGGCGGCGGCGAGCCGGTGCACCTCGGCGGGGGTGACGGCTTCCCAGGCGAGCAGCACGGCGCTGCCTGCCCGGGCGAGGGCGGCGGTCAGGGCAAGAGCGTGCGGTCCGGTGATGCCCCAGCCGTGCCGGTCGGGGCAGAGGCGTACGAGCGCGGCGGCACCGTCCACGGACCGGTCGGGGTCGGCCACGGACCGGTCGGCGTCGGCGTCGGCGTACCGGTCGTCGGTGCCGGCGTACCGGTCGTCGGTGCCGAGCGGGCCCGGGACGAGTACCGGTACGGGTCGCAGCCGCCGGTCGTCGATGAGGTCCAGCTGTCCGTTGCCGTCGCGCGGGTCGCCGTACAGGGCGTGCGAGTGGACGACGCACGCCGTGTCGATCCCCAGCCGGTCGAGCTCCCGGGTCAGGCCGGTCTCGTCCCGGCTGGGGACGTCGTCATGGGGCAGGGGGCCGAGGATCCGGTTGATGTCGACGACGGGGGCGGCCGTCTCGTGCGGCCGTCTGTCCTGATCGGTCGTCACGTTCCGCCCTCCGCCGTCCAGTACCGCAGCGCCGACCCCGACCGCGCTGAGTTCGCCGAGCGTGCCGGGCCTCCCGGCGGCACGTTACGGCACGGGCGGGTTCACGTCGCGCGTACGCTCCAGCGCGCCGCTCCCCCGCCACCGCTCGGCGGCGGACGGTGCGGCGAGGGCGAGCGCGTGGTGCGTACTGCGCAGCCGCATCCGCGCCATGACCGGGTGTACGTGCCGGATCAGCGCGAAGGCGAGCCTGCCGCGGCGGTTGTGGATACGGACGACGGTCGTGAGCGTCACGTCCTCATCGCCGACGAGGAGCGAGGCACGGAAGTCGAGGTGGGACGCGTCCTCGCCGAGCAGCAGCTCATCGCCCTCGACCGCCTTGACGGCGAAGGGCAGTACGCCGCGCCAGGCGCGCGGGTCGCGGTCCATGCCGGGCGCCAGCGGAAGCTGCCAGGCGTCCCGGAAGTCGACGCGGCCGGACGGGAACGCGGTGCGGGCGAGCCGGGCGCCCTCGGGAACGCTCACCGCCTTCGGCCGGTCCTGGACGAGCCTCCGCATCAGCCGGACCCAGGGGGACCAGCGGACCGGGGTGTCGAGGGAGCCGGTGGCGGCGCGCTCGACGTTGTCGAAGAGCTCTTCGATGACGACGTCGTGCATGGGCCGTATGACGAGCGACCAGAGCAGCGCCTCCTTGAGGTTCTGCCGCTCATCCAGGACGTGGACCACGCGGCAGCGGGCCGGGCCGAGGGGCTCGATGTCCATGCGGTGGTGGCCGTTGCCCGGCGGGGCGAAGTCGAAGCGGACGCTGCGGCCCGGCTCGTACGCGCCGACCGTGTACCTGACGAAGCCGTGGCCGCCGTCCGCGCCGACGCCGAGGGGGCGGTCGAAGCGCATCGGGGGCCAGGCGGGGGTGGGGAAGAGGGGGTCGTCGTCGGCCGACAGCCGGTCCATCAGGGCACCGACGGTGTCGGCCGGGGCCTCGACGACACGCTCGTGGACGTTCCGTACCGTGCGCATGACGCACCTCCATACGGGAGCGTATGTTTTTCCATACGGTACCGTATGGTGGATTTCATGGCGCGACTCACCGCACAGGACTGGGCCGACGCGGCACTGGCGGCGATCGGCGAACGCGGCCTCGCCGCGGTCGCGGTGGAGCCTCTGGCGGCGCGGCTGGGGACCACCAAGGGCAGCTTCTACTGGCACTTCGCCAACCGTGAGGCGCTGATCGAAGCGGCGCTGGCGCGGTGGGAGGCGCTCTGCACGGAGGAGATCATCACGGCGGTCGAGCGGGAGCCGGATCCGGAGGAGCGGCTGCGGCTGCTGTTCGCGGAGGTGACGGCCTTGGCGGCGGAGGATCCGCTGGAGCTCTCCCTCCTGGCCACCGCGGACCATCCGCACGTTGCCGCGGTGCTGGGGCGGGTGACCGAGCGGCGCATCTCGTACGTGGCGGCGCTGTTCGAGGAGCTCGGCTTCGCTCCGGCGGAGGCGCGCCGGCGGGGCCTCCTCGCCTACACCAGCTACCTGGGGCACACGCAGCTCGCGCATGCGGTGCCGGATGCGCTGCCGCGGGGGGAGGAGCGGGGGGCGTACTTGGCTTCGGCGCTGGATGCGTTGCTGCGGCGGGAGTAGGGGGTTCGGTGGCGGGCAGCGGGCGCGGGTGAGCGCCTGCGGCGGGCCTCCTCCCCGCCCCCCGCCCCGCCCCTTCCCGAACCGGGGCTCCGCCCCGGACCCCGTTCCCGGACCGGACCGGACCGTGCCCGGTAGCGCGCGGCCGACCCTTGTGTCCGTCCTCAAACGCCGGACGGGCTTCAAAAGCGCCCGCCGCAGGCGCGCCGCCCGTGCCCGACACGTCCCAACCCGGTCCGGCGGCCAACTCCCCTGCCCAGCGGGGGCACCTGCACGGCGCCCGCAGCGCATGCCGCCCGCGCAGGTGCACGGGGGCGGCGAGCCCGGTTCAGGCCGAGGCGCGTTTGCGCGGGGGTGTCTTCTTGGCCGCTGCCTTCTTCGTCGTGGACTTGGCCGTGGACTTGGCAGCCGCCGCCGTCTTCTTCGCCGCCGAGGTGGACTTCTTCCCGCCCGTCTCCTTGGGAGCCGCCTTGGCCGCCGTCTTCTTGGCCGCCGCCTTCGTCGCCCGCTTGCGGGGCTTGAGCTCCGTGACCTGCGCCGCCTCCGCCGCCTCCGCGCCGGCCTCGTCGCCGCGGGCCTCCTTCGCCGCCTTCACGCTGCTCTCCAGCGCGGCCATGAGGTCGATGACCTTGCCGCCGGCCGCGGCCGGAGCGCGCTCCGGCTCCAGTTCGACGCCCTGGGCCTTCGCGGCGATCAGTTCCTCGACCGCCGCCCTGTAGTCGTCGTGCAGCGACTCGATGTCGACCTCGCCGAGCGTGTCCATCAGGGCGTCCGCGAGGTCGAGTTCGGCGTCGCGGATCGTGACCTCGGTCTCCGGGGCGACGCCCTCCGGCCGCCGGATCTCGTCCGGCCAGAGCAGCCCGTGCATGGCGATGACGTCGTCGACGACCCGCAGCATCCCGAGCCGCTCGCGCCCGCGGAGCGCGAATTTCGCGATGGCGACCTTCTTGCTCCGTTTGAGCGCCTCGCGCAGCAGCGTGTACGGCTTGGCGGCCGGCACTCCGTTCGCGGAGAGGTAGTACGCCGCGTCCATCTGGAGCGGATCGATCTCCGCGGCCGGTACGAACGCCACGATCTCGATCGTCTTCGCCGTCGGCAACGGCAGCGAGGAGAGGTCCTCGTCCGTGATCGGGATCATCGTCCCGTCCGCGTCCTCGTACGCCTTGCCGATCTCCGCCGTCGCGACCTCCTTGTCGTCCAGCTCGCAGACCTTGCGGTAGCGGATCCGCCCGCCGTCCTCCGTGTGGATCTGGCGGAAGGAGATCGACCGGCTCTCCGTGGCGTTCACGAGCTTGATCGGGATACTGACCAGCCCGAAGGAGATCGCGCCGTTCCAGATGGATCGCACGTTTCATCCCTTTCATCCGAGTTCATAGGGATTCATGGGATTCTCATCGTATGACGCCCATCACAGAGGTGGAGGGGCGGCGCCTGGCGCTCAGCAACCTGGAAAAGGTCCTCTACCCCGCGACCGGCACCACCAAGGGCGAGGTGCTGCACTACTACGCCCTCACCGCCGCTCCCCTCCTCGCGCACCTCCACGACCGGCCCCTGTCCTTCCTCCGCTATCCGGACGGCCCCGACGGCCAGCTGTTCTTCACCAAGAACCCGCCCCCCGGCACCCCCTCCTGGGTGCGTGTCGCCGAGGTGCCGCGATCGTCGCGCGAGACCGGCGAACAGGTCGTCGTGCAGGATCTGCCGTCCCTGATGTGGGCGGCGAACCTGGTCGTGGAGTTCCACACCCCGCAGTGGCAGGTGGACCGGCCGGCCAGGGCCGACCGGATGGTCTTCGACCTCGATCCCGGGCCGCCCGCCACCGTCGTGGAGTGCTGCGCGGTGGCCGTGTGGCTGCGCGAGCGGCTCGCCGCCGACGGTCTGGAGGCGTACGCCAAGACGTCCGGCTCCAAGGGGCTGCATCTGCTGGTGCCGCTGGAGCCGACGCCGTCGGCGGACGTCTCGGCGTACGCGAAGTCCCTGGCCGTCGAGGCCGAGGCCGAGCTCGCGGGGCTCGTGGTGCACCGGATGGCCCGGGCGCTGCGCCCCGGCAAGGTCTTCGTCGACCACAGCCAGAACGCGGCCGCCAAGACCACCGCGACGCCCTACACATTGCGCGCCCGCGAGGAGCCGACCGTGTCCGCTCCCGTGACCTGGGAGGAGGTCGAGGACTGCGACTCCCCTGCGGACCTGGTGTTCCGGCTCGGGGACATCGCCGGACGGCTCGGGCGGTACGGGGATCTCCTCGCACCGCTCTTCGACCCGGCCCACGCGGGCAGCCTGCCGTGAGCGCGTCGCGGACGGGGCGGGCGCTGCGGCCGCCGCTGAAGGTGGCGCTCGCCGAGTCCGTGGCCAGGCTGCCGCGCGGGGAGGGGCTGGCGTACGAGCCGAAGTTCGACGGCCACCGGATCCTGATCTTCACGGTGGACGGAAAGGCCGTGCTGCAGGCCCGCTCGGGGCGGATCGTGACCCCGGCCTTCCCCGACCTGGCCGAGGCCGCGCTGGCGCTGCCGGACGGCACGGTCCTCGACGGCGAGGCGGTGATCTGGACCGGTGGCCGGATCGACTTCGCCGCCGTCCAGCGCCGGGCGGCCGCCACCGCGGCGCGGGCCGCGATCCTCGCGCGCCGGATGCCCGCCTCGTACGCCGCCTTCGATCTGCTCGCCGAGGGGGGCGAGGATCTGCGCTCCGCGCCGTACGCGCGCCGCCGCGAGCGGCTGGTCGGTCTGCTCGGCCCGCTGGGGCCGCCGCTTCAGCCGGTGCCGATGACGACGGACCCCGAGCTCGCGGCCACCTGGTACGAGACCCTCACCGCGACCGGCGTCGAGGGCCTGGTGATCAAGCGGCTCGGCGGGCCGTACCGGGCGGGCGCCCGGGACTGGCGCAAGTTGCGGCACACGGACGTCCGGGACGCGGCGGTGGTCGGCTTCACCGGGCCCCCGGACCGGCCCGCCGCCCTGGTGCTGGTGCTGCCCGACGACGACACGCCGGTCGTGTCCAGCCCGCTGCCGCCGGCCCTGCGCACAAATGCGGCGACCACCCTCGCCGGGCGCGGGACGGGGGCGGCCGACGGCCTGGCGATGGCGATCGGGGTGGGCGAGGTGCCGTACCGCGGCGTGACGCCGGGGCTCGTGGCCGAGGTCGAGCGGGGGACGACACGACACACGGTGGCGACCGTGCTGAGGATCCGGGACGATTTGATTAATCAAGTTTGACTAGTTGCGGGAGCGGGGATTACTGTCGGAGCAACCAGTAGTCAAGTTTGATGAGATGAGGAGAGCGCGTGACCGTGCCCCACCTGCCCGACACCGGCTACACCCCGACCCCCGGCGAGCTCGCGAGCATCGAGGAGTGGTTCGCCGAGTACGACGCGGCGAGCGGCCGGCGTGACATCGAGCGGATGGCCGACATGGCGGTCTTCCCGCTCAATCTGGTGAGCGACGACTCGGCGGGCGACGGAGCGTCCGCGCAGTGGGACCGCGAGCAGTTCGTCGCCACCATGACCCACGTGATGGGCGACGGCGCGGACGACATCACCTTCGAGTCGACGCGCACGCCCGTGTTCCTCACCTCGGCCATGGTCGTGGTCTTCACCGACTCGGTCATGACCATGGGGGACACCGAGCAGCGGCTGCGGTACGCGGACGTCCTGATCAAGCGGGACGGGAAGTGGGCGTTCCAGACGATGCTGCAGGGCGGCTGGGGGGACAACCTGCGATAAGCCCCTGGGGCAACCCGCGGGTGCCCTCGCCGCCGGGGTCAGGCGCGCAGCCAGGTCCTGCGGTCGCGGGCGCGCCCGTACAGCGCCTCGACGTCCGCCGGTTTCAGGACGCCGCCGAGCCGGGAGAGCGCCGCCACCTCGGTGTCGGCGAGGATCCGTACGTCCCTCGGCACGGGCGGCACGTCGAGCCGCGCAGCCCCGACCACCGCGAGCACGGGACGGACGGCCACGGCCAGCGCGAGCGAGGCCCGCTGGGCTCCCCTGCGAGCCCAGCGCAGCTCGGGCCGGGGCTCGGCGCGGCCCGTCGCGACCAGAGGGTCGAAGACCCTGACGCGGCGGCCACGGGCCGCGAGGGTACGTACCGCGAACACGCCCGCGGGGCCGATCGCCAGATGGTCGATACGGTCGGTGCCGGGCAGCGGCACGGAGTGCAGCACCCGCCAGCCGGTGCCTTCCAGCCGGTCGAGCTCGGCGCCGAGCCGCTGCTGGGCGTCGAGCTCGGCGAGCCGCGGATCGGCCCGCAGATGCCGCCTGCCCAGCGCGGCGTCCAGTGCGAGGTGCAGGGCCTCGCCGGGGCGGTTGGGGGCGAGGTCGTCGTCGGGGTGGAGCGCGAGCCGGACGAGCTCGTCGGCGGTCGGGACGGGCGGGGGCCCGACCGTGAAGTCGCCGGTCAGGTACGGCGCGAGGGCGGCGAGTACCTCGTCGCGGAGCTCGCCGAGAACGAGGCTGACACGGTTGGTGTCGCGGTCGTACCAGGCGGCGTTGCGTCCGCCCGGGAGGCTGACGTACAGCCGTGAACGGCCGTACCTCACCGTTGGTGTGACACGCAGTCCGGTCATTCCCATCGCTTCCTCACCCCCACCGCCCATGGGAGCAGGCGGCGTGCCGGAGGGGCAATATCCCGGACGGGGGACCGGGGCCGTACGGCGTGGCGGTTTTCGAAGTCCTCGATGTCGCGGTCCTGGTGCACACTCTCCTCTAGGCCTTGTCCGGTCGATCAGCCCGGCACGATCGGCCGGACAGGGCCCGGGCGCTGATCCGGCCCGGTCGGCCGGACGCGGCCCGGCACCTGGCTCGCGGGAGGGAACGGCGTGTTCACGGGGATCGACGAGGTCGACTGGGCTTCGCTGGGCCATGCGTACGGTCCGGCGGACGATGTCCCGGGCCTGCTGCGCGGACTCGCGTCGCCCGATCCGGTCGAGCGGGAGGCCGCGCTGGACGCGATGTACGCCGCAGTGCACCACCAGGGCGATGTGTACGACTCGACGCTGGCCTGCATCCCGTTCCTGCTGGAGCTCGTCGCCAGCCCCGAGGTCCAGGACCGGGGCGCGGTCCTGGAGTTGCTGACCAGCATCGGGGGCATCGAGCTCGACGGGGACGACGAACCCGACCCGGACGAGGAGGAGTTCGAGGAGGCCGCCAACTACGCGATGGCGGCGGCGGCCGTCGCCGCCGGAGCGGACGTGTTCGTCGGGCTGCTCTCGGACGACGACCCCGGGGTGCGGCTCGCCGCGCCGTGCGCACTGGCGATGCTGCACGGGGAGCCCGCGCGGGTGCTGGCGCTGCTGCGGGACCGGCTGGAGGCCGAACCGGACACGGAGGTGCGGCTCGCGCTCGTCGAGGCGGTGGGGCGGATCGCCCTGCGGCATGCCGGCCTGCGCGCGGAGGCGGTGCACTGGCTGACCGGACTGCTGGCCCCGGTGCACCCGCCCTGCCTGCGTCTGTCCGCCCTGACCCAGCTGGCCCGGTGCGGGCCGGAGAGCCTCCCGGCCGATGTCGCGGCGACCGCGACGGCACTGCTGCGCGAGGCGGACGAGCCGGGGAGCGCCGGCGAGGGCTGCGGCACGGACGATCTGCTGCGGACGCTGCACTCGGCGCTGGGCGACCGGGTCGACGAGCGGATCGCGCTGCTCGTCGGACGGCTGAGCAGCGGGGACCCTGCGCAGCGGACGGACGCCGTGTGGATGTGCCACGCCCTGATGCGGACCTGGCGGGGACCGTACGAGGAGCTGGTGCGGTGCGTGGGGGCGCAGCTCGGCGATCCGGAGCCACGGCTGCGGGCGGCGGCGGCGAGCCTGCTGGAGAGCCTCTTCGGGCTGGCGCTGCCCGCGGCGGACGCGCTCGCGGCGCGGATCGCGGGGGTGAACGGGAGCCGGGGCGGTCGCCGGGGCGGGGGCCTGGACGTCGGCCGGAACGGGGATGCGGACGTCGCCGCACGGGACGAGCGCGTACTGATCGCGCTGGCCAGGCTCGGCGATCCGCGAGCGGTGCCTGCGCTGGCCGTGGCGCTGGAGGAGCCGGAGCTGCCGCGCAAGGTCGCGTTCGCGGTGCCGTATCTGGGGGCCGCCGCCGCGCCGCTCGCGCCGGTCCTGCGGCGCCGCCTCGGCGAGGCCGAACTCGACGACGGGGCGGTCCCGCTGATGATCGCGCTGGGGGTGCTCCGGGCGGCCGAGGCGCTGCCCGAGGTGCTGCGGATGCTGCGGAGCGCCCGGGAGCGGGGCGGCGAGTGGGTGACGGAGTCCGCGCTGCGGGCCCTCACGGCGTTCGGGCCCGCGGCGCTGCCCGCCGCGCCGGAGCTGCGCGAGCTGCTGGGGAGCCCGAGTCCGTCCGTCGCCGCGGCCGCGGCGAGGGCGCTCTGGGCGGTCTCCGGCGACGCCGGTGCCGTACTGCCGCCGCTGCGGGAACTCGTCGCGGCGGACGGCCCCGACGCGCGCCGCTCGGCGGCTGCGGCGCTCGGCTTCCTCGGCCCCCGCGCATCGGCCGCGGCGCCCGCCCTCCGCGACCTCCTCGCCTCGCGCGAACGCTGGCTCCGCATGGACGCCGCGATCGCCCTCTGGCGCGTCACCGGGGACACCCGGGACGCGCTGCCGGTTCTGCTCTCGGCCTGGGAGGAGAACCGCTACGGCCGCGTCGAGGTCGCCGAATGCCTCGCCGAGATGGGTCCCGCGGCATCCCCCGCCGCGCCGCTGCTGCGTGCCGAGCTGTCCCGGCCGCGCCGTCACAACGTCCTTGACGGGGGCTCCGGCTCCCACGACATCGAGCAGGACGAGCGCCTGCTGACGCTGTGCAGACGGGCGCTGGCGGCGGGGGTGTGACGCGGGCGGGGGTACCTGCGGCGGGCCTTCCCGCTGAGTGCGCCCCGCACCGGCCAGTGGGCCCGCGTGTCCGTTCTCAAAACGCCGGATGGGCGAATGGCGCCCCGGAGCGGCCGGGTGGGCGCCTGTTGCACAACCGACAAAGCACCGCCGAATCGTTGCAATAGCGGACAGATAGCCTCGATCTCCTCGGCGAGTACGTCGTTCCGCTTAAGGTTGAGCGAAAGACCGACCGGCCCGAGCCCCGTCTGACGCGCAAGACGGCGTCGCCGCAGCATCAGCAGGGAGCCAGCCCCGTGAAACCGTTCCGCACCGTCATGGGCGCAGCGCTCGCGGCGATGGCCGGTGTGCTGCTGCTGTCCGGGTGCGGTGGCGCAGGCGGGCTGGAGAGCGCGGGGCCGACGCCGACGGCCGTAGGGCCCGTGGAGCTGTGGCCGGAACTGCCGCCGATCTCGGCGCCGCCCGTCGACTACGGGGAGAGCGACACCACCCGTATCCAGGGGATCAAGGTGCGAAACGGTGACGTCCGCTCCGTGGACCCGGTCGCCGTCGTCCAGGCCGAGGTGGCCGCCCACCCCGAGGAGGTCACCGGAGCGGAGGGGCTTTACCCGCAGACGGCCCGGCAGATCCGCGACTGCAGTGCGAAGCCCGGCACCTGCCCGGTGCTCAGGCCGTACTACCGCGACCTCACCGGCGACGGGAAGGACGAGCTGATCCTCGCCATCACGATGCCCGAGCAGCGCACCGCGATCCGGGTCTACACGCCGCAGGACGGCGGGCTGATACGGATCATGTCCGACTCGGACGCGATCGTCCGGGTGGAGGTGGCCGGCAAGGACCTGATCGTCCGTGCCGTGTCGGCCGGAATCCCCGGATACGAGTACCGGACCGCCTGGTCCTGGGACGATCAGCAGCGCGCGATGCTCCCCGCCCGCGACGAGATCATCCGCGTCAAGCCGTCGGCGTCCCCGGCACCCGTCCCGTCGGCGGAGGCCACCCGATGAGATCGCGCCGCACCCGCCTCCACCGCCCCCACGACGGCACCCGGACCGCCCGTGCCGCCCGCGCCCGCCGCCCCCGTCGCCATCCGCTCCTCCCCCGCCTCCCCGCCTGGACCGCGACGCTGACCTGGAAGGCCGCGCTCTTCATCACCGTCATGTGCTGCGCCCTCGCCGCGCTGCTCGGCGCGCTGGTCCATGTGTCCGTGACGCGCCAGACCGTGGACCAGGCCCGCGAGAAGGCCCTCGCCCGCCTGGAGGACGTGACGGAGGCGTACGAGGCGGGCGAGCCGCTGGCCCGGTTCGGCGAGATCGATCCGCCGGGGCTTCCGGCCGAGCTGCGGAACCTCGCCCTGCGCGGCAAGCGCGGGACGGTCGTCTCCGACTTCCAGGACCGGCCCACCATGTGGGCCGCGGGCCCTGCCGACGGCCGGGCCATAGCCGTACGCGTCGACTACACCCTCAGCGCGGACACGATCAGCAACCTGGACCGGGCGATCCTCGGCTCCTCCGTCCTCGCGATCGGCGCCACGCTGCTGGTGGGCGCGTTCGCGGTGAGCCGTGTGACCCGCCGGCTGCATCTGACCGCGCAGGTGGCCCGCCGTATCAGCGCGGGCGATCTGGACGCCCGCGTCAACGATCCCCGCACCAAGGACCCTTCGCGGCGCGAGGACGAGGTAGCCACGGTGTCCGGCGCGCTGGACACCATGGCCTCCACGCTCCAGGAGAAGCTGCTGAACGAGCAGCGCTTCACCGCGGACGTGGCGCACGAGCTGCGCACCCCGCTGACCGGGCTCTCCGCCGCGGCCGAACTGCTGCCGCCGGGCCGCCCGTCGGAGCTCGTCCAGGACCGGGTCCGGACGATGCGCGCCCTGACCGAGGACCTGCTGGAGATCTCCCGGCTGGACGCGGGCGGCGAGACCGTGGACCTCGACATCCATGAACTCGCGCCGCTCGCCGAGCGGGTGGTCCGGGCGGTGCGGGCGGCCGGTTCGGAGACGGAGCTGCGGATCGTGCGGCCTGCGAGCGTCGAGACCGACAAGCGCCGGCTGGAGCGCGTGCTGGGCAATCTGATCACCAATGCCCACACGCACGGGGACCGGCCGGTCGTCGTGTCGGTCGACGGGCCTGTGGTGTCGGTACGGGACCACGGCACCGGATATCCGTCGTACCTGCTGGAGCACGGCCCCCAGCGGTTCCGTACCGAGTCGGGCAGCAAGGGCCACGGCCTCGGGCTGACGATCGCCGTCGGGCAGGCGGCGGCGATCGGCGCGAAGCTGGAGTTCTCCAACGCACCGGACGGCGGGGCGGTCGCCCGGCTGAGGCTGCCCGAGTACGTCCACCTCGGCGGACACGAGGACGTGGACGAGGACAGAGGCGGCAACGGGCCTGCGCCCGCCGACGGCACGCCTGAGTCCACAGATAAGCGGACATAAGATTCCTGCTTGCTACGTTGCGTGCCATGACCGCAACGGAAGCGGACGCTCCCCCGCCCGCACTTCGCCTGTCGAAACGGCGCGGGGTCGAGCTCTCGCTCCTCGTCTGCGCCGTCCTGATCTCCGTCTACGGCTACGTCGACGTCGGGCTCACCCGCGACGGCGCCGTCCCGCCCGACGCCGTCGCGTACGGCGCGGGACTCGGACTGCTCGCGCTGCTCGCCCATCTCGCCGTGCGCTTCCGCGCTCCGTACGCGGACCCCCTCCTGCTGCCGATCGCGGTCCTGCTCAACGGCATCGGCCTGGTCCTGATCTACCGGCTCGACCTCGAGACCCCCGGCTTCCGCGCCGCGCCCACCCAGCTCGTCTGGTCGACCCTCGGCGTCGGACTCTTCATCGCGGCCGTCGTACTGCTCCGCGACCACCGGCTGCTCCAGCGGTACGCCTATGTCTCCGTCGCCGCCGCCCTGGTCCTGATGATCGTGCCGATCTTCTTCCCCGCCGTGAACGGGGCCCGGATCTGGATCCGGATCGGCGGACTCTCCTTCCAGCCCGGCGAGTTCGCCAAGATCCTGCTCGCGGTGTTCTTCGCCGCCTACCTCGCCGCCAATCAGAGCGCCCTCGCCTACACCGGCCGCCGGATCTGGAAGCTCCAGTTCCCCACCGGCCGTGTGCTCGGTCCGATCGTCACGATCTGGCTCATCAGCGTCGCCGTCCTGGTCCTCGAACGGGACCTCGGCACCTCGCTGCTCTTCTTCGGGCTCTTCGTGATCATGCTGTACGTGGCGACGGGCCGGACCGGCTGGATCGCGGTGGGGCTGCTGCTCGCCGCGGTCGGCGCGGTCGCGGTCGGCGCCCTCGAGCCGCACGTCCACAGCCGGATCGAGGACTGGCGCGATCCCTTCGCCTCCATCGACGCCGGCCAAGGACCCGGACAACTCGCCCAGTCGCTGTTCGCGTTCGCCGCCGGCGGCATCCAGGGCACCGGGCTCGGTGCCGGGCACTCGATCCTGATCGGCTTCGCCGCCAAGTCCGACTTCATCCTGGCGACCGCGGGCGAGGAGCTGGGGCTCGCCGGGCTGGCGGCGATCATCCTGCTCTACGGGCTGCTCGTGGCCCGGGGCTTCCGCGCGGGGCTCGCCCTGCGCGACCCCTTCGGCCGCCTCGTCGCGGTCGGCCTCGCCGCCATCCTCGCCGTGCAGGTCTTCGTCATCGCGGGCGGAGTGACCGGGCTGATCCCGCTCACCGGCATGGCCATGCCCTTCCTCGCGCAGGGCGGTTCGTCCGTCGTCACCAACTGGATCATCGTGGCGCTGCTGATCCGCGTCAGCGACTCGGCCCGCGTGCCGCTCCCCGAGGCGGCCGGATCCGGGGCCGTCGTGGAGCCGCCGCCCACCATGGCCGCGCCCTCGGGGGAGGGACGATGACGCGATACATCCGGCGCGCCGCCGTGCTCTGCCTGGTCCTGCTGGTCGCGCTGCTGGTCAACGCCGTACGCGTGCAGGTGATCGAAGCGGACGCGCTCAATGCGAACCAGGCCAACCGCCGCCCGGTCATCGCCCGTTACGAGGCGCCGCGCGGCGACATCGTCGTCGGTTCGCAGCGGGTCACCGGCTCCAAGGACACCCGGCAGCAGCTGCGCCACGAGCGGACGTACCGCAACGGCCCGCTGTACGCGCCCGTCACCGGCTACGCGTCCCAGCTCTACGGCACGACCCTGCTGGAGCACGCCGAGGACGCGGTCCTGTCCGGCACCGACCCGCTCCTCGCCCCGCTCCCCCTCTGGAACGACCTCACCCGCTCCCAGCGGCCCGGCGGCCGCGTCGTCACCACCGTCAAGGCCTCGCTGCAGGAGACCGCGTACCGCGGTCTCGCCGGGCGGCGGGGCGCGGTCGCCGCGATCGAGCCGTCGACCGGCAGGATCCTGGCGCTGGTCAGCAGCCCGTCGTACGACCCTGGCCTGCTCTCCGGGAACAGTGCGGACGTCACCGCCGCCTGGAAGCGGCTCAACGCGTCGGACACCCATCCGATGCTCAACCGGGCCATCCGGCAGACCTACCCGCCCGGCTCCACCTTCAAGATCGTGACGGCGGCCGCCGCACTGGACGCCCGGGTCGTCACCGACCCCGATGCCCCGACCGACACGCCCGATCCCTATGTGATCCCGGGGACGAGGACGAAGCTGCCCAACCCGGTGGGTGACTGCGAGGACGCGTCGCTCTCGTACGCGATCCAGTGGTCCTGCAACACCGTGATGGCGGACCTCGGGGTGAAGGTCGGGCTGCCCGGGATGCTGGACGCGGTGGGCAGGTTCGGTTTCAACGACAAGGAGCTGAGGATCCCGTCCGGGGTCGCCGTGTCCAATTTCGACCGGCACATGAGCGTGGACCAGCTGGCGCTGTCGTCCATCGGCCAGTTCGACACGACGGCGACGCCGCTGCAGATGGCGATGGTGGCCGCGGCGGTCGCCAACGACGGGGAGCTGGCGTACCCGTACCTGGTCGAGCGGACCACGACGTGGGACGGAGACACGCTGCGGGAGACGCCCCGCCGCTCCTACCAGCGGGCGATGAACCCGGCGACGGCGCTGGTGATGCGGCGGATGATGATCGAGGCGGTCGAGAAGGGCACGGGGACGCGGGCGGCGATGAAAGGCGTCGTTGTGGGCGGCAAGACGGGCACCGCGCAGCACGGCGTGGGCAACAGGGGCGTCCCCTACGCCTGGTTCATCGCCTGGGCCCAGGCCCAGGACGCGCCCCGCCCCGCGGTGGCGGTCGCGGTGGTCGTCGAGGACGCGGAGGCCAACCGCGCGGAGATCAGCGGCGGCGGCGACGCCGCCCCGATCGCGCGCGCGGTGATGGCCGCGGCCCTGAGGGAGGCCGGGCCCTGAGGGAGGCCGGGCTCCGTCCGGGGGCGCGGCACGTGCGGTCCCGGTCCGCGGTACGGGGCGGACAGACGGGCGGCGTGCGACCTATCGTGCGGCCATGAGCAATGAGCAGCCCGCCTACGAACTGGCCCAGGTGAACATCGCGCGACTCAGATTCCCCCTCGATTCCCCCGAGTTGAAGGACTTCGTCGAAGCCCTCGACCCCGTCAACGCCGTCGCCGACGAGGCCGACGGTTTCGTCTGGCGGCTCCGCAGCGACAGCGGCAATGCGACGGACGTGCCGGTCTTCGGCGACGACTGGCTGATCGTCAACATGTCGGTGTGGCGCGACACCAATTCCCTGACCGCCTTCATGTACCAGGGGCAGCACCGTGAGCTCCTGGCCCGGCGCCACGAGTGGTTCGAGCGGGTGAAGGAGGCGATGACCACGATGTGGTGGGTGGAGGCGGGCCACCGCCCGACGGTCGAGGAGGCCGAGAAGCGCCTGCTGCACCTCCGCGAACACGGCCCGACCCCGCACGCGTTCACGCTGCGGACGTCGTTCCCCCACCCGGGACCGGTTCGCGTCGGCTGAGCCACTCCTCGGGAACGGCCCCGACGCCGGTCGCCGCGCCCACGATCCCGCCGGTGATCGCGCAGGTGGTGTCCACGTCGCCGAAGCCCTCGGCCGTGGCCCACAGCGCGGCCACCAGGTCGTCGGAGTGCCGGGCAGCGGTCCAGACGGCGAAGGGCACGGTGTCGTCGGCCCGGATGCGCTGCCCGTTCCCGAGGACGTCCGCGGCGCGCCACGGCTCCGTGGTGAACGGCAGCCCGGCGGCCCGCTCCAGCCCCTCCCGTACGGCACTGGCCGGCGTGCGCTCGGCGACGGCGGCGATGTCGAGCTCGCCGCGTACGGACAGGGCCGCGGCGACGGCCACGGCCACCGCGCCCGCGACGCCCTCCGGATGGGCGTGCGTCACCCGGGCGGACAGCTCCGCCTGGCGCACGGCGAGTTCCAGGTCCCGTGAGAACCACGCACCCAGCGGGGCCACCCGCATCGCCGCCCCGTTGCCGAGGCTGCCGCCCTCGAAGAGCTGCGGGGCCAGCGTGCGCCAGTCCTTTGGTGCGCCGAGCAGGGCGGGCAGCAGCATGTGCATCCCGTGCCCGTACCCGCGAGCCGGATCCGCGTCGTACGTCAGCGCGAAGCACGTGGCCAGCCGGTCCTGGTCGACCGCCCCGTGCTCCTCGAGGACGCGGAGCAGGGCGAGCGCCATGGCGGTGTCGTCGGTCCAGTGCCACTCGGGCTCCTGCGGCGTGCGCCGGGCCCTGATCTCGTCGTACGCCTGCCGCGGTTCCCGGAAGAGGGGGAACCAGCGTTCCCCGAAGGCGTCGCCGAGGGCGAGCCCTTCGATGCTGCGGCGGGCGGCGGGACGGTCGGCGGCATGGTTCATGACCGCCATGCTGCCGCGCCGGACCGGTGGCGCGCACCGGAAATGTTCAGGCCCCGCCGCCCTCCGCGATCGCCTCCTCCACCTCCGCCACCCGCTCCGCCTCCTCCGTCGCGAAGCGCTCGCGGTCCAGCTGTTCCGCGAGCTCCTCGTCCTGGCTCATCAGCAGGTCGAGGTTGGAGTCGCCGAGCTCGAAGACGCCCATGTCGACGTACGCCTTCTGGAGCCGCTCGCCCCACAGGCCGATGTCCTTCACGCACGGCACGATCCGGCTGAAGAGCAGCTTCCTGAAGAGGTGCAGGAATTCGGACTGCTCCGTGTACTCCTCCGCCTCCTTGCGCGGGATACCGAAGTCCTCCAGCACCTCCAGGCCCCGGATGCGGTCGCGCATGAGGTAGCAGCCCTCGATGACGAATTCCTCGCGCTCGCGCAGCTCCGCGTCCGTGAGCTGCTTGTAGTAGTCACGCAGCGCCATCCGCCCGAAGGCGACGTGCCGGGCCTCGTCCTGCATGACGTACGCCAGGATCTGCTTGGGCAGCGGCTTGTCGGTCGTGTCGCGGATCATTCCGAACGCGGCGAGGGCGAGCCCCTCGATGAGGACCTGCATCCCGAGGTACGGCATGTCCCAGCGGGAGTCGCGCAGGGTGTCGCCGAGCAGACCCTGGAGGTTGTCGTTGATCGGGTAGAGCATCCCGATCTTCTCGTGCAGGAAGCGCCCGTAGATCTCGGCGTGCCGGGCCTCGTCCATGGTCTGGGTCGCGGAGTAGAACTTCGCGTCGAGGTCGGGCACGGACTCGACGATCCGCGCCGCGCACACCATCGCCCCCTGCTCGCCGTGCAGGAACTGGCTGAACTGCCAGGAGGAGTAGTGCCGGCGCAGCTCGCCCTTGTCCTTCTCGGTCATCCTCGACCAGTGGCGGGTGCCGTAGAGGCTGAGGGCTTCGTCGGGGGTGCCGAGCGGGTCGTACGGATCGACCTCGATGTCCCAGTCGATCCGCTTTGCGCCGTCCCACTGCTTGTCCTTGCCCTTCTGGTAGAGGGCGAGGAGGCGGTCGCGGCCGTCGTCGTACTCCCAGCTGAAGCGGGCGGCACCGGAGGCCGGGACGGACCAGACGGGTTCCTGGGGCGGGTTGGTGTAGTGATCAAACGTCGACACGAAAGGCTCCCTCGCCTCGCACTGACGAACTGCTCTCACTGACGAACTGACGGTCTGTTGGCAGGCTCACACGTTGGTAGACGCTCAGTCAACAAGTACCGCACAGGGGATTGACGGTCTTACTGACGCGCAGTCTCATAAGAGGCATGACGACTGTGACCCCACGCGATCTCACGCTCCTCCGCGACGCCCTCGGCCCGCTGCGGGACCGCGAACAGGTCGCCGCGCGCCTGCTCGAATCCTCGGCCAAGCACTCCTTCGACCCCGAGACGGAGCTCGACTGGGAGGCCCCGATCGAGGAGGGCAAGTGGTTCTGGCCGCCCGAGCTGGTGTCCCTGTACGACACACCGCTGTGGAAGAGGATGTCCGAGGAACAGCGGATGGACCTGGCACGGCACGAGGCGGCGTCGCTCGCGTCGCTCGGCATCTGGTTCGAGATCATCCTGATGCAGCTGCTCGTGCGGCACATCTACGACAAGTCCGTGACCAGCAATCATGTACGGTACGCGCTCACGGAGATCGCGGACGAGTGCCGGCACTCGATGATGTTCGCGAAGATGATCCAGAAGGGCGGCACCCCGGCGTATCCGGTACCGCGGGTCTACCACAACCTGGCGCGCGTCCTGAAGACCGTGTCGACCACGCCCGGTTCGTTCGCCGCGACGCTGCTCGGCGAGGAGATCCTCGACTGGATGCAGCGCCTCACCTTCCCGGACGAGCGCATCCAGACGCTGGTCCGCGGCGTGACCCGCATCCATGTGGTGGAGGAGGCCCGCCATGTGCGCTACGCCCGCGAGGAGCTGCGCCGCCAGATGGTGACCGCGCCGCGGTGGGAGCAGGAGTTCACCCGCCTCAGCTGCGGCGAGGCCGCGCGCGTCTTCTCCGTCTGCTTCATCAACCCCAAGGTGTACGAGAACGTCGGCCTGGACCGGCGGGAGGCGGTCGCCCAGGTGAAGGCGAGCGGCCACCGCCGCGAGGTGATGCAGACCGGCGCGAAGCGCCTCACGGACTTCCTCGACGACATCGGCGTGCTGCGGGGCGCCGGGCGCAGGCTGTGGAAGAGCTCGGGACTGCTGGCCTGAGCCTCCGGGGCGCGGGGCGCAGGCCGTGGAAGAGCTCGGGGCCGGCGGCCTGGAGACCGTCCTGCGAGGGGGCAGCGCCGGGGGGCCCGTGGACACGGCGGTTACGCTGCCCCGTATGACCCCGAGTGCTCCCGCGGCGAATCGCGCGTACCGGCGCCTCAGTGTGGAGGAGCGGCGCAGCCAGCTGCTCATCGCCGCCCTCACCCTGTTCGGGCACCGGGCGCCCGAGGACGTGTCGCTCGACGACGTCGCCGAGGCTGCCGGAGTGTCCCGGCCGCTGGTCTACCGCTACTTCCCCGGCGGGAAGCAGCAGTTGTACGAGGCCGCCCTGCGCAGCTCCGCCGACGCGCTCGTGCTGTGCTTCGCGGAGCCGCCCACCGCGCCGCCCACCGAGCGGCTCGGCCGGGTCCTCGACCGCTACCTCGTCTTCGTCGACGAGCACGACGCCGCGTTCAGCGCGCTCCTCCGCGGCGGCAGCGTCGCCGAGACGTCCCGTACCAGCGCGATCGTCGACGAGGTGCGGCGCGCCGCCGCCGAGCAGATCCTGGTCCACCTCTCGGTCCCGGACCCGGGCCCGCGGCTGCGCATGATGGTGCGCACCTGGATCGCCGCGGTCGAGGCGGCCTCGCTGATCTGGCTGGACGAGGACAAGCAGCCGCCCGCCGGCGAACTGCGGGATTGGCTCGTCGACCACCTCGTCGCCCTGCTGGCCGCGACCGCGGCCTCCGACGAGGAGACCGCGGGCGTCGTCAGGGACCTGCTCGCCCTGGAGACCCCGTCGGGCCCGGTCGGGGCGCTCGCCCGCCGGGTCCTTCCCGTCGTGGGCGACGCGGGCCACCTGCTGTAGCCCGTTTCCCGGGGGACACCCCCACCCCCTCCGGAACGACGTGACCGGGCACCTGCGCGAGACTGGGCGGGTGAAGAGCGAGAACACCCCCTTCGTCGGCGGCCCCCTGGACGGCCGGGTCCTGCCCGTTCTCGTCGGCCCCACCGGCAACCCCCCGCTGTGGTACGAGGTTCCGGTGCCGGACGACGCCGGCGGGCCGCCCACCGTGTACGCGTACCGGCGCGTACCGGCCGGCCACACCAAGCGGCTCGGGCTGCCGCGCGGCTGGCGGTACGAGTACGCCCCCGGCGGCCGCGAGCGCCGCACCCTCAACTGGCCCTGGTCGAAGCCGAAGCGCGGCGCACGGTGACCGAATAGGATCACCGCGGACCGCACCACCAGGGGGGAGCTCGCCGATGGAGCCGCTTCAGCACCACGATCCGCGCCGCATCGGTCCGTACACGACGCTGTCGCGCTTCCGCGAGTCCGCGAGCGCCGTCCAGTACGTCGCACACGGCGGTGCCGGCGACGCCACCGTCGTCGTCTCCCTCGCCCGGCCCGAGCTCGCGGCCCTGCCCGCGTTCCGGCGCCGCTTCGAGGCGGAGGCGCGCACGGCGGACCGGCTCGCGGGCGGCTGGGTGCCCGCCCCGGCCGGCGCGGCCACGGACGGGCCGGGGCTGTGGACCGCCTACGCGTACGTCCCCGCCCTCACGCTCGCCGAGGCCATCGCCCTCGCCGGGCCCCTGCCGGAGCGTGCGGTACGGATACTGGGCGCGGGCCTCGCCGAGACCCTCTCCCGGGTCCACGCGACCGGCACGGTGCTGCACGGCCTCACCCCGGAAACCGTCCTGCTGGCGGCCGACGGACCCCGGCTCACGGCGTTCGGCGCCCTCGGCGCCGCCGCCCACGCCCAGCCCGGCCAGGGCGGCGGACTCTCCGTGCGCCTGGCCTACCTCACCCCGGAACAGGTCGCGGGCGAACAGCCCGGCACCGCGTCCGACATCTTCGTCCTGGGCCTGCTCCTCGCCTACGCTGCCACGGGCACGACCCCGGCCCTCCCCGACGATGCGTCGCTCACGGCCGACGCCCCCGGACTGGGCGGTGTTCCCGAGGAGTTGCGCGACCTGGTGGCCTCCTGCCTCGCCAAGGACCCCTCCGCCCGCCCCACGGCCGGCACGGCCGCGGCGACCCTCGCCCTGGAGGGCGCGTCGGCCCTGGCCAAGGACGGCTGGCTCCCGGAGTCCGTGCTGACGGCCCTGTCGGCCCAGGCCGCCGCGGTGTCGGCGGCCCGGGCGCCCGCGGAGCCCGGCACAGGGCGGAAGACCCTCGCCCTCGGGGCCGTCGGCCTGCGCGTCGGCGACAAGGTCACCGCCGCACTGGGCATCCCGCGGGCGCGGGTGGGCGGGGCGGCGACCGGGCCGGCCGTGTCCGCGGCGCCCGCCTCCGCACCCGCGGTGGCCGCGGCGCCCGCAGTCGCACCCGCGGCCGCACCTGCTGTGGCGGCCCCCGCCGTGGCACCCGAAGTCGCACCCCCCGCCCCGCCCACCGGTCCCAAGTCCGACCTCACCGCCTCCGTGCTGGCCGCCAAGGCCGGGGCCGAGCGGCGGGTGGTGGTCGCCGGGGCCGTGGCCGGCGTGGCCGGACTGCTGCTCGGCGGGGGGATCGGCGTGGCCTTCGCCGGTGGGGAGGGCGAGCCCGCGGCCGCCCCCAAGACCCCGGAGAAGGCCCCCGAGCCCGTCCCCGGTGTGCCGCCCGCGCCCCTCTGGGCGTACCGGCACACGGGCAGCGGCCCCATCGAGGCCGCGGTGTGGCGCGACCGGGTCGTCGTCCTCGGTGACGCGCGCGGGACCACCGGCGTCGATCTGCGCACCGGCCGCCGCCTCTGGACCCAGTCGGACGCGCAGACCCCGCACCGGCCCCTCGTCGCGGGCGACAGCGTCTTCGTGATCGGTGCGGCGAACCTCCTGTGGCTCTCGCCGCAGGACGGCACCGTCCGGCACCGCGCCGCCGCCCCCGCGCACGTCACCTCCGTCGCCGCCGCCGACGGACCGGTCGTCTGGTTCACCGGGACGGCGGGCGCGGGCACGTACCTCTTCGCGTACGACGCCGTCGCCCGGAAGGAACTCTGGCGCGCCCAGGTCCCCAACGGCCGCGCCCGCGACGCGCTGCCGAAGTACCAGGGCGTCGCCGTGCGCCCCGACGGCATCCTCGTCCGGCAGGACGGCGGCTCGCTCACCCCGCAGCAGCGGAAGGCCGGCAAGGGCCTGGCGCTGTTCACGCTGTACGACCGGGTCGACGGCAAGCGTGTGTGGGGCAAGTACTTCACCGCCGTGCTGCCGGACACCACCGTCTCCGGCGACCCGGCGGGCCGGGTGTACGCGGCGGTCGGCGCCGGCCTCCACGCGTTCGACACGCGCAGCGCCAAGCGCGTGTGGCAGGCGGCCGGAGCCCCCGCCCCGGGCGCCACCGGCCGGAACGCCTTCGGTGAGGGCGTCGTCCACGACGGCACGCTCTACCTCGGCACCGCGCACCACCAGCTGTACGCCCTGGACGCGGCGACGGGCGTGGCGCGCTGGTCACGGCCTACGGAGGCGGGGGGCGGGGGGCGGCCGCGTGTGCTGCTCTCGTCGGGCGGCCGCACCGCGCTGGCGCTGGAGGCCACCCAGGTCACGGCGTTCCGTACGGCGGACGGCACCCGTCTGTGGAAGTTCCAGGACGCGGGCGGCAGCGCACCCGCGAGACCGGGCGGCTACCGGGGAGTCGTCGCGGGCCGCACGGCCGTCGTCTGGCGCGACAGCATCCTGTACGCGCTGCCTGTGGGCCACTAGGGGGTAGCCCCGCCGCCCCCTCGGGGGGTCCCCGCGCCTACGGCGGGCTTTCCCCCACCCCGCCCCTTCCCGAACTGGGGGCAAGCCCCCAGCCCCCCAATGGGGCTCCGCCCCAGACCCGTTTCGGGGCTCCGCCCCCGTGCCCCCTCCCCCTACCCTGGCGGGCGTGGGTGAGCCTTCGGGTGAGGCCGGATCACGGGGCTTCGCCCCAGCCATGCCCCTACGCCCTGGCGGGCGTGGGGCGACCCGGCGGGCTCGTCGGAGCCCGCGCGGCGATTGAGGGCGGACAGGCGGGCCGACCCGGCGGTACCGGCACACTTCGAGCCCGCCCGGCGCTTGAGGGCGGACACCCGGGCCCACCGCAGGGTGCCGGGCGCATTTCAAGGGCCGTTCCGGCGTTTGAGGACCGACACCCGGGGCCACCCCACGGTGCCGGGCACGTCCCGGGGGCTGAGGGCGGGGCCCCGAGCTCGCCGCGGACCACCGTGGCCAGTCGCCACGCCGCGGTGCCCGCCGATCGGCCCGTCGCGGGTGACGCTGCTGCGCCGAACCGGCCAGTCGGGCGTTCATCACACCATCACGGGCACATCATCGCTCCTGTGACCAACCGGAGGTGATGACGTGTCAGGCAGACTGCTGCGGACGATCTGCACGACCGCCCTGGCCGCCGCCACGGCCCTCGCGTCGACCACGGCCACCGCCCCCGCCCCCGCCGCCGAGCCGAAGCGCATCGCCGCACTGCTCACCGAGCTCCAGCAGCTGTACCGGCTGGCCGAGGAGGCCGGGGAGGCGTACAACGCGTCCGAGGAACGGCTCACGGCCCAGCGCGCCGAGACGAAGCGGCTGGGTGTCGAGCTCGCCGAGGCCCGCAACGCCCTGTACCGCGGCCGAAGCGACGCGGGCCGGCTGGCCCGGCAGCAGTACCGGGGCAGCTCCGCCCTCTCGGACTATCTGCAGCTCCTGCTCTCCCGCAGCCCGCAGCAGGCCCTGGACCAGGGGCATCTGATGGAGCGTGCGGCCCGCGACCGCCTCGCGACGATCGCTCGCCTGGAGCGGGGCGAGATCCGCGCCGACGAGCTGGCCACGCGCTCCCGCCAGGCCCTCGACGCCCAGCAGACGCTCGCCGAGGCGCGGCGTGAGCGGCGCGACGCCGCGCAGGCGCGGCTGAAGGAACTGGAGGAGCTGCTGACGTCCCTCACCGCGGACGAGCTCACCGAGCTGGCGGCGCTGGAGCGCACGGGCGCGCGGGAGGCGCAGACCGAGCTGCTGGACACGGGCGTGCTGGACGGCCCGCGGGCGCCGTCGGAGGAGGGCGGGGAGGCGCTGGAGTACGCCGTCGAGCAAGTCGGCAAGCCGTACGGGCCGGGTGCGGAGGGGCCGGAGTCGTTCGACTCCTCGGGCCTCGTCTCCCGGGCCTGGGCCGCGGCGGGCCGCGCCATCCCGCGGACCAGCCAGGAGCAGTGGGCACGCCTCCCGAAGGTGCCGTTGCGGTCACTGCGCCCCGGTGACCTGGTGGTCTACTTCCCAAAGGCCACACACGTGGCGATCTACCTCGGCGACGGCCAGGTCGTCCAGGCCCGCCCCGGCACCCGGGTCAAGGTCTCCCCCGTCGCCTCGAACCCGCTCCTGGGAGCCGTTCGCCCGGACCCCGGGGCAGCGTCCCTGAGCGGCTACACGCCGCCGGAACTCCCGGAGATCCCGGACGTCCCACCCGGAACGGCCGGGGAGGCCGGGGAGGCCGGGGAGGAGCGCCCCCTCCCTGGCCGCCCGACGGCCTCGCGACACGCGCCGCACGGGACCTCGCCCAGGTAGGCGTTCGCTCCTCGAGGTCGGAGAAGACCGACGGCCCCCGACCTGCCGAAACGCACATCAGGGGCCGTTGTCGGCACGTAGTCGCTTTCTGCCGACGCTCAAGGTGCTCCCACCGCGCACGGTGCGGCGGGAGCACCCGTCGGCCGCGACGGCGCTCCTGTCCCGGGAGTGCTACTCGCAACTGCCCGCGAAGGTCCACTCTTGCCGAGCCTCAGTCCATGACTCGCTCGGCGGTCGGGTACGTGGGCAGCTCTGCGCCCAACAACGACCGATGACGACTACCGGATCACTGGTCAGAAGCCTGAGCAGCCCCCGTCACGGAGCCCAGGTAGGCGTTCGTCCTCTCCGGGTCGTAGAAGAAGTTCTCGAAGTCCGCCGGGTCGTTGAACCCGTTCGCGAACCGGTCCGCCACCGGCTGGAGTTCGCCCGCTGCGCCGATCAGGTTGAGGACGTGCTCCGGCGGGACGCCGAGCATCGCGTTGGTCCACTTGGTGACGTGCTGGGCGGTGTCCCAGTAGCGGTCGAACGTGGACTGCATCCACTCCTCGTCGAACGGCTTGTCGCCGTGCTCCACGATCGACGCGAGGTACGCCGCGGCGCACTTCGACGCCGAGTTGGAGCCTTGGCCGGTGATCGGGTCGTTGGCGACGACGACGTCCGCGACGCCGAGGGCGAGCCCGCCGCCCGGCAGCCGGCCGATGGGGTTGCGCACGGTCGGGGCGTAACGGCCGGCCAGCGTGCCGTTGGCGTCCGTCAGCTCCACCTTCGTCGCACGCGCGTACTCCCAGGGCGTGAACTTCTCCATCAGCTCCAGCGTGAGGGAGAGGTGCTCGGCGGGGTCCTTCACGCCGTGGAAGACGTCGAGCGGGCCGCCGGGAACGCCCTCCCAGAAGAGGATGTCGGCGCGGCCGGACGTGGTGAGCGTCGGCATGACGAAGAGCTCGCCGACGCCGGGCACCAGGTTGCAGCGGACCGCGTCGTAGTCGGGGTGCTCGGGGCGCGGGCCGAGGCCGTGGACGTAGGAGACGGCGAGGGCGCGCTGCGGCTCGGCGTGAGGGGAGCGGGAGGCGTCGCGGCCGAACATGGACACCAGCTCGCCCTTGCCGGCGGAGACCAGCACCAGGTCGTACGTGCGGGAGAAGTAGTCCAGGTCGGAGACGGCGGCACCGTGGATGACGAGCTGCCCGCCGCGTTGGGCGAAGGTCTCCATCCAGCCGGCCATCTTGACGCGCTGGTCGACGGACTGGGCGTAGCCGTCGAGCTTGCCGACCCAGTCGATGACCCGCTGGGAGTCCGGGCCGGCGACGGAGACGCCGAGGCCCTCGATCCTCGGGGCCTGCGACTCCCAGAAGTTGATCTGGAGGTCGCGCTCGTGCTGGAGCGCCGTGTCGAACATGCACTGCGTGGACATGACCCGGCCGGACCGGATCTCGTCCGCCGTGCGGTTGGACATCAGGGTGACTTCGTAGCCCTGTGCCTGGAGGCCGAGGGCGAGCTGGAGTCCGGACTGACCGGCGCCGACTATGAGGATCTTCCGCATGGCGGGGCTCTTTCGTTACGGGGCGGGGACTGGACGGGGCTGTTCGGGGGTGACGTCGAGCGCGTGGCCCACGAGCGCGAGCAGCGACTCGATCACCGTGATCCGCTTGCGCGCGTCCATGATCACGATCGGCACGTGCGGGGGTACGGTCAGGGCCTCCCGTACGTCCTCGGCCTCGTAGGCCGGCGTCCCCTCGAAGTGGTTGACGGCGACGATGTAGGGCAGTCCGCAGCTCTCGAAGTAGTCGAGTGCCGGGAAGCAGTCCTTCAGCCGGCGCGTGTCGGCCAGCACGACGGCGCCGATCGCGCCGCGCACCAGGTCGTCCCACATGAACCAGAAGCGCGGCTGGCCCGGTGTGCCGAAGACGTACAGCACGAGGTCGTCGTCGAGCGTGATCCGCCCGAAGTCCATCGCGACGGTCGTGGTGACCTTGCCGGGCGTGGCGGTGAGATCGTCGGTCTCCTCGCTCGCCTGGGTCATCAGCGCCTCGGTCTGCAGCGGCGTGATCTCGGAGACCGACCCGACGAAGGTCGTCTTGCCCACGCCGAGGCCCCCCGCGACCACGATCTTGGTGGCGACCGGGGCGCGGCTGTGGTCGTTCTGCCAGGGCTGTACGTTCTCGTCCTCCACGACGGTGGGGAGGTCAGAGACGACGGAGTCCACTCAGCACCCTTTCGAGCAGCGCGCGGTCGGGCTGGCCGGTGCCGTACCCGTTCCCGTACACACGTATCTTTCCTTGGTCCGCCAGGTCGCTGAGCAGCACCCGGACGACGCCCAGCGGCATCTTCAGCAGCGCCGAGATCTCGGCGACCGTACGCATCCGACGGCAGAGCTCGACGATGGCCCGCATCTCCGGCATGACCCGGGAGGCCAGGTTTCCGTTCGTCAGCTCCTTGCGCTCGTCGGCCGCTTCGAGCGCGGCGACGAACGTCTCGACGAGGAGGACGTGGCCGAAGCGGGTGCGGCCGCCGGTGAGCGAGTACGGGCGGACACGAGCGGGGCGTTTGCCCTCGCCGCGTACGGGAAGCCGGGGGGCGGGTTCTGCGGCGGCGGACATCACTTGGCGCTCTCCAACGATTTGCGCAGCTCACTGCGGAGTTCGGGGGTGAGTACGTGTCCGGCGCGACCGACGAAGAGCGCCATGTGGTACGCGACGACGCCCATGTCGACGTCGGGGGCCGCGTTCACACCGAGCAGCGAGCCGTCGCTGATGGACATCACGAAGACGCTGCCTTCCTCCATCGTGACCATGGTCTGCTTGACGCCGCCGCCGTCCATCAGCTTGGCCGCCCCGATGGTGAGGCTGGCGATGCCGGAGACGATGGTGGCGAGGTCGGCGCTGGAGCCGCGCGGACCGTCCTGGCGTGCGCCGGTGGCAGCGGCGGAGGCGGAGTTGTGCGCCGGGTCGGACGACAGCAGCAGGAGTCCGTCGGACGACACGACGGCGACGGAGCGGACTCCTGGAACCTCCTCCACAAGGTTACCCAACAGCCAGTGAAGGTTGCGGGCCTCACTGCTCAGCCCGAATGTGCCGGTGGCGGTCAACTACGTGCCTCCTCGACGGTGTCCCCCGATTCCTCGCTGTGTTCCTGGTCTTCCTGGACGGTGATCCGGACGTTCTGCGTGGCTTCGGCGAGCTCCGCCTCGACGTCCCGGCGGCCGTCCTTCGCCCCCTGGTGGAAGCCGCCGAGGCGGCGGCGCAGCGCCTCCGCGTCGACGGACCTGGTGCGCTCCGTCGGCGCGGTGGCAGGCCCCACGATCCTGGGCGTGCGCTTGGGCAGGCCCTTGTCGGTGACCGGCTCGGTGACATCAGGGCCGGCTGCGCCCTCGATCCCGTCGAGCCCGTCGACGCCGTCGGCGATCCGCTCGTGGGTGTCGGGCTCGGGCGAGGGGTGCGGGAGGCGGACCTGGAGGGTGGCCTCGGGGGCGGTGGCCGGCTCCTGCACCTCGTTCGGCTCCTGCGCGGTGGCCTGCTCGGGCTCGCGCTCCGACGCCGACGGCTCCTCGGCGGTGGCCTCGACCTCGGCCCGGGCCTCCGCCTCCTCCGCCTCCTCCGCCTCGTTGACCGACTGCTCCGCCGCAGCGATCAGCGGATCGCGCCCGGCCATGCGGCCCGGCAGAGCGTTGGAGTTGGCCTCGGCGACCGAGCCCGGCAGGTTCAGCGCGGGTGCGGCGCCCGGGACGGGGGCCGTCTGCGGGGCGGCGGTGGGCGGAGCGGTCGGCAGCAGTGCCTGCGGGACGACGACGACCGCGGCGATCCCGCCGTGCTTCTGCTCGCGCAGCTGCACGCGTACGCCGTGCCGGCGCGCCAGCAGACCGGCCACCCTCAGCCCCAGGCCCTCCCCTTCCGTGTCTCGGGGGGCGGGCTCGGGGTCGGCGAGCCTGGCGTTGAACTCGTCGAGCCGGCCGGCGGTCATGCCGATGCCCTCGTCCTGGACGGAGAGCATCACCTCACCGCTCTCCAGCAGCCAGCCGGACAGCTCGACCTGGGCGTCGGGCGGCGAGAAGGAGGTGGCGTTCTCGAGCAGCTCGGCGACCAGGTGGCTGAGGTCGTCCGCGGCGAACCCGGCGACCTGTGCGTGCGGCGGCAACGACTGGATGGTGATGCGTTCGTACCGCTCGATCTCGCTGACCGCGGCGCGCATGACGTCGACCAGCGGCACCGGGTTCACATGGCCGTGCCCGTGCTCGGCCCCCGCCAGCACCAGCAGGTTCTCGCTGTGGCGGCGCATGACGGTGGCCATGTGGTCGAGCTTGAAGAGGGTGGCGAGGCGCTCCGGGTCCTGCTCGCGCTCCTCCAGCTTCTCGATGACACCGAGCTGGCGCTCGACGAGGCCGAGGGTGCGCAGCGAGAGGTTGACGAAGGTGTGGCTGACGGTCTCCCGGAGCTGCTCCAGCTGCTCGGTCACCTCGGCGACCCGGCCCTGGAGCTCGGCGCGCTGGGTGGCCAGTTCCTCGCGGGTGGCCGTGAGGTCGTCGTGCGAGGTGTCCAGCCGGTCGGCGCGCGCGGCGAGGTCGACGAGCTTTCCGTGCAGGGCGTTCAGGGACCGTACGACCTGGGCGAACTCGTCGTTGCGGCCGGTGAAGCGGACGGGCTCCTCGGCCACCGCCTCGGGCGAGGCGGCGAGCCGGGCGGCGCCGATGCGCAGGACCGCGAGCGGTCGGGTGAGGGTGCGGGCGACGGCCGCGGAGATGCCGATGGCGACGAGCAGGCAGCCGCCGAGGAGGGCGATGCGCAGCTCGAGGGCGGTGACGTCGTCGTCGCGCAGCTGCTCCAGCCGCTCGACCTGGGCGGAGGCGAGCGCGGACTCGACGCCCCGCATCTGCTCGATACGGTCGGAGAGGGACGACTCGAGCTTCTCGCGGTTGGACTTGAGGTCGCTCTCCGACAGCTCGGGCTGGTCGGTGAGGCGGGTGAGATAGCCCTCGGCGGTCTTGATGTCGGGGCCGGTGACCGTGGCACCGAGGCGGTCGCGGGCGTCGCTGCTCGCGGCCTGGTCGAAGTCGGCGAGCGCGGCGAGTTCACGGACGCGGGCCTGCTGGGCGGCGGCGCTCAGGACGCCCCGTGCGGCCTCGGTCTCCTTGTCGCCCTCGTCCTCGACGGGGAGCCCGGTGACGGGGTCGTAGGCCGGGCCGTCGTTCGACGGTCCGGGGACGGAGAGGGCGGCGAGCAGCAGTCCGCGGGTCGCCGACGC
Organism: Streptomyces sp. NPDC059909; assembly: GCF_042730885.1. Lineage (NCBI taxonomy): Bacteria > Bacillati > Actinomycetota > Actinomycetes > Kitasatosporales > Streptomycetaceae > Streptomyces > Streptomyces sp. NPDC059909. The sequence continues at coordinate 39,251 of NZ_JBHWKX010000056.1, forward strand.
CTGCTCGACGGCGAGGCCGAGGGCGGCGGGCGCGCGGGTGGAGTCGGCGGCGCGGGCCGGGGTCTTCTCTGCGAGCTCGTCGGCGAGCGTGTGCAGCGCGGTGATGATGTCGCTGTACGCCTTGTACGCCTCGAGGGCGGTGCCCTTGCCGCCCATCGCGCTGCGCCGGACGGACGGCACGGTGGCGAGGCCGCGGGTCAGATCGGCGTGGTCGGACGGGATGTTGCCGCGGATCTCGTCGATCTGGCGGTCGACACGGGCGCTGCGGCTGCCGGAGACGGCCCGGCGGTCCTTCTTGGGTCCGGTCTGGTCGTCGCGGCCCGCCGCGATGTATGCGGTGACCTCGTCGCGCTCGTCGGCGATGGAGTGGGCGAGGGTGACGGCCTGCCGGTTGAGCTCGGCAAGGGTGACGAGTCCTTGGGACTCGGTCAGTTCGTCGGAGGTCGCGAGGACGCCCGGGGCACCGGCCGCGACGACGGTCAGGGAGACCGCCGCGACGCCGGCGACGAGCCGGCTGCGCACCCGGACGGATCGCCCGCCGGGGACCAGGCCCTCGCGTCCCGTTCCCGTGCCGGTGGGGGCCGGTCCGGCCTGGTAGGTCCCTGTGGGGTTCCCCGCGGTGGTCGCGGGGGTCGTCGCCTCCCGCCCCGAAGACGCCGTACCGGGCGTTACGCCCTTGCCCCGAGGCCGCTTCTTCTGCACCGGTGCTCGCATTCTCGACTCGTCCGCCCATGAAGCAGAGGTGACGGCCGGTCACAACACGAGAACGCCCCCACCCCTGGCACGGCTTACGACCATTCCAGCGCTTTTGGGAGGGGGACGCGCATCGGCCGCTCCGCCACCCGAACGAGTGAACAACACTCAGGAGTTGGTCAACAACTCGCCCAGGGGTGCGCTCCCCCCGCGTCCGGGGCACGGGCTGGAACTTCGGCCCGGGCTTTGGCAGGATGCGCGCCCGCAGCCCGTCGGAGTCGATCATTCCGGCCAAAAGCCGCTGGTCGCCCGGGTTGTCCAGGTCAATTGCGCGTTCTGGTGGGCTTCGTGAAGGAGTCGTGGCGGCTCGGGCAGACTGGGGATCATGCACTGTGCACTCGTCACCGAGCCCGGCGATCCCGAACGCCCCAACGAGGACTGGGCATCCGTCGCCGTCCCGGCCTCGGGCCAGGGCGGTTCCCTGGTGGTCCTGGACGGGGTGACTCCGCCGGCGGGAGATGTCGGTTGTGTGCACGGTGTGCCGTGGTTCACCGCCCGGCTCGGTGGCGCGCTGATCGAACTGTCCGGTTCGCGGCGGGATATTCCGCTGACAGAGGTTCTCGCGCTGTCCATCCGGCGCACCGCGGATGCCCACCGTGACACCTGTGACCTTTCTCACGTGCGAACGCCGCAGGCGACGGCCGTCGTCGCGCGCTGGGACGAGGAGTGGGTCGAGCACCTCGTCCTCTCCGACTCGACGCTGCTGCTGGAGTCGCCGGACGGGGCGGTCCGGGCCGTGCTGGACGACCGGCTGGACCGGATCCCGCGGGAGATCCTCCGCTCGCTGAGCGCGACCGACGCCCTGCGCAACCAGGAGGGCGGCTTCTTCACGGCGGCAGCGGACCCGGAGGTGGCGGGGCGCGCGGTCACGGGCCGTACGCCGCGCGCGGAGGTACGGGCGGTGGCGGCGCTCACCGACGGGGCGTCCCGCTGGACCGACCTCTTCGAGGAGGGCGACTGGGCGGACCTCATGGGGCTGCTCGGCAAGGAGGGCCCGCACGGGCTGATCGAGCGGGTGCGGGCGCTGGAGCGCGCGGACGCGGCCCGGGGCGGTGCACTGCGCTGGAAGACGCACGACGACGCGACGGCGGTGTACGCACGGCTGCGGGGGGCCTGACCCTGCGCCGCGGGGCTCAGCCGCGCGGACCTGTCCCTGTGCGGCCCTACGCGCCCTCCGCCCGCGTGTTGAGCTGGTGGAGCAGCCGGGCGAGTTCGCCGACCTCGCCGCGGTCCCAGTCGGCCAGCTTCCGTACGTAGCGCTCGCGCCGCGCGTTCCGTACCCGCCGGAAGCGGGCGAGCCCCTCGTCGGTGAGCCGGACGAGGGAGGCGCGACCGTCGGCCGGATCGGGCTCCCGGGCGACGAGGCCGAGTTCCTCCAGCGCGCGGAGCTGCCGGCTCATGGTCGCCTTGCCGACGCCGAAGAAGGCCGCGAGGTCGGTGGCGCGCTGCCGGCCCGACTCCTCGAGGCGCACGAGCAGCCCGTAGGCCGCGGGCTCCAGTTCGGGGTGGACCTCGCGGGCCATTTCGCCGGAGTTCGCGCGGGCGCGGCGCAGAAAGACGGCCAACTCGCGCTCCAGGGCGAGGAACTCCTGGAATTCGTGGTCCACACCACTCCCTCCCGTGGGCTCCTCTTCACTCCCCGTACCGCTTCCGTGCACGTCAGCACCCCTCGCACGCTTTCCCGACGATGAAAGTTTCTTTCGGTGGCGGCCGTTGCCGCAGCTCGGCCAGTATTTCGCAGGCGTAGACCAACGTCAGGGACCGGCCCCTCTTCCGCCGGAGGTTCTCGGCCCTTGGGAGCGGCCTCCGCCGCCTCTGCCGTTTCTGCCGCCTCCCCCGGGGACACGCCCGCCCGCGGCTCGGCCCACATGGGCATGGGCGTCGTCGCCCACGACGGCCAGGGTGGACTGCCGCGCGACAGCCGCGCCGTCCAGACGGAAGGCGTCGACGTCTCCAGCCCTCGGACGGGCCTGACGCTCGCCGTACCGGCCACACCCAGCCCGCCCGGCGCCTTGGGGGGCGGACACCCCGGGCACCACCCGGTACTGGTCACACCCAGCCCGTCCGCCGCTCGAGGACGGACACCCCGGCCCACCCGCAGTACGGGGCAACGTTCAAGCCCGTCCGGCGCTCGAGGACGGACACCCCGGGCGGCCACCCGGGTATCCGGCAGCCCCCCGGGCCCCGCCCTCGAGGGGCAGCGGGGCCCGGGGGGCGGCGCCCCGAGAGGGGTTACGCCGCCGCCGGGACGGGGAGCTCCGCCGGGGAGAGGGCGATCTCCAGGACCTGGCGGACGTCCGTCACCGGGTGGACCTCCAGCTTTTCCAGGACCTCCGCGGGGACGTCGTCCAGGTCCGCCTCGTTCCGCTTGGGGATCACGACGGTCGTGATCCCGGCCCGATGCGCGGCCAGGAGCTTCTGCTTCACGCCTCCGATCGGCAGCACCCGCCCGGTCAGCGACACCTCACCGGTCATCGCCACGTCCGTACGGACCAGCCGGCCCGACAGCAGCGACGCCAGCGCGGTCGTCATCGTGATGCCCGCGCTCGGGCCGTCCTTCGGGACGGCGCCCGCCGGGAAGTGGATGTGCACGCCCCGGTCCTTGAGGTCGGCCACGGGCAGTTCGAGCTCCGCACCGTGCGAGCGGAGGAAGCTCAGCGCGATCTGCGCGGACTCCTTCATGACGTCACCGAGCTGACCGGTCAGGGTCAGTCCCGCCGCGCCCGTCTCCGGGTCGGCCAGCGACGCCTCGACGTACAGGACGTCACCGCCCGCGCCCGTGACCGCGAGCCCGGTCGCCACGCCCGGCACGGCCGTGCGGCGCTCGGCCGGGTCCTGGGCGGACTCGGGGACGTGGTGCGGCCGGCCGATCAGACCGCGCAGATCACCCTCGCCGACCGCGAACGGCAGCTCCCGGTCGCCCAGTTCGTGCTGGGCGGCCACCTTCCGCAGCAGTCGCGCGATGGACCGCTCCAGGGTCCGGACGCCCGCCTCACGGGTGTACTCGCCCGCCAGCCTGCGCAGCGCGGACTCCTCGATGGTGACCTCGCCCTCGGCCAGTCCCGCCCGCTCCAGCTGGCGCGGGAGCAGGTGGTCGCGGGCGATGACGACCTTCTCGTCCTCGGTGTACCCGTCGAGCCTGACGAGCTCCATCCGGTCGAGCAGGGCCTCCGGAATGGCCTCCAGGACGTTCGCAGTGGCCAGGAAGACCACGTCGGACAGGTCGAGCTCGACCTCCAGGTAGTGGTCGCGGAAGGTGTGGTTCTGCGCCGGGTCCAGGACTTCGAGCAGCGCCGCCGCCGGGTCCCCGCGGAAGTCGGAGCCGACCTTGTCGATCTCGTCGAGCAGGACCACCGGGTTCATGGACCCGGCCTCCTTGACGGCGCGGACGATACGGCCGGGCAGCGCGCCGACGTACGTGCGCCGGTGGCCGCGGATCTCCGCCTCGTCCCGTACGCCGCCGAGCGCGACCCGGACGAACTTCCGGCCCATCGCGTGCGCGACGGACTCGCCGAGCGAGGTCTTGCCCACGCCCGGCGGGCCGACGAGAGCGAGAACCGCACCCCCGCGCCGCCCGCCGACCACGCCGAGCCCCCGGTCGGCGCGCCGCTTGCGCACCGCCAGGTATTCGGTGATCCGTTCCTTCACGTCGTCCAGGCCCGCGTGCTCGGCATCGAGGACCGTCTTGGCGCCCTGGATGTCGTACGCGTCCTCCGTGCGCTCGTTCCACGGCAGTTCGAGGACGGTGTCGAGCCAGGTGCGGATCCAGGAGCCCTCGGGGCTCTGGTCGCTGGACCGCTCGAGCTTCTCGACCTCCTTGAGGGCCGCCTCGCGGACCTTCTCGGGAAGGTCGGCGGCCTCGACCCGGGCGCGGTAGTCGTCGGACTCGTCGCCCTCGGACTCGCCGTTGAGCTCGCGCAGCTCCTTGCGTACGGCTTCGAGCTGGCGGCGCAGCAGGAACTCGCGCTGCTGCTTGTCGACGCCCTCCTGGACGTCCTTGGCGATGGACTCGGCCACGTCCTGCTCGGCGAGGTGCTCGCGGAGCTGTTCGGTGGCGAGCTTGAGCCGGGCGACGGGGTCGCCGGTCTCCAGCAGCTCCACCTTCTGTGCGGTCGTCAGGAACGGCGAGTACCCGGAGTTGTCGGCGAGGGCCGAGACGTCGTCGATCTGCTGGACGCGGTCGACGACCTGCCAGGCGCCGCGCTTCTTCAGCCAGCTGGTGGCGAGCGCCTTGTACTCCTTGACCAGCTCGGTGACGGAGCCCGGCAGCGGATCCGGGACGGTCCCGTCGACGCCGATGCCCTCCACCCAGAGGGCGGCGCCGGGACCGGTCGTGCCCGCACCGATGCGCACACGGCTGCGCCCGCGGATCAGGGCACCGGGGTCCCCGTCGGAGAGCCGGCCGACCTGCTCGACGGTGCCGAGCACGCCCGTCGCGGCGTACGTCCCGTCGATGCGCGGCACGAGCAGCACCCTGGGCTTGCCCGGCTGGGACCGAGCGGCGGCCTGGGCGGCCTCCACCGCGGCCCGTACGTCGGGGTCGGACAGGTCGAGCGGTACCACCATCCCGGGCAGCACGACCTCGTCGTCGAGCGGCAGCACAGGCAGGGTGAGCGGTGTGGACGTCGAAGCCATGATCTCCCCTTCGGCAGTCAAGTTGAGCTATGCCGACTCAATGCAGGAGGGACGCCGGATGTTCCCGGGCCGGTGTTCGCTGTGAGCGATCGCCGATGCCGGATCGCGTGAGCAGCCGATGTAATAAGCACATGACAGATTCATCCATTACCGATGCGATACGGGCCTGGGTGGACGGCTGGGTCGTCTCGCGGGGGGCCGCGGAGCCCGTCGCCGAGCCCTGGGGCTTCACGATCGATGTCGGACTGCCCCGGCACACCACCCGCCACGTGCTCACCGACGGCGGGGCCGGCGCCGTCCGCAAGGTCGCCGCGGCAGCCAGGACGCCGGGCCGCCGGCTGAAGGTGTTCGAGGACCCGGAGAGGGTTCTCGCCTGGCTGGGGCCCGACTGGACGCCCGACGAGCCCGGGTTCCTGATGAGGGCGCAGCTGCGGCGCGAGGAGGCCGTGCTGCCCGCCGGGCACCGCCTGCGCACCTGGACGTACGGGAACGTGACGAAGGTCCTGGTCACGACGGACGACGGGACTTTCGCGGCACGCGGACAGATCGCGCGGGGCGGCGCGGCGCGGCCCGCGGTCGTCGACCAGATCGAGACCGCCCCCGGGCACCGGCGCAAGGGCCTCGGCAGCCTGGTGATGCGCACGCTCCAGAACGCGGCCGTCGAGGAGGGCGCCACGGCCGGGGTGCTGGGCGGGACACCCGACGGACGGGCCCTGTACGAGGCGCTCGGGTGGCGGGTGCTCGCGCCGCTGGTCAGCGTGTGCTACGACCCGAAGACACCCTGAGACACCTTGAACGCGGCGGGTGACCCGGGCGCACGGCGGAGCCGTAAAGCAACCCGGAGCCGCGGCCAGGTGTTCATCAGCCGCCCGGCCCCGTGCCGCCGCTCGTGTCCGCGTCCGCGGCTACGCCCGCACCCGCGCCCACCGGCGTACGACCGGCAGGCTCAGGACTCCGGCCAGGAGAGCCAGCGGATGGCCCCAGTCGGTGAGCGGGTCCTCGTACGCCAGGAGGTCTCCGAGCAGCACGACCGACACCCACCCCAGAACCACCGTCCGCACCATTGGCGTGAGCAGCCCGGCCAGCGCGCCTACGCAGGCCAGGAGGCCGAAGCTGATCCCGTAGTCGAGGCGGTGCAGAGACGTTTCGGGCAAGCTGCCCGCCGCGACGGAGAGACCGACCGGGATCTCCGTCGCGAGGGTCGCCGCCACATGCCCGCCCAGGAACACGGCCGCCGTGCGCCACGCCCCGATCCGCCGCTCCAGCGCGGTGAGGACGAGCACGAATCCGAGTGCGTACGGGGAGGCCGGTCCGCCCGTGACCCACAGGGCGCTGGCGACGAGCACGAGCAGCGGCGTCGAGGTGAGATGGGCGACATCCGTGCTGGAGCCGCGCAGCAGGGCGGAGACGGTGGCCGGATCGCCGTACTCCGCGTGCACCGAGGTCGCGACGAGGACGAGCCCGTACCAGAAGGTGAACGGCGCCCCGGTCGGAGTGGGGAGGAAGCGGACGAGCCGCCGCCACACAGCCGGGCGCGCCGGAGCGGGCGTTCGGTCGCGTACGGGCAGCGGCGGTACCGGGGCGGACGACGGCGACGACGCGGATGAGGTTCTCCGACTCGGGATTCCGCCCAGCGGTTCGGGACCGGCCGTCCCGGCCGGCTGGGGTGACTCAAGCCGCTGCACCGCGGAAGGCTCCTTCGCATCGACTCCGTACCGACATCGACCTGGTTGTCGACAGCCCCCCGACCCTGCCCAGCCAACGCGATCATCACGCACCCCGTCCATGACCTGCGCCACACCGGGCAACCGGCCCACCGGAGCCGCGAAGACGACGCGCCCCGCGGCCGCGACCGGCCCCGGGCCGGTGGAGCGGACCCACTTGACCGAGCCCGACGCCAAGTCCTCCGCCGGGGAACGCACTTGTCTCGCGTCCGGGGGAATCCTGGGGAAACAACGCAGCGCCCGTCCGCACGCTCTCGTAATCTGCTGTGCATGGTGATGCCAAGCAATCTGTCGGCACCCCGCACGCTCGACCGGCGCGAAGGACCGTACGGCGAGGTCGTCCTGCGCGAGCGCGGCGGCCCGGACGGCCGGGTCGTCCACGAGATCATCGCCAACGGCTGCTTCCTGATGGACACCTCGGACGGCCGCTCGGAACGGCTGCTGGTCGAGGCGGCGCTGCGGGTCCTGGCCGGCCGGCCGGACCCGCCCACCGGACCGGCCCCCCAGCCGCCCGCCCTGCTCATCGGCGGGCTCGGTGCCGGATTCTCGCTGGCCCATGCCGCCGCCGACCCCGCCTGGGGCCGGATCGCCGTCGTCGAGCGCGAGCAGGCGATCATCGACTGGCACCGCAGGGGACCGCTCCGCGCGATCTCCGCCGGCGCGCTCGCCGATCCACGGACCGTGATTCTCCACACGGACCTCGTCGCGTACGTCCACAACACTTCCGACACGTACGACGCGCTCTGCCTCGACATCGACAACGGCCCCGACTGGACCGTCACCGAGGACAACGAAAACCTGTACTCACCTGCCGGACTGGCCGCCTGCGCAAGGCGGTTGAGGGCAGGCGGAGTGCTCGCCGTGTGGTCGGCCCAACCCTCAACCGATTTCGAGGAGTCATTGCGGAATGCCGGATTCAGCGGGGTAAGGACCGAAGAGGTCCGCGTTGCCCGAGGCGTACCTGACGTGGTCCACCTCGCTGTTCGCCCTGCGTAGCCGGGAACCGATCGATGCCTTTACGCTGACTGACCTGACACACCGATCTACACGCAGCTCGCAGTGCGCGACAGGGGCGGGGCGATGGAGCAGACACACACCAGCAGCAACGGCGCCGCGTCGTACTCGACGGCCAGTGCCCAGCGCCGGGTGCTGGTGGTCGAGGACGACACCACCATCGTCGAGGCGATCGGGGCGCGGCTGCGCGCCGAGGGCTTCCTGGTCCAGACGGCGACGGACGGCCCGGCGGCGGTCGACGCCGCCGAGGCCTGGCAGCCGGACCTGATGGTCCTCGACGTGATGCTGCCCGGCTTCGACGGCCTGGAGGTCTGCCGCCGGGTGCAGGCGCAGCGGCCGGTACCGGTCCTGATGCTCACGGCCCGCGACGACGAGACCGACATGCTGGTCGGGCTCGGTGTCGGCGCCGACGACTACATGACCAAGCCGTTCTCGATGCGTGAACTCGCCGCCCGGGTGCACGTCCTGCTGCGCCGGGTGGAGCGGGCCGCGCTGGCCGCCGTGACGCCGCGCAGCGGCATCCTGCGGCTCGGCGAGCTGGAGATCGACCACGCGCAGCGCCGGGTCCGCGTCAAAAGCGACGACGTGCATCTCACCCCGACCGAGTTCGACCTGCTGGTCTGCCTGGCGAACACCCCACGTGCGGTCCTCTCGCGCGAGCAGCTGCTCGCGGAGGTCTGGGACTGGGCGGACGCGTCGGGTACGCGTACGGTCGACAGCCACATCAAGGCGCTGCGCCGCAAGATCGGCGCGGAGCGGATCCGTACCGTCCACGGCGTCGGATACGCCCTGGAGACCCCGGCGCCATGAGCCGGCTGAGCCGGCTCAGATCCGAGCTGGGGTCGGTCGAGATATCGATCAAGACCAAGCTCGGCGCGCTGGTCGTGGTGTCGGTGCTGATCACCTCGGGGCTGGCGCTGGTCGCCTTCAGGACCGGGGCCGAGCTGCGGTACATCACCGTCTTCGCGATGATCACCACCCTGCTGATCACGCAGTTCGTGGCCCATGGCCTGACCGCGCCGCTGGACGAGATGAACACGGTCGCGAAGTCGATCTCCCACGGTGACTACACCCGGCGGGTGAGCGGCGCCGACCGGCGCGACGAGCTCGGCGACCTCGCGAGCACGATCAACCGCATGGCCGACGACCTGGAGGCCGTGGACCGGCACCGCAAGGAGCTCGTCGCCAATGTCTCCCATGAGCTGCGCACCCCCATCGCGGCGCTGCGCGCGGTGCTGGAGAACGTCGTGGACGGTGTCTCCGCCGCCGACCCCGAGATGATGCGTACGGCGCTGAAGCAGACCGAGCGGCTCAGCCGGCTCGTCGAGACCCTGCTGGATCTGTCACGGCTCGACAACGGTGTCGTACCGCTCAGGGCACGGCGCTTCGAGGTGTGGCCCTATCTGTCGGGCGTGCTGAAGGAGGCCAATCTGGCCGCCGGGCGGCGCGGGCTCTCCTCCGGTTCCGGCAGCCACACCCGCAAGGACGTGCATCTGCACCTCGACGTGTCCCCGCCGGAGCTGACGGCGCACGCGGACGCCGAGCGGCTGCACCAGGTGGTGGCCAATCTGATCGACAACGCCGTGAAGCACTCCCCGCCGCACGGCCGGGTCACGGTCCGGGCCCGGCGCGGCCCCCAGGCGGAGTCGCTGGACCTGGAGGTGCAGGACGAGGGTCCCGGCATCCCGGAGTCGGAGCGGCACAAGGTCTTCGAGCGCTTCAACCGCGGCAGCGTCCCGTCTCCGCACGGTCCCGGCAGCGACGGCGGTACGGGCCTTGGCCTGGCGATCGCGCGCTGGGCCGTGGAGCTGCACGGCGGGCGCATCGGAGTGGCCGAATCGGCACGTGGTTGCCGAATTCAGGTCACTCTTCCGGGAATCCCTCAGCGGCGCGGTTGACGTAGGGTTCGAACCGGAGGCCCACACGGCGAGTGTGGGCAGTCAAGGGTGCGGGCCACGGGGCCGCAGCCGCGGTCACGCGTACCCAGTTCGAAGGGAAGCCCCGCTTGTTTCCCGCCATTTCCTACGCCGAAACCGACTGGCTGGTGTGACTTAGGCGACGAAGGCCACGCCCGGCCTGCACCTCCCGGCCGGGGAGGCGTAGCCTTTATTTCCGCTGTCCATCACCTTGTGAAGCGGAAGAGGGCGGTTGCCGCCGTGTCGTCTCAGTCCCCCAGTAACTCGAGCACTTCGACCGACCCTGACGGGCAGGGGAAGAACCCCGCTGCCGCGTTCGGTCCCAATGAGTGGCTCGTCGACGAGATCTACCAGCAGTACCTCCAGGACCCGAATTCGGTCGACCGTGCCTGGTGGGACTTCTTCGCCGACTACAAGCCGGGCGGCGGTACGGCCGCGTCCGGCGCCGCTGCCGCGGGGGCAGCGGTGCCCACGACTCCCGCCCCCGAGGCCACGCCGACGCCGAGCTCCGCACAGGCTCCGGCGCCCGTGACCCCCGCGGCTCCGGCGGCCCCCGCTGCCCCGGCAGCCCCCGCTGCCCCGGCAGCCCCCGCGGCTCCGGCAGCCCCCGCGGCTCCCGCCGCCGCCCCGGCCCAGCCCGCGGCCTC
>NZ_JBHWKX010000057.1:0-49459 GCF_042730885.1 Streptomyces sp. NPDC059909
CAGCGACCTGCCCGACAAGCCGCATGCGCACGTCAGCGCCCCGCGCGCACCCCGTCCAGAGCAATCGCCAGGACGCGGTCGCGCTGTGCGTCGTCGGGGAAGTTCGTCGCCGTGATCCCGGCAACCATCCGCAGCAGGTCGTCGAAGCCCATGTCCGCGCGCGCCTCACCGGCCTGCTGAGCGCGGGCGAAGAGCGGGCCCCCCGCCTGGTACATCGATTCACGGCAGGCCAGGAAGATCTCCGACTCGTCGTTGAGCGCCTCGCGGATGGCGCGCTTGGTCACGGTGTAGTCCACGAACCGGCGCAGCCAGGAGGTCAGCGCCTCCCACGGCTCCAGCTCCGCGACGTCCTGCGCCACCTGGCACAGGGCGTTCACCTCGTCCGCGTAGACGCTCTCGAAGAGGTGCCGGCGGGTGGGGAAATTCCGGTAGAGCGTGCCGATGCCGACGCCCGCACGACGGGCGATGTCCTCCAGTGACGCCTCCGCGCCGCTCTCCGCGAAGGCCTCGCGCGCGGCGGCGAGCAGGGCGTCGTAGTTGCGTGCGGCGTCCCTGCGGTGCGGGCGCCGGGACGCGGCGATCTCGCTGACGGGGAGCGGCTGGGCCGTCACTGGTGCCTCCCTGGCCGGACGAAGTTGAAACGGAGGTATGCCTCCGCTACAGTGGAGGCATACCTCCACTTTACCGGTGGGGTGCACTCCCGTCGATCGGCGTCCACGCACGCACTGTCACGGAGCGCGCCCCGACCTGGCCGAACAGTGGCCGTGCGCTGTCCCGCACCGCCGCTCCACCTGCTTCCCCGGCGACCGCTCCGCGCGACCGCCGGCATCCCCGGCGCTGCCCCGCAGCCCGCCCAGACCGTACGACCACGGCCGGACGACATCGGCTGTGTCCTGTTCGGAAGGCTTTTCATGCCCAGGAACTCCCCCCGCCTCACCTTCGTCGTGCTCGCCACCGGTGCCGGCGTGTTCTCCATGCTCCAGTCGCTGATCGCGCCGGCCCTGCCGACCGTCCAGCATGCCCTGCACACCTCGCAGTCCACCGCGACCTGGGTGATGACGGCGTACCTCCTGTCCGCCTCGATCTTCACGCCGATCCTCGGCCGGGTCGGCGACGTGATCGGCAAGAAGCGCACCCTCGTCGCCGTGCTGGTGGCCCTGACGATCGGCTGCCTGCTCGCCGCGCTCGCGCCGACCATCGGCGTCCTGATCGTCGCCCGGGTCGTCCAGGGCATCGGAGGGGCGCTCTTCCCCCTGTCCTTCGGCATCATCCGGGACGAGTTCGCCCCCGCCGAGGTGAGCTCCAGCATCAGCAACCTCTCCGCCGTCATCGCCGCCGGAGGCGGCGTCGGCATCGTGGCGGCCGGTCCCATCGTGTCCGCGCTCGATTACCGGTGGCTGTTCTGGCTCCCGGTCGGCGTCGTCGCGGTCACCGCGCTGATCGCCCTCCGCTTCATCCCCGAGTCGCCCCGCCGGGCCGAGGGACGCGTCAACTGGCTCGGTGCCGTACTGCTGTCGGGATGGCTGGTGGCCCTGCTGCTGCCGCTCAGCCAGGCAACCGGCTGGGGCTGGACGTCGACCCGGGTGATCGGCCTGTTCGCCACCGCCGTGGTGCTCTTCGCCCTGTGGCTGCTCGCCGAGTCGCGCTCCCGCAGCCCGCTGATCGACATGCGCATCATGCGGCTGCCCGCGGTGTGGACCACCAATGCCGCAGCGTTGCTGTTCGGCGCCGGCATGTACGGGATCTGGTCCTTCCTCCCCGGCTTCGTGCAGACCCCTCGCTCCGCTGGTTACGGATTCGGCGCGAGCGTCACCACGGCCGGGCTGCTGATGCTGCCGATGCTGGTCGCGATGTTCGGCTCGGGTGTGCTGAGCGGCCGCCTGGAGCCCGTGCTGGGAGCCAAGAAGCTGCTCACGGCCGGTGCCGCGCTCGGGGCGGTGGCCTGCGGATTCCTGACGGTCTGGCACGACAGACCGTGGCAGGTCGCCTTCGCAGCGGGCATCTTCGGCCTCGGCATCGGACTGGCCTTCGCCTCCATGGCCAACCTGATCGTGGGCAGCGTCCCGGCCGAACAGACCGGGGCCGCGACCGGCATGAACGCCAACATCCGAACCATCGGCGGGTCCATAGGCGCCGCGCTCACCAGCGTCCTGGTAACCAGCCGCCTGCAGCCCTCGGGCCTTCCCTACGCCTCTGGCTACACCCACGGGTTCAGTCTGCTGGCCCTGCTCCTCCTCGGCGCGGCGCTGGCCGCCCTCCTGGTGCCGGTCACGCGCGCCGTGCGAACACCCGGCATGGCCATCACCTTCGACGAGGCGTCGCGTGTGGAGCGTCGGGCCGTCACGCCGAGCGCCCGTAGCTGACGACTGTCCGCGCTTGGGCCGGCGCGCTGCGCTCGGGCGGTTCCAGCCGGGCGCGCGAACTGCTGTCGGGTACCGATCTGGGAACGCCACCGCGGCCCGGACGGTCGGTACGGCGGAGGACCCGGCCTGCTTCAGGCCGGGTCCTCCGCCACCGCATCGGTACTCCCCCGCGCCGGTCCGGAACCGGCAAGCCCAAATCAGTAGGCCCTCGCCTGCGTTGCCACGCTACCGTGCGCCACCGACCTGCGAGACGGGAGCTGTTCCGAGCTGCTGACCGAGCCCTGTACCGCCAGGGGAACGACCCGCGGAGTTGCCTGTGGGAGAACGAACTGGCGGACGAGCTGTCTGGGCTCGAGGCGCGATGCTCGCCGAGGAGGTGGGAGAGCCGGTCGACGACTTTTCGCCCATCAGCCGCCCATTCGGCTCCGGATCGCGGGGTGCAAGTGCCGGGCGCGGTGGCGGCCTTCTGGTCGGCGACTCGTCCGCGTGGCATGCCCGGTGCGCCCGCCGGTCACCACAGCCGCAGGTTGGAGCGCCGCAGCCGAGACAGGGCGCGCGCGTCACCGGGGGCGGCGCTGCCGATGAGATCCTGTCGCGGGCGGGGCAGACGGGGCTGTCCTGCTGCAGTCGGCGGCGTGATGCAGCCTCAAGTCGGTCGCGCTGCGCGCGCAGCTTCTCTTCTTCTCCAGCGAAGACGGGGAATCCAGGCAGGTGGTGAGCGGTTCCTCGCCGATCTGGGTTGTTCCGCAGACTCGTTGCTGAACCTGAGCGGCATCACCGCCACGCGACCAGGAGGTCGAGGCCCCGCTCTTCGCAGGGATGACGCGGCGGGTCATCCGAGTCGTAACACCCTCGGCCTGCGGGGCGGGCGTCGCGGTCTAGGGTGCGTCCTTGTGGACGCTGCCGAACTCGACCGCCGGGCCCTTACCTACGACGGCTGGATTCCTCCCGATCTGGTCTCCTGGCTACTCGAACACGGCCATCACGATGAGGTACAGCTCCAGGCGCGTGGCGGCGACTGGTCCTGCGCTCAGGCGTGGGCACCGTTTCTCGCCGAGCAGGACCGGCGGAACGAGGCCCTGGAGGTTCTCTCCCCCTACGCGGAAACGGGCTGGTGGAAGGCGGCCCGCAGTGTTGCCGAGCTGCTCGAAACATGGGGGCGGACGGACGAGGCGATCGGGCTGGTCCGCCCGTACGCGGAGCGCGAGGAGCGGCCGGCACTGAAGTACTGCGCGCTACTGCTGGCCCGGCACGGCCGGGCCGACGAGGCATACAGCCTGCTGCGACCGCACATCGAGGACTGGCTGCTCGCCGACGCGCTGGTCGAGGTGACCGCCGGTTCGGGCCGGGACGAGGAGGTCGCCACGCTGCTGGCCGTCCGCATCGAGGCAGGGCGCCCATGCGGCGGGCCACCGTGCGGCAGCCGGACTCCCGAACCCTGGAACGCCGTCGGCCTGCTGGCGACCATACGCGAGCGGCAGGGGCGGATCGACGAGGCGATCGCCCTGCTGCGCACGCGTGATGTCACGTCGGTCAACGGCCGTGACCAGCTGGCCGAGCTGCTGGCCCGGCACGACCGGATCGGGGAGCTGCGGGAGTACGCGGCGATCGAGGTCCTCGGGGACGCTGCCCGTTGTCTCGCCGAGTCCCTGGAGGAACGCGGAGACCTGGCGGGTGCGATCGAGGTATACCGGCCGCGTGTGGCGGACGGATCGCCGCACGCGGCGGTGGAGCTCGCGCAGCTGCTGGCCCGGCACGGTAGGGGGCGTGAAGCGATCGAGGTACTGTCTTCCCTGCCCTGCTCGAGCGGCGGTTGGGAAGACTGGGTCGTCGACGCCTTGTGCACGCTGTACATCGACCGGGACCGCGCCGAGGACGGCCTGGCGTACCTCGACCACCTCAGCGCCCAGTCAAGCCCGGTGGAGTTGGAGTTCGTGCTCCGGCTGCGGACCCGACTTCTGGTCTCCTGCGGCCGCACAGAGCAGGCGATCGAGGAGGCCCGAACCCACCTCGATGCGCATACCTGGCCCGCGGCGCAAAACCTCGCGAGGCTGCTTGCCGACGCCGGACGGCCGGAGGAGGCCGTCGCAGTTCTGGACCCGGCCATCGCAGCCAACCGCAGAGTCCTCGCCGCGCAGCTCATGGAGCTCGGGCGCGTCAAGGACGCCGTGGCCGTACTCCACCGGCCGAAGCGTGTTGAGGCTCTCCCCTGGAGCAACCCTCCTTGGAGCAGCGCCTGTCCCCCCTTTTAGCCGACAGACCCCGACGCCAGCTGTGCCCCCAGCAACTGCCAGTAGGCGTTCTCCCCTCCGGCCAGACGGTGTGAGGTGCCTGCGAGCAGTCGGAGCAGGGTTCGGCCATCACTGCCCGTCACCGCTGGAAGACGCCGTATGCGGATGACCGCTGACCTGCGGAGGGGCTGACCTGCGGGGGCGGTGTTGCGTCGCCCTGGTTCCCCGCGGTTCCCCGCTCGTCTCCGACCGGTCGGGCACCCAAACGGCACGCCTGGAAGGGTGCCGGGATGGCTACTGCCATCAGTCGTGATCAATGCAGGCGTCCCCGCCGAAGTGGGCGAAGCGGAGGCGGCGGGCCATCGCGTTGACGGCGCGCTGTGACAGCGTCGCTTCTGGGGGGTCGTTGGTGCCGTCACAGGTTGCGGCCGAACAGGTCCAGCAATGCGCTCCAGTGGCGTTCGGCGGCCTGCTGGTCGTACGCCTCGGTGTCGGCCATGGTGAAGCCGTGGCCGGCGCCGGTGTACACCTCGGCGTGGTGGCGGACTCCGGCCCGGGTGAGGGCCTGGTCGAGGCGGGCCTGCTGTTCGGGCGGGTTGCCGGCGTCCTGGTCGGCGTGACCGAAGTACAACTCTGCGGTGATCTTGTCGGCGAGCAGGTGCGGGCTGTCGGGGGCGTCGGTGGCCAGGCCGGCGCCATGGAAGCCGGCCGCGGCGGTGACCTGGTCAGGGTGGCTGCCCGCGGTGAGCAGGGCAAGGCGGGCGCCCATGCAGTAACCGGTCACGCCGACCGGGTCGCCGTCGGTCTCAGGCCGCGATCGCAGCCAGGTCAGATACGCGTCCGCGTCGGAGGCCACCACATCGGGGGTCAGCTCGCCCATCATCGGGAAGATCTGCTCGAACAAGCCCGCACGGTTGTCGCTGCCGATGAAGTCTGGCAGCGGCACCACCGGGGCCCGGCCATGGCGGTAGAAGACGTTGGGCACGAGCACCGTGTAGCCGGCCGCGGCGAGGCGGTCGGCCATCGCACGCAGCCGGGGACGCGGCCCGAACGCGTCCATGTACAACAGGACGGCGGGGCGGGCGGCGGCAGGGTCGCCGGGGTGGACGAAGTAGGCGTCGGCGGTGCCGTCCGCAGTGGGGATGTCGACGGTCGATCCCTGTACATCGGTCATGGTGTTGTTCCTCTTTCACGTCGGCCCCGGCAGGGCCTTGTTCCTCTTGCCGGGATGGCAGGCAGGCCAGTGGGAGACGGTGGGTCACCGCTGTTCGCAGCAGGACGAGGCTAGGGGCTGCGGGCCCGCTTCGTATCAGCAGCTCACCATGGCCCCGGGGCCTGGGCGGCGTTCGTCGACCACCCGCCGGGCCCAGCCGACAGGCCGCTCAGTCCTGGGCCGGCATGACCCGGGTCACCTTGCCCTTCAGGTCGGCATCCAGATAGCCGGTGACGTGGTCGTCGGCGAGATAGACGGCCAGTCCCAGCGGGGTGTCGAACGTGTCGTCGGCAGGGCGGATCAGGACGTAGCGCATGGTCGGTCGCTTCACGTTCAGGTCCTTCTCCGCCCGCTTCAGCAGGGCGGGAAGGACGTCCCAGTCGAAGTCGTCCAGGCTGAACGGACCTTCGCCGCCGATCAGGGCGCTGCTGATGATGCCCTTCTGGACGCCCTGCCCCGGTCGGTAGGTGTAGCTGTCGTACTTGGTGTCGCTGCCCTTGACCATGATTTCCGCGGACACGTAGTCCGGATAGACGGTGAAGTCGCACGCGCGGTCCGTGCCGGTCGCGGCCTTGATCTCCTTCACCGCCGTCCGGATGCCGTCCGGGGTGAGCAGATCGGTCTTCGCGTCGGCCTGGGGCGCCGACGCCGAACGGGACGCTGTGGGCGGTGCGGGAGTCGGGGCCTTCGTCCTGGTCGAGGACGAGGCGGGTGAAGTGGCCGTCGTCTCGCGGTCCTTGTCGTCTCCGTCCGGCAGCAGGGTCCACACCAGGACTCCTGCCAGCACGGTCCCGACGACGGACGAGGCGATCGCGACCCGGCTCTTCGCACGGCCGCCGGGTCGCGGCAGTGTCGGCCGTGTGGGGCCCACCGGGTAGGGGGTCGGCGGCCCGACCGGACCGGGTACGGCGTCGTGCGGAGCCGACGGTCCGAAGCCGATCGGCGGCCCGAAGCCCGCAGGCGGTCCGAACCCGGGCGGTGCGACCGGCGCGGAGGGTGCGTTCGTCGGCCCCGGCGGAGGTGCCGGCCGGTACGAGGTGGCCCCGTGGGCCCCGTCCGGAGCACTCGGAGCACTCGGAGCCGTGTCCCGGCCCTCGGCCGCTTCCGCGAGCATCCGGTCCGCGGTCTCCGCGTCCGCCCGGCCGGCCGGGTCCTTGACGAGCACGGCGTTCAGGAAGCCGGTCAGCGGTCCGGCCTGGAGGGGCGGCGGAAGCTCCTCGCTCAGGAGGGCCGCCAGCGTCGCGAGGGTGGTGCCCCTGCGCAGCGGGTGATGCCCCTCGACGGCGACGTACAGCATCATCGCCAGCGACCACAGGTCGGAGCCCGGGCCGCCGTCGTCGCCGGAGATGCGCTCGGGCGCCATGTAGTCGGGCGTGCCGATGACGGACCCGGTCGCGGTCAGGGCGGTCGACTCCCTGATGGCCGCGATGCCGAAGTCGGTGAGGACGGGACGTCCGTCGGGCCTCATCAGGACGTTGGCGGGCTTCACGTCCCGGTGCTGGATGCCGACGTCGTGCGCGGCGCGCAGCGCGGCCAGCACCTCGCGGCCGAGCCGGGCGGCCTCGACGGGCGCCAGCGGCCCCTTCCCAAGCCGGTCCTGGAGCGATCCGCCGGTCACCAACTCCATGACGAGCCACGGGTAGGTGTGCTCCCCGCCGTCCACCACATGGTGGATGGTCACCACATTGGGGTGGTCGACACGGGCGAGCGCCCGTGCCTCGCGCAGCACCCGGGCCCGGAGCATCGACGCGCCCTGCGGGTCGTATTCGGCAAGCCCCGGATCGGGCGGCCGTACCTCCTTGAGCGCCACGGCCCGGTCCAGGACCAGATCGCGCGCCCGCCACACCATGCCCATGCCGCCGCCACCGAGCCGCGCCTCCAGCTCGAAGCGCCCGTCTATGACCCGTCTGCCGGATTCCCCGTCGCTCATGGCCGGGAGCCTACGAGATGCCGGTGACACGGCCCCGCGCAGGTGGCTCCAACGCCTCCGGGCCGGGGCGTCGTTCCCTGCTCGGCCTTCGCGCCGGACCAGTCTGAGCCGGCTGGCCGGTGTGGTACTGCAACCGATACCGGGTGGCCGCACGTACGTCCAACTCCCCCGACGCCACCAGCGGGAACGTCGGATTCCGGGTCGTGCACGGGGCCTCGGCCCCGCACCGAGCACCAAGAAGTGGGTCGTGACCTCGGAGTCCCCACCCGCTCGACCGTGCGTCTACGAAGAGTGCCCCGAGGGGCGATTCGGCGACCGCCCATACGGCGTGATCACGCCAGGGCTGTCTGCCTCCTATGGCGGCGACGCCAATCGGCGGATGGGGCGCGGGGCAACCTGCCGCTCTCCAGCCACCGGCCGCTCCGGGCTCCCCCTAGGCGTTCTCCCCCTTGCGGCGTTCTCAACCAACTTGCAGGACCGCAGGTCAGGCAACTTCCGCTCCCCCGCAAGACGCCTCAGATCCGCATCAACACATCTGCAGGACTGCAGGCCAGAGACATGCGCCTACCTCAACATCGGTGAAACCTCACAACCCCGTGATCTCGCTCTATCGACGCAGCGGAATCTGGCGTGAACATGACCCGTCTATGGCGTGAACTTGCCGTCTCGATTCGGCCTCGGAGGCTGTCTAATGGCGCGAACCGGCTCCAAGGGGGGGCCTGAATCCGGGAGTCTTCATGAACTGGCACAGAAAGCGAATCAAGCTGGGCGCGTGCACGGTGGGGGCGCTGACCGCCGCCCTCCTCGCCGTGAGCACCACTCCCGCCGCGGCGAGCGGAACCTACAGCGGCCGCGCCTACGTGTACGGGGCCGGCGTGTTCGAGGGCGACTGGGACGACGAAGGCGTCGTGTCGAGGAGCACACACACGTCGTCCAACGCCACGTGCTTGTGGCAGAAGATCCTGTGGGCAGACGGCTTCCTGGATTCCACCTCGGACATCGACGGGGTCTTCGGCACCGACACCTACAACGCGACCAGGGCCTGGCAGGAATACGAGAACCAGTACGGGGCCGGTCTGGTCGTCGACGGGTCGGCCGGCAAGGCGACCTTCGGCCGGGCGCACGAATACTTCGACACGGCGAACGGGAAATTCCTCGGCCTGCTCCGCAACTTCGACATGAAGCGCGACGCGGACGGCAACTACCAGTTCGTCGACGGTGACGGCGCCTGGCGGAAGGCCGGTTACGACTACCGGTCCTGCAGCTGACACCTGCCGGATCAGGGGCAACGAGGGCCGGCCACCCGGAGGGGAGGCCGACCCTCGGCGCGCCGAAGCCCCCGCCTGGGGCCTCCGGCGTGTCCGGTGGGTGACGGGCTGAGGCGGGGAAGCACGTGCGGCGGCCGGCCGAGGCGCAGGGGTCTGCGGCCCGTGCTGAGCCGGCGGTCGCAGCCGACGCCGAGGCGGCGGCGCAGGGGTGGTCATTGCGGTGCCGGTCCACGCCGGGTGGGGCAATTGACCGCCGGCGCCGCGTGACAGCTCGCCACGCGGTCAGTTGGTGCGTACCGCCGTGATGGTGAAGCGTTCGACCTCGGCGACGTGCCCGCCGGTGGATGCGACGATCGTGAGCACCGGATCACTGGCGCCGGAGAAGGACACCGTGACGTTCCAGGGCTGGTCGTTGCCGCCCGCAGGAGTGCAGCAGGGGGAGGTGCCCAACGGCGCCTTTGACGACGGCTGGTGTACCTGGACGCGGATGCTCTCATCCACTCCGGAGATCCGACCGCCGGTGACCAGCGGGGAACGTACGAGCGACCCGTAGGCGGGCTTGGTCAGGGAGAACGTCGTGTCGTCGGTACCCACGACCTCCCACGGAGCATCCGGGCCTGTGCCGAACCGCACGAGGTGGATCACTGCTGCGGTGCCGCTCTCGGGCCCGGTCGGTGCGACGCCGACGCGGGCGTGCCGACCGCTGACCGTGCGCGAGGAGACCCGGTCGATCTCCTTGAAGCCCAGGTAGTCACGGGTGAAGGACAGCGCGGTCCGATCGGGGTCGAGGTGCCAGGGCTGGTGGCCACCGGCGCGGTAGGCGCGCTCCCACGCCTGCGCCTGGGCGAGCGTGGCGAACGGCCACACCGGCTGGAGGCTCCAGGACCCGAGCGGTGGTGCGCCCTCGGGCGTGGGCGTGGGCGTAGCCGTGGCTTTGGTGGCTGCCGGGGAGGCCGTCGGCGGCGCCGTACGCGACGGCGCGGGCGTCCCCGGTGCGCCGGGCGTCGATCCCGAGGCGCTCGGGGACCCGCCGGAGCCGGCGCACGCAGTGAGCATCAGGCCGGCCACGGTCGCTGCGGCGAAGAGTCGGAACGGGAGCCAGAGGTTCATGGGTGCCCCAGGAGAGGTGGAACCGGCCGCCGATCGGCCTGTCCGGCTATCGTGCCACCAGCCCCGTCCTCGTCACAGGGGATGCGTACGCAGAGAAGCCCCATGTCGTCACCCGGTCTGGTCCTCGTCCAGCCACTGTCAGGCACGGGCCGCAGGGCGTGACCCGTCATTCGTCCAGTCTCCGTCGAAAAGAGCGGCCACCGGACGCTCCTGATCGGTGTCGAACTGCCAGGTCCGGTGCCTGGTGCGGGTCTTGGCGAGCCATGGGCCGATCCGGACGTTCCCGCGAACGCGCCGCCCGCGAGCACGGCTTCGCTACCTGAAGAACAGGCGGATCCTCACCAGGATGCGGCTGCACCCCCGCCACGCGGCCCCGCTGCTGCGGGCCCTGCTCGTCCTGACCAACAGCGAAGTCTCCCGGCGGCAGACGATCACGGCGAAGCAATCAAGGACCTGACCGGCAGCAGACGCTCCCCCCGGGCCAGCCCCCGTCTGCACCCTGTGCGCGAATCAGCTTGAAACTCGCCTGTTTCAAGCCATTGCAAGCAACGAAGTGCGCTCATACGCTCATCGGCCATCACCATGCCGCCGGTTTCGAACTCTGGAGCCTCACCTGGAATAGGGAGCCTGATGCCCCGTTCGTCCACCTGGGGGGCGCGGTCCGGTACCGCGCTGCTCGCGGCCTTGGCCGTCCTGTTGAGTACGGCGCCGACAGTCTCGGCGACCGGGGAGTCGGGGAATCCGGCCCCGGATGTTGTTCCGAGTCTTCGTGAGTGGTCTGGCGGAGAGGGGGCGATGAAGCTCGGCCAGGGCTCACGAATTGTCATCGACAGCCACGACGAGAAAGCGCTGACGAGTGAGGCGCAGACCCTGAGTGGTGATGTCGCCGAGGTCACGGGTCTGACGATGCCGGTCGCGGTGGCGCCTCGTCCGAAGGACGGGGATGTGTTCCTCTCGCTGCAGGACGCGGATCCTGCGCTGGGGTCGCAGGGGTACGCCCTGAAGGTCGGGGACGCGGCGGCGATCCGCGGTAACGGCGACATCGGTGTGTTCCATGGCACCCAGACCCTGCTGCAGATCCTGAAGACCACGTCGGGGCACCGTTCGCTGCCGCGGGGTGAGGCGCGTGACTGGCCGCAGCAGCAGGAGCGCGGGTACCTGCTGGATGCGGGGCGCAGGTACTACTCGCCCGACTTCATCGTGCAGACGATCCGGGAGATGTCGTATCTGCGACTGAACACGCTGCAGTTGCATCTGAGTGATCACAACGCGTTCCGTCTGGTCAGTGAGCGTCATCCTTGGCTGGCCGCGCCGCAGGCGTACACGAGGGCGGACATCCGGCGGTTCGAGGCGGCGGCGCGCAAGTACCACGTGACGATCATTCCCGAGATCGAGATGCCCTCGCATGCGTCGGCAATCCTCAAGGGCCGGCCCGATCTCGCGTTCAAGTGCCCCGAACTGGGTGGCACGGTGGACGTGACCAACCCGGAGGCGCGGAAGTTCACCGCGAGCTTGATCGAGGAGTTCGCCCCGCTGTTCTCAGGACCCGAGTTCCACATCGCCACAGACGAATACGCGCGCCAGGCCGAGCAAGAACGCTGCCCTGAGCTCGTTCGGTACGCGAAGGAGCACGGATTCGCTTCCACCCCGGATGTGTTCGTCGACTACATCAATGAGATGAACAAGCTCGTGCGTGCGCAGGGCAAGCACACGGTGATCTGGAACTGGTGGGACGTCGACCAGAACCCGACGATCCACCCGGACAAGAACATCAAGGTCGAGGCATGGACCACCGCTGCCGAGTCGGGTGCGGACCACAGCGCGCAGAAGTACCTCGATATGGGCTACGAGGTCGTCGCCTCGCCGAGCGACCTGCTCTACGTCACCCCGGGATTCCCTCTGCTGCCCGACGCCAAGTCGTTGTACGAGGAGTGGGAGCCGATGGAGCACCCACGTCTGGCCGGATATCAGATCTCGGTGTGGTCGGACAACGCGATCTCGCGTCCCGACAGCTACTTCGACGCCCATCTGCGCCGGCCGCGGGAGGTCCTGGCCGACCGGACCTGGGGCCGGCCCCCGACGCGGCACGGTGGAGGACTTCTTCGCCCGCGCCGACGCCATCGGCACGCCACCCGGCATCCCCGACTACACGCTGCCCGGCCGGCTGTCGGGCAGGACGTATGGCACCAGCCCGGCTTGGGACAACTCGTCCAGCACCTTCGACAAGGCCTTCGACGGCGATGTGGACACCAACTTCCTGTACGCGGAACCGAACGGCGGCTACACCGGCATCGACCTCGGTGCCGAGCACGCCTCCACCATTTCGATGGTCCGGTTCTTCCCCGGAGCCAATGACAAGGAGCTCGACCGGATGCAGGGTGGCCGGTTCGAGGGCTGCACCGACGGTCCGACCAGCGGCTGCCGGACGATCGCCACGGTCGAGGACAAGCCGGAGTTCGGCTGGAACCAGATCGCGGTCGACGACGCTTCCCGATTCCGGTGGCTGCGCTATGTCAGCCCGGATGACGGCTACACCAGCGTTGCCGAGATCGAGTTCCTCGCGCCGCCCAAGGGCAGCCGGCAGGTCACCGTTGACGGTCCGAAGGGGCTGCGGCACCTGGGCGACAACCAGGTCGTGACCAGTTACCGCAACACCAGCGACCAGCCGGTGTACGACGTCCGCCTCGGCCTCAGCCCGCAGTCGACTCAGGATCTGGCCACACGGCAGGTGCGGGCCCTGGATGACAGCACGTTCGGCACGGTCAAGCCGGGCCAGACCGTCTCCACCCGCTGGCAGGTCGACGTTCCGCTGAGCGCGGCGAGTGGCACGTACCACCTGGTCGGCAACGCCGCCTACCAGCAGCAGCCCGGCCAGGGAGAACCCTTGCAGCACAGCTCCGGATTCACCAGCACGACGCTGGGCCAGTCGCTCACCACACGCCTCGCCCCCAGTGTCGTCGCTCTCGACCCAGGTGATTCCGCCGGCACGCAGCTGCAGATCACCAACCACGCGGCGCGTGCTGTGGAGGTCACCTGGGACGAGGTGCGATCCCCGACGGCCAACCCGGGTTACACGATCCGGCCGGCCACGGGCACGGTCAAGATCCCCGCAGGTGAGACGCGGTCCACCGGCCTCACCGCGTCGGCGTCCGCCGGCGCCGGTGAGACCACACCGCCGCTGCGGCTGAATCTCACGGCCGGCGCCGCAGGTCGGCCCGAGATGCGGGCAGGCTCGGAAGAGCTGCGCGTACGCAGCCGTCTCCACCCCTACCTGTCCGATCTCGAATGGACCGAGGCAACGAGCGAGTGGGACGTCGTGACGCGGGACACCTACGTCGGCAGCAGTGAACCGATGACACTGAACGGCGTGCGATACCAGAAGGGTCTTGGTGCGGCGGGCAATTCGAGGAGACTCGTTCGATCTGGCGAAGCAATGCTCGCGGATGACGGCGACGATCGGGATCGACGACGCCGCTGACAGCACCACGGAGGGTGGGACGTCGCACTTCTTCGTCTACGCGGACGGCAAGAAGGTCTACGAGAGTGGCCTCGTCACTCGCGAGACCGTGGACCGGGTGGATGTCGACATCTCCGGGGTCGACACTCTCAGCCTGGTGACCGACAACGCCGGGGATGGTTTCTATCACGACGCCGTCGACTGGGCGGATGCCCGCGTGGACTGCGCCTGACCGCCGCACCCTGGCGGCGTGCCGGCGACGGACTGACCGTCGACTCGGATCGCCTCGACATCGAAGCGGTCCGAGTCGACGGATACCTCCACCAGCAGCGCGACGTCCCTCTGCGACTCCGCGCATGCCGTGGCCGCGCTCGGGCACGTGCAGGGGATGCCATGTCAGTCCGGCGGGGCGGTGACGCCCGCCGCGCCGCTCCCCGAGCCCGCGCCGTGGAGCACAAGATCGGCCGTCTTCTCGAGGAAGTCGTCGCCGAGCGGGCGGCCGAGCATGAGCCAGCGGAAGTACAGCGGGCCGGAGAGCGCTTCCAGCAGGAAGTCCGGATCGGCATCGGCCGGCAGGTCGCCCCGCTCCATGGCGCGGACGAAGATCGTGCGGGAGAGCCGGAAGCGCTCCGGCCAGATCTTGTCGAGCACCTCGCGGACGTCGTTCTTCTCCGAGGTGCGCGGCCCGACCTCCCGGACGAGCGCGGTGATCCACGGAGTGTAGAGCACCTCGCGGATCTCCCCGAGGTGCAACAGGAGGTCCTCGCGCAGGTCTCCGGCGTCCGGCGGCGGCGCGATCTCACTCTGCCGCTCGATGAACGCCGTGGCCACCAGGCCGGCCTTGTCGCCCCATCGCCGGTAGATCGTCGTCTTGTTCACGCCTGCGCGCTCGGCCACCGAGTCGATCCGCAGCGCCGCATAGCCGACCTCACCCAGTTCGGCGATGGTCGCATCCATGACCGCCTGGCCCACACGCGCCGTCCGGCCGCCGGGCCGGGCCGTCGCGGCATCGGCATGCAGATGCCTGACCTGCCGCTGCACAGAGTTCGTCATCACTCTCCGACGATACGCGACGAGACATCCTTGATGCCACACCTAGGTGCATTTACCGGCCGTGGATCTCCGGCCTTCCCGGCCGTGTGCGGCATGGCGCCCCACTGCCTGGCCAGCTGGTCCACCAGCAGTACCCCGGGTCCGCCCTCATCGGTGTCCCGTGCGCGCACGTGTTGCGGCAGCCGCGGGGAGCTGTCGCCGACTTCGCAACGCAGAGAGTCGGGGGTGTGCAGCAGGCGCAGGGTCACCGGCCCGTTCGCGTACCGCACGGCGTTGGTGACCATCTCGCTGACCAGCAGTTCCACCGAGTCGGTGTGGTCCTCCAGGCCCCATTGCGCCAGTGTCCGCCGGGTGGTGCGGCGGGCGCGGCCGGCGGCTTGGGCTTCCGGCTCCAGCAGCCAGCAGGCCATGCGGGTCGGCGCTGCGGTGCCGGATCGGGCGGCCGGTTCTGTGCGGTGAGGGTGCCCCTGGCATCTCACATCGTGCCGGCTCGACCCCCTAGCGAAACTGTATTCTGTATACTATCGTGTCGCGCTCACCAATGGATTGCCCTGTTGCCCCAACTCGGAGGAGACATGGAAGATCTGGATCCCACGGTGGTTCTGGGCATGACGGCCCAGGCACCCGACGGCGTAGTGATCATCGACCGGGAAGGACTCATCCGTTACTGGAACCACGGTGCGGAGCGGATCTTCGGGTTCTCGGCGGCCGAGGTCGCCGGCCGCAGCCTGGACGTGATCATCCCCGAACGGCACCAGCAGCGTCACTGGGACGGTTTCGAGAAGTCCATGGCCAGCGGGACCACCAAGTACGGGGACGACGATCTGCTGAACGTGCCCGCAGTGGGCGCCGGCGGCAGGAAACTGTCGATCGAGTTCAGCGTGGTTCTGCTCAACGACGCGGACAGCCGTCCGGGTTACGTCGGGGCGGTCATCCGGGACGTGACCGCGCGGCGTGCCCGGGAGCGCGAGTTGTACCAGAAGGTGGCGGCCGCCAAGGCGGAGCAGGCGGCGACGGCCTGACCTCCGCAGCCCAAGGCGATGAAGCCCCCGTGCCGGTCTCCGGCACGGGGGCTTCGCCCTACGGGGTCCCGCACCCCCGCGTGCCCCGCGCACGAGGATCGCGCGCGGGGCACCCGTAGGGCCGTCTCAGACGATGATCTGACTGTCGCGCAGCTTGGCGATCGCGTCTGCGTCGTACCCCAGGTCGGAGAGGACCTCGTCACCGTGCTCGCCGAGCAGCGGCGCACCCTTGATCTCGGGCTTGAAGTCCGAGAACTTGATGGGGCTGCCCACGGTCAGGTAGGTGCCGCGGCCCTTCTGCTCGACCTCGACGATGGTGCCGCTCTTGCGCATGTCGGGGTCCTCGGCGAGCTCCTTCATGCTGAGCACGGGCGCGCAGGGCACCTCCCACTTGCGCAGGATGTCGACCGCCTCGTACTTGGTCTTGTCCGCCAGCCACTTCTCGATCTCCTCGAAGATCTCGAAGATGTGCGACTGACGCGCCTTGGCGGTCGTGTACTCCGGGTCGTCGACCCACTCGGGCCGGCCGATGGCCTCGGCGGTGCGCTTCCAGTTCTGCTCCTGGATCGTGAAGTAGATGTAGGCGTTCGGGTCGGTCTCCCAGCCCTTGCACTTCAGGATCCAGCCCGGCTGGCCACCGCCGCCGGCGTTGCCGCCGCGGGGCACCGCGTCGCCGAACTCGCCGTTCGGGTACTGCGGGTACTCCTCCAGGTAGCCGACCTTCTCCAGGCGCTGCTGGTCGCGGAGCTTGACACGGGTCAGGTTGAGGACGGCGTCCTGCATGGACACCGACACCTTCTGACCCACGCCGGTCTCGTTCCGGTGGATGATCGCGGTCAGCAGGCCGATCATCAGGTGCATGCCGGTGTTGCTGTCGCCGAGGGCCGAGCCGCTGATGGTCGGCGGGCCGTCCCAGAAGCCCGTGGTGGACGCGGCACCGCCGGCGGCCTGGGCCACGTTCTCGTAGACCTTGAGGTCGTTCCAGGACGAGTCGTCGTTGAAGCCCTTGACCGAGCCGAAGATCAGGCGCGGGTTCAGTTCGTGGATGTGGTCCCAGCCGAGGCCCATGCGGTCCATGGCACCCGGCGCGAAGTTCTCGACCAGGATGTCCGCCTCGCGGATCAGCTTCTCCATGACCTCCTTGCCCTCGGGGGTCTTGGTGTTGATGGCCAGCGAGCGCTTGTTGCTGTTCAGCATGGTGAAGTACAGCGCGTCGAGGTCGGGGATGTCCCGGAGCTGGCTGCGGGTCACGTCGCCGCCCTGGGGACGCTCGACCTTGATCACGTCGGCGCCGAACCAGGCGAGCATCTGGGTGCACGCGGGACCGGCCTGGACCCCGGTGAAGTCGATCACCTTGATTCCGGCGAGCGGCTTGTCACTCATGGTGGCTTCCTTCTTGTGAATGTTCGCGGTGCGCGGGTGGGCAGTGCTGGGGAACGGGACTTCGGGGGTACGGGCTGTCACCTCTGCGTCGGCACGATGTTGCCGACGGTGATGCCCTTGGGGTTGAGGTGCGAGATGTGACCGCTCTCGGTGCCGGCCGAAGGGTCGATCGCACAGTCGATGAGCGCCGGTCCGCCCGATGCCAGCGCCTCGGTGAGAGCGGCGGTGACCTCGGCGGGCGTGGTCGCGCGGTAGCCCTTGCCGCCGAACGCCTCGATCATCCGGTCGTGCCGTGCCGTGAGCATCAGCGTCGTCGGGGACGGGGCGTCGTCGAGCGGGTTGACGTCGTCGCCGCGGTAGACGCCGCCGTTGTTCATGATGACGGTGACGACGGGCAGCTCGTAGCGGCAGATCGTCTCCAACTCCATGCCGCTGAAGCCGAAGGCACTGTCGCCCTCGACGGCCACGACGGGCTGGCCGGTCTCGACGGCGGCGGCGATCGCGTAGCCCATGCCGATGCCCATGACGCCCCAGGTACCGCTGTCGAGACGGTGGCGCGGCACGTGCATGTCGATCACGTTGCGGGCGATGTCCAGTGCGTTGGCACCCTCGTTGACGAGGTACGTCTCGGGGCGCTCGTGCATGACGTCACGTACCGCCTTCAGGGCACCCATGAACTGCATCGGGTGCGGGTCGGCCTTGAGGCGCTCCGCCATCTTGGCGACGTTCTGCGCGGAGCGTGCCGCCAGCTCCTCCCGCCAGGCGGTGGGGGTCGCGATCCGGCCGGGCTTGGTCCGCTCGGCGAGCGCTTCGAGCACCGACTCGATGTCCCCGACGAGCGGTGCGGCGATGGGCTGGTTGCTGTCCATCTCCCTGGGCTCGATGTCCACCTGGATGAACTTCGCGTCCGGGTTCCACTGCGGTGCCTCGCCGTGGTTGAGGAGCCAGTTCAGGCGGGCGCCGATGAGCATCACGACATCGGCCTTGCGCAGCGCCAGGGAACGGGCGGTGGCCGCCGACTGCGGGTGGTCGTCCGGCAGCAGGCCCTTCGCCATCGACATCGGCACATAGGGAATGCCGGTGGACTCGACGAACTCCCTGATCCGGTCGTCGGCCTGCGCGTACGCGGCGCCCTTCCCGAGCACCACCAGCGGCCGCTGAGCACCCGCCAGGAGCTCGATCGCGCGGTCCACCGCCTCGGGTGCGGGCAGCTGGCGCGGCGCCGGGTCGACGAGACGGCTCAGCGTCCTGTCGCCTTCCTCCTTGGGGAGGATGGAGCCGAGCACCGCGGCCGGGATGTCGAGGTACACACCGCCGGGCCGGCCGGAGATCGCCGTGCGCAGGGCCCGTGCGATGCCGCGGCCGATGTCCTCCACCCGGCTCACGCGGTACGCAGCCTTGCAGAACGGCTGCGCGGCGGCGAGCTGGTCCATCTCCTCGTAGTCGCCCTGCTTGAGGTCGACGAGGTGACGCTCGCTGGATCCGGATATCTGCACCATCGGGAAGCAGTTCGTGGTGGCGTTCGCCAGGGCGACCAGCCCGTTGAGGA
The DNA here is from genome assembly GCF_042730885.1 of Streptomyces sp. NPDC059909. Taxonomy (NCBI): domain Bacteria; kingdom Bacillati; phylum Actinomycetota; class Actinomycetes; order Kitasatosporales; family Streptomycetaceae; genus Streptomyces; species Streptomyces sp. NPDC059909. The sequence continues at coordinate 18,580 of NZ_JBHWKX010000057.1, forward strand.
AGCCCGGAGCGGACACCGTCAGGCAGATGCCCGGCTTCTTGGTGAGGTAGCCGGCAGCCGCCGCCGCGTGGCCCGCGTTGCTCTCGTGACGGAAGCCGATGTAGCGGATGCCCTGCGCCTGCGCGAGGCGGGCCAGGTCGGTGATCGGGATGCCGACCACCCCGTAGATGGTGTCGACATCGTTCATCTTCAGAGCGTCGACGACCAGGTGGTACCCGTCGGTGAGCTCGGCCGGAACGTCGGCGGTTGCCGCGGTCTCCAGTGGTGAGGGGGCGGTCATGGTCCGAGGTCCTCCTTGGGCAAGTCATGCCGGAGCGGCTACTCATCTCACCTTCGGCAGCGCGGATCCCCGCGTCCAAGACCTATCGGCGACCAGCCGATAAGCAGCATCTATCGAGGCATGCCACGCCGCCCCGCAGCTCGCTTGATAGCCGCCTGCTATCGAGCGTTCGCCGGTGCGTATTGGACGCGCGTCCGGCAGCCCGCGCAGGCTCGCAGTCGACCGCTTCATCACACCTGGCGCGAGGAGGTGCGGTCATGGCCGTCCCGGCCGCAGCATCCGTGCGCGATCCGAACCGATACCGGCCGCCGGCGATCACGGGCCTCACCGATCTCCTCGACCGGCATGTGCGTGAACGTCCCTGCGCCCGGGCGCTGGTCGTCAACGGGGACCGGGGGGAGCTGTCCTACGGCGCCCTCGCCGCGCTGGCCGACGACGTGGCCGGCCGGCTGGGCGGCGCGGGGCTGCGCCGCGGCGACGCGGTCGGCCTCGTCTGCGCCAACACCGCCGAGTTCGTCGTCGCTCTCCTGGGCGGGGCACGAGCGGGGCTGGTGATCGCGCCGATGGACCCGGCACTGCCCGTGTCACAGATGTCCGCCCGGCTCGAGGCGCTGGGGGCGCAGGCGATCCTCGTCGGTCCACCGGGGGCCGGCGCCCCGCCGGTCGCCCAGTTCCCCGTCCCGACATGGACCCTCCGCGTGGACGTCCCCCGTGGCGGGACGGCGACGGCCGCGCTCGAAACCGGCGCGCCTGCGGTACGACGCGTCCGGGGAGCGGCCGATGAGCTCTCGAGCGATGACGCCCTCGTCCTGTTCACCGCGGGAACCACCGACCAGGCCAAGATGGTCCCGCTGACGCACGCCAACGTGGCCGCCTCCGTGCGGGGCATCTGCGCCACCTACGAGTTGGGCCCCGGCGATGCGACGGTCGCCGTGATGCCGTTCTTCCACGGTCACGGGCTGTTCGCGGCGCTCCTGTCCTCCCTGGCCAGCGGGGGATGTGTACTGCTTCCCGAGCGGGGGAGGTTCTCGGCGCACACGTTCTGGGACGACATGCGAGCCGCGGCCGCCACGTGGTTCACCGCGGTCCCGACGATCCACGAGATCCTGCTGGACCGGTCGGCGGCCGATCACCCAGGCCCGCAGGTCCCGCCCCTGAAGTTCGTGCGCAGCTGCAGTGCCCCCCTCAACACGGCCACGCAGCGGGCGCTGGAGCGCACACTCGGTGCGCCGCTGCTGTCCGCCTACGGGATGACCGAGTCCACGCATCAGGCGAGCAGCGAGCCGCTGCCGCAGCAGGGACCCCTGAAGCACGGGTCGGTCGGCCGGTCGACCGGAGTGGACCTTCGTGTAGTCGACCGGAACGGGCACACGTGCCCGGCCGGCACGGAGGGCGAGGTGTGGGTGCACGGTCCCACCGTCGCCCGCGGCTACCTCGGCAACCCGGCCGAGACGGCGCGCAGTTTCGTCGACGGGTGGTTCCGCACCGGCGACCTGGGCTCACTGGACGACGACGGGAACCTGTTCCTCACCGGGCGCATCAAGAACCTCATCAACCGCGGAGGCGAGAAGATCTCGCCGGAGCACGTCGAGGACATCCTCGCCGGGTGTCCCGGTGTCGCCGAGGCGGCCGTGTTCGCCGTACCCGACCCGACGTACGGGCAACGAGTCGGCGCCGCTGTGGTCGTACACGAAGGCGAGAGCATCGGGCCCGAGGAGATCCTGCGGTACTGCCGCAGCCGACTGGCCGACTTCGAGATACCCGACCGGCTCGAAGTCGTCGTCGCTCTGCCTCACACCGCCAAGGGAGGGCTCGACCGGCGTGCTGTGGAGGCCCGGTACGCGCACTGACACACACGCTGACGCCGCGGGGGGCCAGTCTCACCTGACGAGGTGATCGGACGGCAGCGGCTGATCGAAGAACTCGTCCAGCGACAGGCCCGCTGCCGCGGTCATGAACGCCCGGGCCGCGACCGAACCGGGGGTCGCGGCGTGGATCGCAACCGACACCTGCGCCCTGGCCTCCGGCTCCACCAGACGGACCGCTCTCATCCTGGCCGTCACCGGCATGGCCCGCAGCCATGTGTGCGGCACGATGCTCGCACACGCACCGATGCCCACGTTGGCGTAGAGGGTGGCGACCGAGTCCGTCTCCACCTGCGGGGTCACCACGACCCCGCTGTCCGCGAACGCGCTGTCGATGACCTGGCGGATCCTCATGTCGGGCGTCAGCAACGCAAGCGGCAATTGCGCCGCCTCAGCCCACGTCATGGTGTCGGTCCCGGACAGTAGCTGGTCACTGGACGCGAGCAGCATGTATCTCTCCTCGTACAGCGGCACCACCTGCAAGCTCTCCCGGTCGTCGGGGGCGAAGTGGGCAATCGCGGCGTCCAGTTCGAACGCGCGCAGCTGCCGGGTCAGCTCGGTCGTCGACAGACGGGAGCGGACCTGCACCTTGGCCAGCGGGTGTGCGGCGCAGAACGCGGCCACAGGAAGGACCACGGTCGTCGATGCCGTCGGTTCCGCGCCCAGCCGCAGCGTCCCGGTGATGCCCGACTGGACGGCGGCCACCTCGGCCTTGAACGCCTCCTGCTCGGCGAGGATCCGCTTGGCCCACACGACGAGCCGCTCGCCCTCCGGGGTCAGGCCCTGGTACTTGTGCCCACGGTTGATCAATGTGACGTTCAGCTCCCGCTCAAGCTTGGCGATGGCCGCCGAGAGCGCGGGCTGGGACACGAAGCAGGCTTCCGCCGCGCGGGCGAAGTGCCTCTCCCTGGCCACCGCCACGAAGTACTCCAGCTGACGGAACAGCATGAACGGCTCCTTTCCGCCTCGGGCCGCGGCTGCGCGGGCACTTCCTGGTGGAGTCAAGACCGCCCGTTCCCGCTGGTCAACTCCCCGGACGTGGAGAACGTCCCCGGACGTGGAGAACGTCCCCGGCGGCCGGAGAACGGACGAACGGGATGCGGTGTGGCGGCCGCTTCGTTCCGGGCGGTCTGCGAGGTGCCCGTGCCGGCGTTGTCGTACCAGGTACACCGCCGGCCCGCTACCTTGGCGGTGCCGGCCCCGGCCCGGACGCAGCCGGGACGGGGCCGGATGCCGCGACGTCGTAAGGGGTGGTCAGTGGTCGTCCGGACGGCGAGCCGGTGATCTTTCGGTGGTCCGTTCCGTGTACCGGAGGTCCCGCGCTAGGCGGGAACCGGCTCCGGGGTCCTGCCGCCGTTCTCCAGACCTGCGGTGGAGCGTTGCGCCAGGAGGTCGGTGGCGGCGTGGACCGCACGCAACGTGGGCGCGTCGGCGCCCGTGATGTCGGCCATCTCCACCACCGCTGTCACGATGGCGTCGAGTTCCATCTGCTTGCCGGCCTCGAGGTCCTGCAGCATGGAGGTCTTGTGGTGTCCCACTCCTTCCGCACCTCGCAGCCGCTTCTCGATCGAGATGTCCGGAGTGCTGCCGACCCTGGCCGCGATGTCGAGGGTCTCCTCCATGAGCTGGGTGACCAGCCGGCGCGTGGGGAGGTGCCGGCAGATCTCGACCATCGTCGCCCTGGTGAGCGCACTGATCGGGTTGAAGGCGACGTTGCCCATCAGCTTGATCCAGATGTCGTCGCGCAGCTTCGGCTCCACCGGGCACTTCAGCCCGCCCGCGACCATGGCCTCGCTCAACGCCGTGCACCGGTCGGAGATTTCGCCTCCCGGCTCGCCGATGGAGAAGCGGGTGCCTTCCAGATGCCGGATGACACCGGGAGCCTCGATGACCGTGGCGGGGTAGACCACACAGCCGATCGCCCGTTCCGGTGGCAGCACCTTGCTGGTGGCGCCGCCCGGGTCGACCGCCTCGATCCGCCGTCCCTCGTAGGGACCGGCCAGCTTGTGGAAGTACCACCAGGGAATTCCGTTCTGACCGGCCACCACTGCGGTCCGTTCCCCCAGCAACGGGGCGACCAGCGATCCGGAGGACGGATAGGCGTGCGCCTTCAGTCCCAGGAACACGTAGTCGACGGGACCGATCTCGGCCGGGTCGTCCGTGGCGTGGGGACGCGCCCAGAAATCACCGCGTGGGCTGTTCACCCGGACCCCGTGGGCGCGTATCGCCCGCAGATGATCGCCTCGGGCGATCAGATGGACGTCCGCGCCACCACGGTGCAGTGCCGCTCCGACGTAGGCGCCGATTGCGCCGGCTCCGAGGACTGCGATTTTCACGGCGGCTCCTCTCGATTTAAAGGGGGAGGAGTGGATACTGTATGCAGTGTTCTCGCCGGAAGTACAGTCGCACCACAAAAAACGCTCGCTTCGGGTGGTCGGCCCAGTCATAGTCCCTGCCACTGCCGAGCCAGGCCGGTTGAGAAAGACGGAAAAGGAGAGCGATGTCGGATTCACCGCCACAGCAGATCGGTGTCGTCGCCGAGTCCACCGCCGGGGAGACCCGGGTGGCCGCGACACCAGCCAGTGTCCGCCGGCTCCTCGGACTCGGCTTCGAGGTCGTCGTCGAATCGGAGGCAGGAGAGGCCTCGGGATTCTCCGACGAGGCCTACGTCGAGGCGGGCGCGCGGATCGGCGACGCCTGGCAGGCGGATGTCGTCCTGAAGGTCAACGCGCCCTCGCACGAGGAGATCGAGAAGCTGCGGGACGGGGCGATGCTGGTCGGGCTGATCGCCCCCGCGCTGAACCCCGGCCTCCTGGACGACCTCGCACGGCGGCCGATCACGGTCCTGTCGATGGACGCTGTACCGCGTATATCCCGGGCCCAGTCGCTGGACGTGCTCAGCTCGATGGCCAACATCGCCGGGTATCGCGCCGTGATCGAGGCGGCGCACGCCTTCGGACGGTTCTTCACCGGCCAGGTCACCGCGGCAGGCAAGGTGCCGCCCGCGAAGGTCCTGGTGGCCGGCGCGGGTGTGGCCGGTCTCGCGGCGATCGGCGCGGCCGGCAGCCTGGGCGCGGTGGTACGGGCCACCGATCCCCGGGCGGAGGTCGCCGACCAGGTCCGCTCGCTGGGCGGTGATTTCCTCGCCGTCGAGGTGGAGCAGGAGTCCGGCGCGGACGGGTACGCCAAGGCCACGTCCGAGGCGTACGACCGGCGCGCCGCGGAGATCTACGGCGAACAGGCCCGGGATGTCGACATCATCATCACCACCGCGCTGATCCCCGGCCGCCCGGCACCCCGCCTGATCACGGCGGAGCACGTGGCGTCCATGAAGCCCGGCAGTGTCATCGTGGACATGGCCGCGGCGCAGGGCGGCAACGTCGCGGGCACGGTCAGCGGCAGGGCGATCGTCAGCGACAACGGCGTGACGATCATCGGCTACACCGACCTGGCCGGCCGGCTGCCCGCGCAGGCGTCGCAGTTGTACGGCAGCAATCTCGTCAACCTGCTGAAACTGCTCACACCCGGCAAGGACGGGCAGGTGACGCTGGACTTCGACGACGTCGTGCAGCGGTCCGTGACCGTGGTGCGCGACGGTGAGAAGACCTGGCCGCCGCCGCCCGTGCAGGTGTCGGCCACGCCCGCGAAGCCGACGGCAGCGCCGGCCGAGGCCCCGAAGGCGAAGGAATCCCGCCTCTCGCCGGCGGTGCGCTACGGTCTGACCGGCCTCGGCATGATCGCGATGTTCCTCCTCATCGCCTTCTCCCCCACCCAACTCGCCGCGAACTTCACCGTGTTCGCCCTGGCCGTGGTCATCGGCTACTACGTGATCGGCAAGGTCCACCACGCCCTGCACACCCCGCTGATGTCGGTCACCAACGCGATCTCCGGGATCGTGGTGGTCGGTGCGCTGCTGCAGATCGGACACGGGAACGCGGCCGTCACCGTGCTGTCGTTCGTGGCGATCCTGCTGACCACCGTGAACATCTTCGGAGGATTCGCCGTCACCCGCCGCATGCTCGGCATGTTCTCGAAAGGCTGAGGATCGATGAACGCAACCACGGCGGCACAAGCCGCCGACATCGTCGCCGCGCTGTTGTTCATCTTCAGCCTGGCCGGGCTCTCCCAGCACCGCACCGCCCGCGCCGGGGTGGCATACGGCATCGGCGGGATGGCGCTGGCGCTTGTCGCCACGGTCGTCGTCGCCGGGCGTGGCATCTCGGCCGGCGCCGTCACGCTGATCGTCATCGCCACGCTGATCGGCGGCGCCGTGGGCCAGTGGCGGGCCCGCAAGGTGGAGATGACCCAGATGCCGGAGCTCATCGCCGTCCTGCACAGCCTCGTCGGCCTGGCCGCGGTGCTGGTCGGCTGGAACAGCTACTTCGGGGTGGAGGCGCACGGCGCCGCGCAGACGGAGGTCGCCCACGACCTGCTGCGCATCCACCACGCCGAGGTGTTCATCGGCATCTTCATCGGCGCGGTCACCTTCACCGGCTCCATCATCGCCTTCCTGAAGCTGTCGGCGCGGATCAAGTCCAGGCCGCTGACACTGCCGGGCAAGAACATCCTCAACCTGGGTGCGCTGGCCGCCTTCGTGGCGCTGACGATCTGGTTCACGCTGAGCCCGGGGCTCGGCCTGATGATCGCCGTCACCGTCCTGGCGCTCGCGCTGGGGTGGCACCTGGTCGCCTCCATCGGCGGCGGCGACATGCCCGTCGTGGTCTCGATGCTCAACAGCTACTCGGGGTGGGCGGCAGCCGCGGCGGGCTTCCTGCTCAACAACAACCTGCTCATCGTCACCGGAGCACTGGTCGGCTCCTCCGGCGCGTACCTGTCGTTCATCATGTGCAAGGCGATGAACCGGTCCTTCTTCTCGGTGATCGCCGGCGGATTCGGCGTCGAGGCGGTGGCAGGCGGCGACACCGAGCAGGGCGAGCACCACGAGATCAGCGCCGAGGACAGCGCGGAGCTGCTGGCGAGCGCCACGTCCGTGATCATCACCCCGGGATACGGCATGGCGGTGGCACAGGCCCAGCACCCGGTGGCCGAGCTGACCCGGGTCCTGCGCGAGCGCGGTGTCGACGTGCGCTTCGGCGTGCACCCGGTGGCCGGACGGCTTCCCGGGCACATGAACGTGCTGCTGGCCGAGGCCAGGGTGCCCTACGACGTCGTGCTGGAGATGGACGAGATCAACGACGACTTCGGCGACACCACGGTCGTGCTGGTCATCGGTGCCAACGACACCGTCAACCCGGCGGCGACCGATGACCCGTCCAGCCCCATCGCCGGCATGCCGGTGCTGCGGGTCTGGGAGGCCGAGAACGTCATCGTGTTCAAGCGGTCCATGGCCTCGGGCTACGCGGGCGTGCAGAACCCGCTGTTCTTCCGCGAGAACACCAGCATGCTCTTCGGTGACGCCAAGCAGAGCGTGGAGGGCATCCTGCGCGCGCTGGGCCCGGCGGACTCCGGGTCCGCGGCGCCGCGTTCGGGCTCCCGTCCGGCCGAACAGCCGGCGCACGCCTGACATCGCTCGCACAAGCGCCGGCACACCTCGCCGGCGCTTCCTGCTCACGTTGTGGTGGGGCCGGGCAACCGCTGCTTCCCCGCCCCACCGCAACGCCGCCCCGTGGGAAAGGTGGAGTCCATGCTGCTCGATACCTACGGTCGGGTCGCCACCGATCTACGGGTTTCGCTGACCGACCGGTGCAATCTGCGGTGCACGTACTGCATGCCGGAAGAGGGCTTGCAGTGGCTGTCCAAGCCCGAACTGCTCACCGACGAGGAGATCGTGCGGCTGGTCTCGATCGCGGTGACGGATCTGGGTGTCACCGAGGTGCGCTTCACCGGCGGTGAGCCGCTGCTCCGCCCGGGCCTGGTCGGCATCGTCGAGCGCTGCGCCGCCCTCGACCCGCGCCCCCAACTCTCCCTGACCACCAACGGTGTCGGCCTGGCCCGCACCGCCGAGGCGCTGCGCACCGCCGGGCTCGACCGGGTCAACGTCTCCCTCGACACCCTGCGTCCCGAGGTCTTCCGCACCCTCACCCGCCGCGACCGGCTCCACGACGTCGTCGACGGCCTCAGCGCGGCCCACGCGGCCGGCCTCACGCCGGTGAAGGTCAACGCGGTCCTCATGCGCGGCGTCAACGACGACGAGGCCGCCGACCTGCTCGGCTGGGCCCTCGAGCACGACTACGAGCTGCGCTTCATCGAGCAGATGCCGCTGGACGCCCAGCACGGCTGGCAGCGCAGCGACATGGTCACCGCCGCGGAGATCCTCGAGAGACTCTCCGCACGCTTCACCCTCACGTCTGAGGTGTCCTCCGTGCGCGGCTCCGCGCCCGCCGAGCGCTGGCTGGTCGACGGCGGGCCCTGCCGGGTCGGCGTGATCGCCTCCGTCACCCGGCCGTTCTGCCGCGCCTGCGACCGCACCCGGCTCACCGCCGACGGCCAGGTCCGCAACTGCCTGTTCGCCCGCGAGGAGTCCGACCTGCGCACAGCCCTTCGTTCCGGCGCTCCGGACCAGGACATCGCCGAACGGTGGCGCGCCGCGATGTGGGGCAAGAACGCCGGCTCCGGGCTCGACGCCCCGTCCTTCCTCCAGCCCCGGCGCCCGATGTCCGCCATCGGAGGCTGACCCCTGCCGGCCAAGGCGCACCGTGCACGCGAATGTAGATTCCATACAAAAATCTGTATCCTGTCCTTGTCGTCTCTCTACCGCAGTCCCATGAGGGGGGCCCATGCGCGACATTCGCTCCGCGGCAGCCGGTGTGCGGGTCACCCGACCGGTCCCGCTTCGCCAGGCCGTCTATGACACCTTGATCGAACTGATCGTCAACGGCTCCCTGGAACCCGGCCAGCATCTGGTCGAGTCCGAGCTCGCCGAGCACCTGGGAGTGAGCCGCCAGCCGGTACGCGAAGCCCTGCAGCGGCTGCAGACCGACGGCTGGGTCGATCTGCGTCCGGCCCAGGGCGCCTTCGTCCACGCCCCCACCCCGGAGGAGGCCTCTCAACTCCTCAGCGTCCGTGCCGTACTGGAAACCCACTCCGCACATGGCGCCGCGCTCTACGCCACCGAACAGGACGTGGCCCGGCTGTGGGAACTGCAGGAGGCCGGGATCGCGGCCCTGACGGCCGACGACGCACGCGGCATCGTCGAAGCCAACGCCGCCCTGCACGGCTTCATCACCCAGCTGTCCCGCAACGAGGTCCTCGCCGAGTTCATCCGTCAGGTGGACCGGCGGGTGCGCTGGTATTACATGCCCATCGCCCGGCCCCGCGGCAAGGACGCCTGGAACGAGCACGCCACCCTCATCAACGCCATCGCCGAAGGGGACGCCGAGCGTTCCGAGAAGTTGATGCGCCGTCACACCCAGAACACCACCGACTTCTACTGCCGGCAGATCGCCGCCGCCGTCGACGCCAGGCGGGTATGAGGCCCGCCGCCACGACGCCGGACGGTCCGGGTGCAAGCGCACCCGGACCGTCGTCGGGGGTCGGGCGGGGCCGGGCGGAGCAGGGAGCGCACCCCACCGGCCGGCCCCGCTTCCGTGACGCGGGCACCCGGTGCGGAACTGCCGCCGTCCCGGGCCGGGCTCCTTCGCCCGCGCACGATCGATGGGGCCTGTCCCAGGGCCCCGGTTTCCGGACCGCTCAGCCGGTAGCCTCGGCCGGGGACGCGGCGTGGCCGGCCGGCTCCGGCACAGCGGTCCCTTCTCCGCTCCGGCGGGGTGCACCGGGCTGCCGCAGGAACACCGTGATCACCGCGGAGAGAAAGGCGATGCCGCCGGCCAGGCTGTAGGCGCCGGTGTAGCCCCAGGCGGCGACCACCGCGGCGGCCACACCGCCGCCGCCGACACCGCCGACCAGCTTGGCGCTGTAGACCAGACCGTAGTTCTGGGCGTTGTTGTTCTCTCCGAAGTAGTCCGGCGTGAGCGAGGCGAACAGCGGGTAGAAAGCACCGCCGCCGAAGCCGTTGAGGAACGCGAAGAACAGGAAGAGGGGTTGGTTGTGCGCCTGGCCCGACCACAGCACACCGAACTGCGCCAGTCCCGCCACCACCAGGACCAGCCCGAGCGTCTGACGGCGGCCCAGGTAGTCCGACAGCCAGCCCACGGCCGCCCGGCCGACGCCGTTGACCACGGCGAGCACACCCGCCGAGGAGGCGGCCACCAGCGGGCCGAAGCCCAGGCTCTTGGCGAACGGGACCTGGAAGTTGATGCCGAAGAGCGACACACCGACGATGCACACGAGCGCGAACCACATCAGCGGCAGCTGCCCGGTCCGGATCGCCTCCATCGGGGTGAACTGGCCCTTGGCCGGCGGGTTCTTGGCCAGACGCTTGGCGACCCGCTTGGCGTCCTCGGACACACCCCGGTTCAGCGGGTCCACGTCGTGCGGCCACCAGCTCTTCGGCGGGTCGCGGAAGAACATGCCGCAGACGGCCACGATGAGCACCATGCCCAGCGCGATCAGGTCGAGGACCAGGTGGTAGTTGGCGGGGTGGAACCAGTAATTGAAGACAAAGATGAGCGGAAGGGTTCCGTAGGCGAAGCCGCCGTTCACGAACCCGGTGCGGGCACCTTTGTTGTCGGGGTACCACTTGCCGACCATGTTGATGCAGGTCGCGTACACGAGACCGGCGCCCGTGCCGCCCAGCACCGAGTAGCCGAGTATCACCAGGTAGGGGTTCCCGAAGTGCGAGAGTGACAGGAAGCCCAGGCCGGCGAAGACCGCACCGGCGAGCATGGCCGTTTTGGCCGACAGGACTCCCGTCTCCCGCAGGCGCCCCGCGGGAAAGGCCACGCCCGCCTGGAAGACCGCCCAGATACTGGCGATCCAGAACGTCTCCGTGAGCGTCCACCCGTGGGCGTGCTCAAGCACCGCCTCCGCGGAGCTGTAGCCGTACTCGTAGACACTGACACCCATCATCGCGATCCACGGGAGCCAGACCATCCAGGCCCGGGGCCTCCCGAGGATGGACCGGTCGGTCTCCCCGACCCGGTATACGCGGCCGTTCGCGTCGGTGATTCCTGGTACTGGGCGGGAGCCACGTGCAGTGTTGCTGACATCTGCGCCTTCCCTTGCGTGAAAAGAACCTGGCGTGCGCTCCCTGGGCCTTTCTCTTCATGCGGAGGGGTGGAACGGACCATCCCTGCGGCTCGGCCCGGCATGGCCGGGCCTGGTGGTACGACGTCCGGGCAACTGAGGTCCGGGGCGGCATCCCGAACCGTGACAGCGCAGGCGGTAACGCGTTGGTACGACCCCCGGGCACGGCAACTCCCACCGTGCGCAGGGCTGATGAAGTAGGTAATCGACTGGTCACCGCTGGCCTCCATACTGGAGATTGCATACGGTATGGACCGACGTACGGATCCGCGAAACCGCATGTCCAGAGGATGTCGGGAAGATTGACCAGTGCTTACTCACGGACACCGTCCGAGCCGCGTCCACCGGGCCGGCGGGCGGAGTCGGTCCGCTCACGCGGCCTGGGCGGGTCCGAACTGCGCTTGACCTCGTACGGGCCTCACCCGACTACGGCGGAGGCCGCACAGGCGCCCTGGCGTGCCCGGTGGCCAGGACGGCAGCAGGGCGCGGCGGGCCGCGGCAAGGGCCGGCAGGGGCGGCGAACGCCCCGGACCGGCGCCGGGCGGCAGAAGCGCCGAGCATGCCAGGCTGCCCGGGACACGGGCCGGGGCACGCAGAAAGTGTCTCCCCGCCCGGAACACGGCGACTTGCGAAAAGAATTCCGGCCGAGAAGACACCTCTGCGTATCCGCCGACGGCCCGGACCACCCGCGTCCGGGCCGTACCGCGCGGGTCAGCGCAGGAGCTTCACCGCCTCGACCACCAAGGGGTTCAGCCCGTCCGCACCAGCGTCGACGAAGTCGAACAGCCGGGTACGCATGCGCGGGTCCCAGAACCTCCCGATGTGCCCCGCGACGGCCTCGGCCGCCCGGTCGCCCGGCAGGTGCCCGAGGTTCGCGGCGATGTCGTTGGCCATCCGGCGTTCCGGCGGCACTGCGTCCGCCATCTCAGTCCACCACCGTGAGCAGTTCGTCCTCGGCCTGTTCCGCGCCGCTGCGCTGCAGCGGGTGGGCGAGCCCCACCTGCACGGCGGTCACCTTGTACTCCGGACAATTGGTCGCCCAGTCCGAGTTCTCGGTGGTGACCACGTTGGCGCCGGTCACCGGGTGGTGGAACGTGGTGTACACGACCCCGGCCGGCATCCGGTCGGAGATCTCCGCGCGGAGCGTCGTCTGCCCGACACGGCTGGCCAGCGTCACCATGTCGCCGTCGGTGATGCCGCGGACCTCGGCGTCGTGGGGGTGCAGCTCCAGCACGTCCTCGGGATGCCAGGCGACATTGCCGGTACGGCGCGTCTGCGCACCGACGTTGTACTGGCTGAGGATCCGCCCCGTGGTCAGGACCAGGGGGAAGCGCCGGGTGCTGCGCTCGTTCGTCGGCACGTAGGACGTGACGACGAACTTGCCCTTGCCCCGGACGAATTCGTCCACATGCATGATCGGCGTGCCTTCCGGAGCCGACTCGTTGCACGGCCACTGAACGCTGCCGAGCTTGTCCAGCACCTCGAAGGACACGCCGGTGAAGGTGGGCGTGACCGTGGCGATCTCGTCCATGATCTGGCTCGGGTGGTCGTAGGCCATGGGGTAGCCCATGGCGGTGGCGATCTCGCTGACGATCTGCCACTCGTGCTTGCCCGTCTTCGGCTTCATCACCGCGCGCACCCGGTTGATCCGGCGTTCTGCGTTGGTGAAGGTGCCGTCCTTCTCCAGGAAGGACGCACCGGGCAGGAAGACGTGCGCGAACTTGGCCGTCTCGTTGAGGAACAGGTCCTGCACGACGACCAGTTCCATGGCCTCCAGCGCGGCGGTGACGTGCTTGAGGTTGGGGTCGGACTGGGCGATGTCCTCCCCGTGGACGAACAGGCCGCGGAAGGTCCCGTCGATCGCCGCGTCGAACATGTTCGGGATGCGCAGTCCGGGCTCGGCGAGAATGGTGCCGCCCCACAGGTTCTCGAACACGTTGCGCACGGCGTCGTCGGAGACGTGCCGGTAGCCGGGCAGCTCGTGCGGGAACGAGCCCATGTCGCAGGAGCCCTGCACGTTGTTCTGGCCGCGCAGCGGGTTCACGCCGACGCCGTCACGGCCGATGTTGCCGCACGCCATCGCGAGGTTGGCCATTCCCATGACCATGGTGGAGCCCTGGCTGTGCTCGGTGACCCCGAGGCCGTAGTAGATGGCCCCGTTGGGCGCCTGCGCGTACAGTCGTGCGGCCGCCCGCAGTTCCTCGGCGGGCACGCCGCTGATCAGCTCGGCCGCCTCCGGGCTGTTCTCCGGGCGGGCGATGAATTCCGCCCACTCGTCGAAGTCCTCGCACCGCTGGTCCACGAAGGACCTGTCGACCAGGCCCTCGGTGACCACGACGTACGCCATGGCGTTGACGACGGCGACGTTGGTGCTGGGCTTGAGCTGGAGGTGGTGCTGGGCCTCGATGTGCGGGGAGCGCACCAGGTCGATGCGGCGCGGGTCGATGACGATGAGTTCGGCGCCCTCGCGCAGCCGGCGCTTCATCCGCGAGGCGAACACCGGGTGCCCGTCCGTCGGGTTCGCGCCGATCACCATGATCACGTCGGCCTGCGCCACCGACCGGAAGTCCTGGGTGCCCGCCGACTCGCCGAAGGTCTGCTTGAGCCCGTATCCCGTCGGGGAGTGGCAGACCCGGGCGCAGGTGTCCACGTTGTTGTTGCCGAAGGCCGCGCGCACCATCTTCTGGACGACGTAGACCTCTTCGTTGGTGCACCTCGACGAGGTGATGGCGCCGATCGAACTCGATCCGTGGCGCTCCTGGAGCTCGCGCATCCTGCGGGCGACCGTGCCGATGGCCTCGTCCCACTCGACCTCGCGCCAGGGGTCCGTGATCTTGTCGCGGACCATGGGCTTGAGCACCCGGTCGGGGTGCGTCGCGTAGCCGAAGGCGAACCTGCCCTTGACGCAGGAGTGGCCCTCGTTCGCTCCGCCGTCCTTGTACGGCACCATTCGCACCAGCTCGTCGCCGCGCAGCTCGGCCTTGAAGGAGCAGCCGACACCGCAGTACGCGCAGGTGGTGACCACCGACCGGGTCGGCATGCCGAGCTCGACCACCGACTTCTCCTGCAGCGTCGACGTCGGGCAGGCCTGGACGCAGGCCCCGCAGGAGACGCACTCGGAGTCCATGAACGTCTCGCCGGCGCCCGCCGAGACCTTGGAGTCGAAGCCGCGCCCCTCGATGGTCAGCGCGAACGTGCCCTGCACCTCGCCGCAGGCCCGGACGCAGCGGGAGCAGGCGATGCACTTGGACGGGTCGAAGTCGAAGTACGGGTTGGACGTGTCCTTCTCGGCGTCGAGGTGGTTCTCGCCCTCGTAGCCGTACCGGACCTGCCGCAGCCCGACCACGCCGGCCATGTCCTGCAGTTCGCAGTCACCGTTGGCCGGGCAGGTGAGGCAGTCCAGCGGGTGGTCGGAGATGTAGAGCTCCATGACACCTTGGCGGAGCTTCTCCACCTTCGGCGTCTGGGTGCTCACCCGCATCCCGTCCGCCACCGGCGTGGTGCAGGACGCCGGGGTGCCCCGCCGGCCGTCGATCTCCACCACGCACAGCCGGCAGGAGCCGAACGGCTCGAGGCTGTCGGTGGCGCACAGCTTGGGTATGTCGACCCCGGCCTGCGCGGCGGCACGCATCACCGACGTGCCCTCCGGGACGGTCACCGGCAGCCCGTCCACCTCCACGGAGACCGTCGCCGCGCCGGGCCGCTCCGGGGTGCCGTAGTCGTGTTCCTTGAGAAGTGTCATGCCGTGCCCTCCGTCCTCGCGCCGCTTGCCTGCTTGGGCCGGATCTCCTGGCCCGCGTCACGAGCGAGGAAATCGTCAGGGAAATGCGTGATGGCGCTGCGTACGGGCATCGGCGTCAGACCGCCCATCGCGCACAGCGAACCATCGGTCATCAGGTCGCACAGATCCTCGAGCAGGGCCAGATTCTCGTCCCGGTGCTGACCGGCCACGATCCGGTCGATCACCTCGACGCCACGGACGGAACCGACCCGGCACGGTGTGCACTTGCCGCAGGACTCCTCGGCGCAGAACTCCATCGCGAAGCGCGCCTGGGCGGCCATGTCGACGGTGTCGTCGAACACGACGATGCCACCGTGGCCGACCATCGCGCCGGCCGCGGCGAAGGCTTCGTAGTCCATCGGCAGGTCGAACATCGACGTCGGCAGGTAGGCGCCGAGCGGACCGCCGACCTGCACCGTACGCACCGGGCGCCCGGAGTGCGTCCCGCCGCCGTAGTCCTCGACGAGTTCGCGCAGCGTGACGCCGAACGCCGTCTCCACGATGCCGCCGCGCGCGATGTTGCCGCCGAGCTGGAACACCTGGGTGCCGCGCGACCGCTCGACGCCGAGCTCCTGGTACGCCTTCGCCCCGTCCGCCATGACGACGGGCACGGTGGCCAGGGTGAGGACGTTGTTCACCACGGTCGGTTTGCCGAACAGGCCCTCGATCGCCGGGATCGGCGGCTTGGCGCGGACCGTGCCCCGCTTGCCCTCCAGGCTCTCCAGCATGGAGGTCTCCTCACCGCAGATGTACGCGCCGGCGCCGACGCGGACGTGCAGGTCGAAGGTGAGCTCCGAGCCGAGGATGCCGGTCCCGAGCCATCCCTGCTCGCGCGCGATCCCGATCGCCGCACGCATGGTGGCGACCGCGTCGGGGTACTCCGAGCGGATGTAGATGTAGCCCTCGGTCGCGCCGACCGCGTGGGCGGCGATCGTCATGCCCTCGATGAGCATGAAGGGGTCGCCCTCCATGACCATGCGGTCGGCGAAGGTCCCGCTGTCACCCTCGTCGGCGTTGCAGCAGACGAACTTGAGCTCGTCGGTGCACTCGAGCACGGTCTTCCACTTGACGCCTGCCGGGAAGCCCGCGCCGCCACGGCCACGCAGGCCGGAGTCGGTGACCTCGGTGACCACGTCCGCGGGCGGGAGCTGCAGCGCGGTGCGCAGCCCGGCCAGGCCGCCGTGCCGCACATAGTCCTCCGGCGACAGCGGGTCGGTCACGCCGATCCTGGCGAAGGTGACCCGTGTCTGGCGTGCCAGCCAGGGCAGTTCGTCCATGGCACCGACCCGCAGCGGATGGTCCGCTCCGTCTAGCATGCCGGCGGCCAGGAGGTCCGGCACGTCCGCGGGGGCCACCGGGCCGTAGCCGACGCGGCCGTTCGGCGTCACCACCTCGACCAGCGGCTCCAGCCACAGCATGCCGCGTGATCCGTTGCGGATCACGTCGATGGCGAAGTCCCCACCGGCCGCAGCACGTTGCAGGGCGTCCGCGACCTCGTCCGCGCCGACGGACCTGGCCGCCGAGTCGCGGGGGACGTAGACCGTCACCGCGGAGTCCGAAGAGACCTTCATCGCGACACCGTCCCCTCGAGGATCGAGCCCAACCGGGCCACGTCCACTCGTCCGTACAGTCGGCCGTTCACCTCTACCGCCGGTCCGAGAGCGCAGTTGCCGAGGCAGAAGACCTGCTCAACGGTGACCGAACCGTCCGCGGTCGTCTCGCCCAGGGAGAGCCCTGCCTCGCGGGCGTAGCCCACCAGGCTGTTGGCACCCAGGGCCTGGCATGCCTCGGCGCGGCATATCCGGACCGTCGTGCGCCCCGCCGGTTCATGGCGGAAGTCGTGGTAGAAGGTCACCACTCCGTGGACGTCCGCCCGGGAGAGGTTGAGTTCGTCGGCGAGCACCGGAATCGCCTCTTGCGGCACATGGCCCAACTCGGCCTGGACGGCGTGCAGTATCGGCATCAGCGAGCCGCGCTGACCCCGGTGAGCCGCCACCACCGTCCTCACCACGTCGTCGACCGTCATGTCACTCCCGCTGGTCGTCATGATCGCTCCGCCCTCCGTCATGCGCGGGAGTACGAGCGCGGGATTTCCACAACGGTCCGACACGATCGATTCACGCACATATAGGCCCCTTCACCTCTCCTGCGGATGTGCGGGGTTCGTGACCGACGAACAGAGCCGCTCCGCTTCCCATCGGTGCTGGAATACAGGGCGACGATACCGCATACAAGCTTCTGTATACAGAATCCCGCCAGGACTTTTACGAGACCTGGGCTCGGCACGGCCGTGCCCACGCCCGCCTTGCCGGATTCACGACATCGCAAGGGAGTCGGCAGGGCGGCGAGGAGGCCCGACGGAAGCGGCAGCCACCGAGGGATGGATGGCGGCGGCACCGACGACGGCCTCCAGTTCGAGCACCCACGGCAGGACGGCACTCAGCACGATGTCGAGCCCTCCGCCGTCCGGTCCGAGCATCGCGTCGGCGGGCACGAGGACCGGGTCGGCGAGGACGGTCGACGTCGCACTGCCGCACGGCCCTCCCCCGTCCGGTCTGGCCGGGACGAACAGGTCGGAGGCGTGTGCCGGGACCACCCAGAGAGTCAGCCCGTCCTGCTCGGCGAGCGGCCGGGAGGACCAGACGTAGCTGTCGGCCTCTCCGGCCGCGACCACCTCGCGCTTGCGCGCGCGCAGGGCGACCACGCCACCGGAGCGGTTGGCGGTGGAGCGGGGCTCCCCGGCCGCCTGGGTCCGCACGCCCTGCTCGCCGGGGACGGCCTCAGCGGCCAGAGCGAGGCTGCTGAGGTGGCGGCCGGCGGCGATCTCGCCGCGGAGCCAGCGGTTGCCGTACGCCTCGACGACGGCGACCGCCGCGTAGTGGGACTGGAGCACGGCCGCCGTCGCCGGACAGGCGCGGGCCACCTGCGCCACCACCTCGGCGGCGTCCGGCAGACCCAGCCCGCCGCCGCCGAGCTCTGGGGAGACGGTGAGTCCGAGCAGTCCGGCTTCGCCGAGGGCCGTCACCGAGCAGCGCGGAAACCTCCCTTCCCTGCCGGTCCTTTCCGCGGACGGCGCGATGACGTGGCTCAGAACGTCGGAGAAAGCGGTGCGGTACGACACGGGTGACCCCCTCACGTGCGGTTTCCGGTCTGCTGTCAGGCGGCGGGCGGGCAGGGAAGGCAGCCGGGGAAGGTGCCGTTCAGGCGCCCACCGGGAGAGCCCTGGGTGACTGCTCGGACCAGCGCTGTACCGGCGACGAGGGCGCCGCACCGTGAGGCGCCCTCGGCCTTCGAACGGCCCTTCCCGGTCGCCGCATGAGCGCGCGCCGCGTGATTGCATACAGTATGCCACTGGGTCTCGCGCCTGCGCCAGAATGGAGCCGCATTCGGTCCAGGCAGCTCAGAACTGCGGGTCGATCTCCCGGAGCAGCCCCGTCGACACGTCGAAGACGAAGCCCCGGACGTCATCGGTGTGGGGCAGGAACGGCGAGGTGCGCACCCGCTGCATCGACTGGCGGACGTCCTGGTCGACGTCACGGAAGGCCTCCACCGCCCACGCCGGCCGCTGTCCGACCTCCATCTCCAGTTCGTGCCGGAAGTCCTCGGTCAGCTTCTCGAGACCGCAGCCGGTGTGGTGGATGAGGATGACGCTGCAGGTGCCCAGGGCTCGTTGACTGATCGTCAGGGAGCGGATCGTGTCGTCGGTGACCACACCGCCGGCGTTGCGGACGGTGTGACAGTCGCCCAGCTCCAGGCCGAGCGCGGCGTGCAGGTCGAGGCGGGCGTCCATGCAGGCCACGACGGCCACCTGCAGGACCGGCCGGGCACCCATGCCCGGGTCGGTGAATCCGGCGGCGTAGTGCCGGTTGGCCTCCACGAGGCGGTCGATGACCGTCTCACCGGCCAGGGCACTGCCGGTGGGCGGCGCAGAACGGCGCGTTGACGTCGACATGTGGGGCTACCTCACTCCGGTCTGGTTCGAAAGGACCACTGATGGCGTCGGGTTGACTGGGAAAGTGAGCGGGCGTCGCATCGCGGCACCACCTCGAGCTCGGAGCCGCTACGGCACACGCCGTCCGCGACGCCCACCGTGTGGTGGGCGTCGCGGACGGCGACGTCGCCTACGAGCGCTTCATCGGCTCACGTGGCATCCCCGACCACCGGCTGCATGGCTGCGGAGCGCCCGGCCGGCGGCCGCCCCGGAGCCCGGAGGAACAGGGCGAGTACGGCGGATGCGAGTCCGATGGAGCCGGCCAGGACGAACGCTCCTTCGTAGTCCCAGACGGAGACGACGACCGCGCCCATGCCGGAGCCGAGCAGACCGGAGATCAGCTTCGAGCTGTAGACCATGCCGTAGTTGCTGGCGTTGTTGTTCTCACCGAAGTAGTCCGCGGTCATGGCGGCGAACAGGGGGAAGATCGCGCCGCCGCCGAAACCCGAGACCATCGAGCAGAACAGGAAGAACGGCATGCTCCCCATGGAGCCCGAGATCAGCACGCCGAACTGGGCGGAACCCAGCACGATGCACACGATGATGAGCGTGTTGCGCCGGCCGTAGCGATCGGAGATCCAGCCGATCACGCCTCGCCCGGTCCCGTTGACGATGGCCTTCAGCGACATCGCGGTGGCCACGATCCCGCCCGCGAATCCCATGTCCTTGCCGAAGGGGACCTGGAAGGCGATGCCGAAGATGTTGATGCCCGCCGTGCACAGCAGGCAGAACCACATCATCCACAGCACCGGCGTACGGGCCGCCTCCCGCGGGGTGTACTGCTTCACCGCCGGCGGGTTCTTCTCCAGCGCCCGCACGATGCGCGGGTCGTCGGAGACCTTGAGCGGGTCCACGTGGGAGGGCCACCAGTTCTTGGGCGGGTCCTTGAAGAACCAGCCCGCGACGGCGACCACCGCGCAGCAGATCAGGCCGACCGCGACGAGAACGCCCTGGTAGTTGCTCAGGTCCATGTAGGACGTGAAGAGGAACACGAAGGGCACGGAGCCATAGGCAAAACCGCCGTTGACCAGGCCGGTCTTGCCGCCCTTGCGCTCCGGGTACCACTTGCCGACCATGTTCACGCAGGTCGCGTAGACCAGACCGGCACCGATGCCGCTGAACATGCCGAAGCCGATGTAGGCGACGATCACGTGCGGTGCGTACGCGAGCGAGACGTAGCCCAGGATCGTGCCGAGGGCGCCCAGCATCATCGCGTTGCGCGCGGGCAGCTTCCCGCTCTCCCGCAGCTGCCCGGCCGGGAAGGCGACGGCGGCCTGGAAGAACACCCAGACGCCCATCAGCCAGAAGATGTGCCCACTGCTCCACAGGTGGGCCTCGTGCAGCGTGTCCTCGGCTGAGGTGAACGCGTACTCCGAGGAGCTGATGCCCAGCATTCCCATCCATGGGAAGAGCACCATGGTCCATCGCGGACGGCCCATGATGTCCCGGTCGGACTCACCGATCCGGTAGCTCCGGCCGTTTCCGTCCGTCACCTCCTTGTAGCGGACTGGTGGCTGGATATCGATCGTTGTCATGTCGAATCCCCTGCGTCGAAGAAACCTGGCCAGCGCCCCCTGTCCGGTTCTCTTCGTGTCAGGGCCCCTTGGCGGTGACGCCGCGGACCCTGCGCGCCCCATCACGTCATCAGCGGATCTCCTCTACGGGAACGGGGTTCGACGGCTCGGTCCTGCAGCCACCCCGATGTGTATACGATATGGAGTAGCCAGTATTCGCTGGCAGTCCGAATTCTGGATACTGGCGCGTCTCGCTGTCTAGAGGTGTGCACGAGGGTTTCCGTGAGCCGGAGAAAACCTGTGCTCAGATGCGGACGCCGACGGGCTCCAGCCGGATCACGACGGCCTTGGAGGTAGGCGTGTTGCTGAGATCGGCCACACTGTCCAGCGGCACCAGGACGTTGGTCTCCGGGTAGTACGCGGCAGCGGAGCCCGGTGTCGTCGGATAGGCGACCACTCGGAAGTCCCGTGCGCGGCGTTCCACCCCGTCCCGCCACACACTCACCAGATCGACGTGGTCGCGGTCGGCGAGTCCGAGCGCATCGAGGTCGACCGGGTTCACGAGCACGACCCGGCGGGCGTTGTGGATGCCCCGGTAGCGGTCGTTCATCGCGTACGGAACGGTGTTCCACTGGTCGTGGGACCGCAGGCTCTGCAGCACGAGATGCCCCTCGGGCGGACGCAGCATCTCGAACGTGTTGCAGGTGAAGACCGCCTTGCCGCTCGCGGTGGGGAACGTTCGGTGATTGACCGGGTTCGGCAGACGGAAGCCGCCCGGCTCGGCCACTCGCTCGTTGAAGTCCTCGAAACCCGGCACGACCCGGGAGATCCGGTCCCGGATCGTGCCGTAGTCCGCCTCGAACTCCTCCCAGGGAATGGGCGGTGTGCTGCCGAGGGTCCGGCGGGCCAGTCGGGAGATGATCGCCACCTCGCTGAGCAGCGTGCCGGAGGCCGGCTCGAGACGCCCGCGGGACGCGTGAACCTCGCTCATGGAGTCCTCGACGGTGACGAACTGCTCGCCGCCGGCCTGGATGTCCTTGTCGCTTCGGCCCAGCGTGGGCAGGATCAGCGCCGTCTCACCGCAGACCGTGTGGGAGCGGTTCAGCTTGGTCGAGATGTGAGCGGTCAGTCTGCACCGGCGCATCGCCTCCTCGGTGGCCTCGCTGTCGGGGGCGGCCCGCACGAAATTGCCGGCGACGCCGAGGAAGAACCTCGCCCGTCCGTCGCGCATGGCCCTGATGGAGTCCACCGAGTCCCAGCCGTGCCGGGTGGGCGGGGTGAAGGCGAACTCGCGCCCCAGCGCATCCAGGAAAACCTGCGGCATCTGCTCCCAGATGCCCATGGTTCGGTCGCCCTGGACGTTGCTGTGGCCGCGCACCGGGCAGACGCCCGCTCCTGGTTTCCCGATGTTGCCCCGCAGCATGAGGAAGTTGACGACCTCACGTATGGTCGGGACGCCGTGCTTGTGCTGGGTCAGGCCCATCGCCCAGCAGACGATGACGCTCTTGCTCCGCACCACCCGCTCGTGGACCTGCTCGATCTCTTCGCGGGTCAGCCCGGTGGCGGTGAGAACGTCCTCCCAGGCGACCTTTCGGGCGTGCTCGGCGAATTCGGCGAACCCCGTCGTCGACGTATCGATGAAACCGTGGTCCAGCACGGTCCTGGGCCTGGCGTCCTCGGCCTCCAGCAGCAGCAGGTTCAACGCCTGGAAGAGTGCGAGATCGCCACCCGGGCGGATCTGCAGGAACTGATCGGCGATGGGGGTGCCCGGGCCGACCACACCGCGGAGCTTCTGCGGGTGCTTGAACCGGATCAGCCCGGCCTCGGGCAGCGGGTTGACGGCGACGACTTGGCCGCCGTTGCGTTTGGTCTCCTCCAGGGCGGAGAGCATCCGCGGATGGTTGGTGCCGGGGTTCTGGCCCACGACGAAGACCAGGTCTGCGTGGTGGATGTCGTCCAGGCTGACACTGCCCTTGCCGATGCCGAGAGTCTCCTGCAGCGCGACGCCGCTGGACTCATGGCACATGTTGCTGCAGTCGGGCAGGTTGTTGGTGCCGTAGGCGCGGGCGAACAGCTGGAGGAGGAACGCCGCCTCGTTGGCCAGCCGGCCCGAGGTGTAGAAGAGCGCTTCGTCCGGGCAGTCCAGCCGGCGGAGCTCCTCGGCGAGCAGGTCGAGCGCGTCGTCCCAGCCGATCGGTTCGTAGTGGTCCGAACCGGGCCGCTTGACCATGGGTTCGGTGAGCCGGCCCTGCTGATTGAGCCAGTAGTCGGACTTCTCAGCCAGCTCCGGGATCGAGTGCCTGCGGAAGAAGTCGGCGCTCACCCGGCGCGAGGTCGCCTCGTCGGCAATGTGCTTCGCGCCGTTCTCGCAGTACTCGTTCATGTGCCGCTGACCGGGTGCGGGTTCCGGCCAGGCGCAGCCAGGGCAGTCGAATCCCTTGGTCTGGTTGATGTTCAGCAGGGTCAGCGCGGTCCGCCGGACCGAGGTCTGGCCCAGGGAGTACTGGATCGCGTGCGTCACCGCAGGCAGTCCGGTCGCCCAGGTCTTGGGCGGGGTGACCTCCAGACGATCGTCTGTCGGGTCTTCGATCGTGCCCATGGTCTTGCCTGTGCCTTTCTGCAGTTCTCGGTGCACACGACGGCTTCGGTGCCATGGCGGAGGCCGGAACATCCGGCGCCGCAAGAACACTTGCGGGGCGGGAAGGCTCCCGCCCCGCAGTGTGAAGAACGCTGTCGAAAGCCGGCTGTCCGTGGGACAGGAGGCAGGCGGGCCGGACGGTGCCAGGGGGCGCCTCGAATCACCGTCCGGCCACGCACCCGTGACGCGGACGACGGATCCGGGGTCCGCCGTCCAGCGCACGATCTCGGGTGTGCGGGCGTGCGCCATGGGTCACCGGGGCGGGGCGCGGACGTCAAGTCCGCTGCGCCGCCTCGGCGCGGGTCAGCGCAAGGCCCGCTACGAGGAAGGGACCGCGGTCATCCGTCAGATCACTCCCTGCGTCTTGAGCAGCGGCAGTTCCTCGTCGTTGAGTCCCAGTTCGCCGATGTAGACCTCTGCGTTGTGTTCGCCGAGGAGGGGTGGGGTGGTGATGTCGACGGGTGAGTCGGAGAGTTTGAGGGGCGAGCCGACGGTGGTGAAGGTGCCGCGTTCGGGGTGGTCGACCTGGACGACCATGTCGTTCGCCGCGAGCGAGGGGTCCTCGATGATCTCCTTGGTGGAAAGGATCGGTCCGCAGGGGATGTTGTGGGCGTTGAGCCGCTCCAGCACCTCCCACTTGGGCAGTGTGGAGGACCACTCCTCGATGAGCTGGAACATCTTCCCCAGCTTCGGCAGCCGTGCATTTGGTGTCGCCCACTCCGGATCAGTCGCCAGCTCCGGCCGGCCGATCAGCTCCGAGAGCGGCTCCCAGCCCACCGGCTGGACGATCACATACACGTAGTCGTTGGGACCGCCCGGCGCGCACCTGACCGCCCAGCCCGGCTGGCCGCCGCCCGACGCGTTGCCCGAGCGGGGGACGTCGTCGCCGAAGTCCTCGTTCGGGTACTCGGCCAGCGGGCCGTGCGCGAGCCGCTGCTGATCGCGCAGCTTCACCCGGCACAGGTTGAGCACGGCATGCTGCATGGCCACGTTGACCCGCTGCCCCCTCCCGGTGCTCTCCCGCTGGAACAGCGCGGCGAGGATGCCCGCCACCGCGTGCACGCCCGTGCCCGAGTCACCGATCTGGGCACCCGTCGCCAGCGGCGGACCGTCCGCGAACCCGGTCGTGGACATCGACCCGCCCATGGCCTGAGCCACCACCTCGTACGCCTTGAAGTTGGTGTACGGGCCCTCACCGAACCCCTTGATCGAGGCGTACACGATCCGCGGATTGATCTCCTGGATGCGCTCCCAGGTGAAACCCATCCGGTCCACCGCACCCGGCCCGAAGTTCTCCACCATCACATCCGAGCGCCGGATCAACTCGGTCAGCAGCTCCTTGCCGCGCTCGGTCTTGGTGTTCAACGTGATGCTCCGCTTGTTGCAGTTGAGCATCGTGAAATAGAGCGAGTCGACACCCGGCACATCCCGCAACTGCCCGCGGGTGATGTCCCCGCCCGGCGCCTCCAGCTTCACCACGTCCGCACCCAGCCACCCCAGCAGCTGAGTCGCGGAAGGGCCCGACTGCACATGCGTCATGTCAAGGACACGAATGCCCTCAAGAGCCTTGCTCATGACCGGCGCTCCTCACGTCAACACCATCAGATTCACGAACCCGGGAACCACAACTCCATACTGTAGATTGCATACCGTATGGAGTTCGCCTTCATGGTTACGGCAGACGCCGTGGATGTCCAGGGGATGGGGGCAAGTTTTTCTCGCACGTCGACGACGTCACCCTCGGCCACCGCGCCTGCTGTGCAAGCCTGGCGATGGTCCATGACCCGTCGGCCCAGCTCATGGAACATGCGGACCGCTCGGGCCGCGGCCGGGGTATCGGCTCCGTCATTGCCTCCGACCGACCGCCAGTCGCCGCTCGCCGCTCGCCGGTAGTTCTGGCAGGACAGCGGCGTCGCGAAGCGTCCCAACCGCTGCGGTTACCAGCTACGCCAACGGTCAGTGCTCGTGCCTGGCGGCTTCCTCGGGACTGATGTGTGCGTTGTCGGCGGTCCAGCTGGCGAGCATGCGCAGGGCGTTTTCGGACGGTGATCCGGGTTCGACCGTGTACAGGCCGAGCGTCTGATCGGGGTCGCCCGTGGGCGTGAAGGCCTCGAAGCCGAGGGTGAGTTCCCCGACCAGCGGATGGCGGTAGCGCTTGGAGCCGTACTCGGGCTGGTACACGTCGTGGTCCGCCCACCATCGGCGGAAGGGCGGTGCCCAAGGATCAGGGCCGGGATGTCGGCGACATTCTCCAGCGCTCGCAGCAGCCCGGGCGTGCTGCGCCACTGTCGCGCGCGGACGGCGCCGGGTGGGCTTGGCCTGGTTACGTTCGGTGTCGTTCAGTTGCAGTGCGCGAGCGACGGCGTCCAGGACGGAAACGAGACACTCGCGCTGCGCGCCCGTTCCAGCCGCACGTAGTAGTCGACGCTGACTCCGGCCGGCTGGGCGACTTCCTCGCGCCTGAGACCGGGAACTCGGCGCACACCCGGGTGCGGGGGAAGGCCTGCCTGCTCCGGCGTGATGCGGGCCCGGCGTCGCTGGCCGCTTGCCGCGGACCGACGGCCCTCTTCCTCATGCTCCGCCCGGCCGCCGCGCCGACTGAGGTCCCAAAGGGGTACTACCGGACCCCCGGCTGAACCATGCCCCTCACATCGCTTTGACCAGTGGCTTGAGGTGGTTACCTGGAATGAGAGGAATGACCCCCTCTCGGGTCATCAGCACAGAAGGGATGATCCTGTGACCGGGGACAAACGCACCACGACACCGTTCCTGCGCGACCGTGTCGGCTGGCTCGTAGGTTTCCGCTATCGGTGTGACAGCCGCACCGTGCGCTGCTTCTATCTCGTCTGCGACGCCGTGACCGGTCGGCAGGCTCAGCAACTGGCCGCTGCCCGCGCCTGCTCCACAGCCGAGATGCAAAGACGCGGCCACCGTCCGCTGGACGCAGAATGGGTGCAAATTCAGCGCCTTCGACGCGATGGCATCGGCGCCTGGCACCTCGCCGGCGTGTAGCCGACGACCGCCACACCGCAGCACGTCGCTTGCCTCGGGCAGCTGGGCCGTGACGCCTCCGCCGAGGCTCTTGGGTGGAACGGATCGACGAATTCCACTGTGATGAACAGCGCCTCAACGCCCGTATCGAGGAGCACATCCGCCCGCGGCCGGTCGGGTTCGGGCAGGCCGTCGACGCGCACCGCCAGCGGCGTGACCCGGATCGACCAGCCGCGGCCTTGATGCCCTATGAAGAACCGCCTGTATGGGGCTCGATAACCATGTCGTGCTTCCCAATCCATGTATCGCGGGTGCTCAAAAGCTGAGGGTAGGCACCGGTACGTACGGCTTCCCGGTTGCGCCCGCATCGTTGACCGGAGGCCGCGACCTGCGGAACCATGGCCGAGAACGGTTCTCCAGGTTTCTCGCAAGGGAGGTCACCATGCGCGCCCGCTTCCTAGGCAAGGACCCCAACTCGCAGGAGGGGCAGTCGCCCACCCTGTTCGCCACCGACCGCACCGACCGCGTGACCTACGTCGCGCAGGGCTGGAAGGTCACCGACCCCCAGGCGCTTGCCGACATCGGTGACGTGCCCGACCACGAGACTTTGATCGAGATCCCGGAAGACGTGCTCAAGATGTACGCACTCCGCCACCTGGAGCAGGAGGGTCAGAGCTGAGCCGCATGATCGAACCTGGTCCGGAGTTCGGCCAGCTCTTCCGCATGTTCGAGCACACCGCCTTCCGGCTGGAGACGCGCGACCAGTACAAGTCCGCGAACGAGGCCGAGGCGCTGCGCCAGTTCACGGCGGGTGAGCCGGTGGACATGAGCTGGTTCCAGAACTGGTTGACCATGATCGGGCAGGCCACCGCGGCGGGCCGGCGGTTCGCGCGGGTTCGAGTCGTGAGCCTCCCGCTCACCAATTACAGCCGCTTCGGCGCTCTCACCAAATCTCAGCAGCTATGACGTCCGGCCTCAAGTCCCCTTGATGCTCGTTAAGCTCTCGACCTCAGTCTTTCTGGATAACATTGAGCGCCTGGCTCCTGATGAGGCCACAGCTAGGTTCCTCGAACCGTTGCTTGGAGACCTAGTTAGGCGCGCTGGCGAGGTGGACGCCCTTCACGAAGGGTTCCTCAACTCGTAAGCGAATCGCGCACCTCGTTCTGGTGGTTTCGCGGGCGCTCACCCGTTCGTGGCATTTCGAGAAATACCAAGAAACTTTCTGTTCACCGCTGCCTTTCCTCCCTACTCTCCCGTTGGGGACGCCGAACCGCGTCCGTTCTCAAGGGACTTGGGAGGTAGCCAGGTGGCCACCGGCGTTGCCCTGCTGAGCAGGGATCAAGTCGAACGATTGCCGGAGCGTGCCCGCGAAGTCGTGGAGTACCGCAAGAGCGGGCTGAGCCTGAATCACATCCAGGGTTGCCCGCTCGACTGCGCGTACTGCATCCGGCACACCTACGGCCTGTGGGATCAGCGGGTGCCACGGGCGCTCATGTCCGACGCCCAGGCCGTCGAAGAGCTGGTGCGGCATCGGTACTTCCAGCCGCACGTGACCCCGGTGCAGGTGTTCAACCGGGCGACCGACCCGTTCCTCCCGGTCGTCCGGCCGCACACCCTCGCCGTGCTGGAGGACCTGGACGAGCGCGAGCTGACCAACCAGGTCATCGTCATCACGCGCCATCAGATGAAGCCCGAGGACATCGAGCGGCTAAACCAGCTCAAGCACATCAAGCTGACGCTGCTGTTCACGTACAGCGGCATCGACAACAAGGAGATCGAGCCCTACCCGTCTTCGGTGGCGGCTGATTCCCTGAAGCTCATGAGCAGGCCGGCGCGGCGCCGGTATCGCACAGTTCTCTACTGGCGAACGCTGGTGCCGGGTCTCAACGACTCGCCGGAACACCTGGAGGCGGCCTACCGGCTCGCCCAGCACGCCGACGCTACGGTGTTCACCGGCCTGTTCTACCGCGACGAGATCGCGGACTACTACAAGGCCAACGGCCTGCCCGAGCCGTACGAGGACACCGCCCGGCGCAAGATCGTGCCCGAGACGCTGGAACAGCGGGTGCTGGCCACGTTCGACGCCGCCACGCCGCTCTTCCGCAAGACGAGCTGCGCGGTCGCCTACGCGCACGGCCTGCCGGACTACAACGGCCACATCGGCATCCCGGAGCTGTGCGACATCTGCCCGCTGAGTCAGCTCGAACTCTGCCGGAACGCACACACGCAACCGTCACCCGAGCGGTTGCGGGAGGTCGCGGAGCGCCTGCCCGAGGCCCGTGGTCTTGTGGTCGTGGACATCACCGAGCGGGCGGCCGTGGTGTCCGGCCTGGAGACCGAGCAGCCGCGCTACTACCTGCAACATGCCCTCGGATTCCAGGTTCACGACGTGCGCCACCCGCACCGTGAGCGTCGGCATGGTCGTGCCGACATCGGATGGAAGGGCGAGAAGCAAGATGACTGACTGGACAAGCCTCAGCTTCGTGGTCGTGGACGTTGAGGGCAACGGCCACCAGCAGCCCGACCTGGTGGAGCTGGCCGCCGTGCCGATCGTCGGTGGTGTCATCGGGGAGCCGGTGAGCTGGTTGGTCAAGCCGGACGCTCCGATCAAGTACTTCGCCACCCGCATTCACGGGTTGTCCAACAAGGACGTGGCCGACTGCCCCTCGTTCGAGGCGGTCAAGGTCGATGTCCTCATCGCCCTGAGCCATCCGGCGATCGTCGCGCACAACGCGCACGTTGACCTTGGCGTGCTTCAGCGCAAGCTCACGGGCTGGGAGCCGCCGGAGGTGTTCGACACGCTCAAGCTCGCGCGGCGGTTGGTGCCGGGCCTGGACAGCTACCGGCTTGGCAACTTGGTCGAGACGTTCAGTCTGGCCGAGGGCCTGCCCGAAGACCTCAGTCCCCACAGGGCGACGTATGACGCGCTGGTCGCCGCACGGCTGTTTGTGCTGCTCGCCACCAAGGCCGCGAGCCTGGAGGAACTGCGTGGCCGACCTCCCAAGGAGGTTGACGAAGATGCTCTCTTCTAGCGGCAGGCGCATCGGCTTCGGCTCCATGCAGCTCACCGGCCCTGGCCACTGGGCTGCGCCGGACGACCCGGAACAGGCCATGCAGGTACTCCGCGATGCTGTCGACGCGGGCGTGACGCACATTGACACCGCCGACGCCTACGGCCCCTTCACTGCGGAGAAGTACATCCGAAAGGCGTTGCATCCCTACCCCGACGGCTTGGTCATCGCCACCAAGGGTGGTCTCACTCGCCAAGGTCCCGACCGGTGGGCACCGTGTGGGCGGCCGGAGTACCTGCGCCAGTGCGTCGAGATGAGTCTCCGGCGGCTCCAGGTCGAACGGATCGACCTGTACTACCTTCACCGCATCGACCCCGCCGTTCCCCTGGAAGACCAACTCGGCGTGCTGCGGGACATACAGGCTGAAGGGAAGATCGGCAATATCGGGCTGTCCAAGGTGACCCTGGAACAACTCCGCATGGCCGGCACGTTCACGGCCGTCGCAGCAGTGAGCAACAAGTACAACATCGCTGACCGGGCATCAGAAGACGTGCTCCGGCACTGCGAGATGACTGGCATCTCCTTCGTGCCGTACGCGCCTCTTGCGGCCGGAGCGCTGACCACGCCCGATGCTCTGGGCCAGATCGCTCAGGACTACGACGTGACACCCGCCCAGCTCGCGCTCGCCTGGCTCCTGCATCGGTCCTCGGCCATCACGCCAATCCCCGGAACCAGTAGCAGCGCTCGTCTTCACGAGAACCTGGCAGCTCATCAGATCAGCCTCACCCCTGAAGCTATGACCGCTATCGAGCTGGTGGCCACCGGCCAGAAGCCGGGAGGGGGCGAGGATGAGCCTCAGGCCCTTCTCTGACCACCAGCGCGGCCTGTTCGTCAGCGTTGACGGACCGAGCGGCGCCGGGAAGTCCACGATCGTCCAGCACCTTGCCCAACTGCTCGTCGCTGCTGGCGAAGAGGTGCATGTCACCGCCGAACCGAGCACCGGCCCCATCGGGGCGCTGTGCCGGGAGCTTACCGAGACGACTACCGGGCACGCGCTGGCGTGCTTGTACGCGGCCGACCGCTACCACCATCTTGAGGCGGAAGTCCGGCCCAACACCGAGGCCGGCCGCGCCGTGCTCAGCGACAGGTACATCCCGTCAGGTCTCGTCATGCAGCGGTTCGACGGGGTTGATCCAACCTTCCTCTGGCAGCTCAATGCCGAGGCAGATCGGCCCGACCTCGCCGTGATCCTGGAAGCCGACCCCGAGGTCATCTCGGAACGACTCAGCGAGCGCGGGCCGCATAACCGCTTCCAGCTCTCGCCGGGCAGCAGTCATGCCGAGGTGCACTTCTATCGGCAGGCCACCGAGCGGCTGATTCAGGCGGGCTTCGACGTGCTGAGGGTAGATGTGAACCGCCAGCCTCCCGAGCAGTCCGCGGCGCTCATCCGTGACCGGCTACTTGCCTTCTTCGCTCCAGCGGCGGGGTGAGCGGACATGACGCAGACGATCACGCAGACCGAGGCGAGTAGCGAGATTGACGCGCTTCACCAACTCGCCACCGTCGTCCTGAACGAGCACACCAACGACCACGGCCTGTGCGCCGTGTGGGTCATGTCCCCTGTAGTGGTGTAGCCGGACCGATCTGATCTTTGTCCTGGGGGTAGATCGTGTCCATGCTTCCCTCGGGGAGATAGCGGCGGGG
>NZ_JBHWKX010000058.1:0-41311 GCF_042730885.1 Streptomyces sp. NPDC059909
CTCGGCAGCGACGGGGTCTCGGACACGATCCCCAATGATCAACAATCCAGGCCCGCAGATCAACTCAGCCCGAGACGACCACCAAACCAGTCACGGCGGAACAAGCAGGTCCCCGGCCGCTGGTGGACCACGTCAGGCATGCCGAGGACGTCGGATTCCACTTCTCGGTCACGCCCGACCACGCGTTCCCCTGGCTCCGGAGCCACGGGCTACGACACCGACCGGGACGCGGCCGTGCGCCGCGCGCACGAGCAGTTCCGGTGGTGCGGACTGGGCTGGAAGGTCAACACCGAACTGCCCCATCGCGACGCGTTCGAGTCCGCCGGCCAATACGTGCGCCGAGGACGTGGCCGAGTCCATCCCCTGCGGCGACGACCCCAGGAGACCGTCGGGGCGGTGCGCCGCTTCGTGGAAGCGGGCTTCACCGAGGTGGCGCTCGTCCAGATCGGCGGTGACAGCCGGCACGCGTACCTGGACTGGGCCGGGCACAGGCCCTGCCGGCGCTGCGCGACGTCTGAACCGACGCCGCCGTCATGGCCGGCGCAGACTCCCGTCGACACGCCCATACATTCCGCCACCATTCCCTCACTGTCGGTGACCAGCCGTCCCGGACAGGGCGTAAAGTTAAAAAGTTCCCCTCACCTGCTCATGGCAGATGGAGTTGGCGGCTCATGTCGACGTCAAGTCATGCGGTCTACGGCGCTCCGTGCTGGGTCAGTCTCATGGCCCGCGATCTGCATGGAGCAGAGGAGTTCTACGGCTCCGTCTTCGGCTGGGATTTCCGGCCCACACGGCTCGGTGAAGAATTCTCGGTGGCATTCCTCGACGGAGATCCCGTCGCCGGCATCGGCGCGCTCGCCGGGAGCCTGGCGGTGCCCGTCGCGTGGACCCCGTACTTCGCCGTCGACGACGCCGACACGATCGCCGCACGCATCCGCGAGCGCAGCGCCACCCTCGCGGTCGGCCCACTCAGCTTCGGCACCGGCCGGGCCGCCCTTGCCGCGGACCGGGACGGCGCGGTCTTCGGGATCTGGGAGGGCAAGATCATCCCCGACTGGGGTGTCGGCAGGGACAAAGCACCCGCCTGGCTGGAGCTGCGCACCAGGGACGCCTTCGAGGCGGCCATCTTCTACGCCGAGGTCCTCGACTGGGCGTGCGAACGGCCGGGCTGCTGCGAGGTGGCCTACGAGGACGACCATGTCGTTCTACGCCGCCACAAGGACGTGATCGCACGGCTCACCGGGGGTGCCCCGGAGGCGGAACCCGACCCCCGGATGCAGCCGCACTGGCACGTGCACTTCTACGTCCCGGACGTTGACTACGCCGTCGAGAAAGCCCTCAAGCTCGGCGGCGAAACCGTGTCCGATGCCACCGGACCGTCCGGCCTCGCCGAGGACGTCACCCTGCGCGACCCCGACGGCGGACTCTTCACAGTGACCGCCCGCACCGCCGGACGACCCGGTACCGCCGGGTGCGGCTGAACGGGCGACGGCCGACGCCACCGGCCCAGCCGGCTGGGCGAGAAGCGCCTCTGCCTGGGAAACTGGCCGCATTGCCTGCCGAGAGCAGCCGCGAGTCCGGTCACCGAAGAGGAGGGACCTGATGGCCGAGCGCGCCAGAGGGAACCAGCCGCGCAGGAGGGCGTCCGGCCTGGTGCATCGCCTGGGCGCCGACATCCGTGAGGCAACCGCGGACCATGCGGGGAGGCCGGCCGCACATCCGGTTGCGGATGGTGCCGTCCCGTCGCGGTATCTCACCGCAGGCGACTACTGGTTCGAGGCGGAGCGGGCCGACGACCGCGGCAGCCCTCTGCATCCCTGACTCCCCCAGCACCTTCTCAACGCCGGGTGGATTTCCGCCTCTTCCGTTAACCGTGGGGGCGGTGAGCTGCCGAGCAGGATTCCCTGCCATCAGGTGCCATCAGGTGCCATCAGGATTGCGCCATCGCGCAGACACATTGCGACGCGATGAGTGAGGCGACTCGGCGCGGGTAAGCGCACATCACATGGCTCCTGAGGAGAGCGCGCATTACCCGCTGCCACAGGTGGGGTGCCCAGCAGGGGCCGATCGTGGCGATGGCAACGGCCCATCAGGACGAGCCTCATGCTCATATCCCGAGGCCGCCCTCGCTCCGTTTGAAATGTCTCCTCTGTGGCAGTGGCGTCCATGGCGCCACGAATCAGGGCGTCGTGTCCCCGGACACGACGCAGGACACCCGCAAAGGGAAACACCGCCTGTCGGGAGGTCGGCTCCATGTCAACAGAAACTCTCCTCGCCATCATCATCCCCGTCGTGGTGGTTCTTGCCGCGCTGGCCGTGGCAGCCCTTCTTCTCATGCGCCATCGGCGCCTTCGCGAGCGTTTCGGCCCGGAATACGACCGAGCGGTCGAGGAGACCGGCAGCCGACGCGCGGCCGAACGCGATCTCAGCGAACGCGAGAAACGACACGACTCGCTCGATATCAGGCCACTGCCGAGCGGTGTCCGGGAGCGGTACACGCAGGAATGGGACAGCGTGCAGGGGGAATTCGTCGATCGACCGGAGGATGCCGTACAGGACGCGGACGTTCTGGTCACGTCGCTGATGCGCGAGCGCGGTTATCCGACCGAGGATCTGACCCAACGACTCAAGGACCTTTCCGTCGAGCACAGTCGCACCCTCGAGCACTATCGCGCCGCCCATGAGGTCAACCGGATGAGCATCAAGCACGAGGCGACCACCGAGCAGCTGCGGGGCGCCATGGTGCACTACCGCGCCCTGTTCACCGAGCTGCTCTCCGACGGCGGTCAGGCTCGTCACGCCCGGGCCTGACCTCCCCGAACGCATCGATCAAGGTGGGCAAGGAAATGGAACGCGAGCAGATACCAGAACGCACGGACACCGGGCTGTCCACCGAGGACCTCGCCCAACCGCGCGGCGGAAACGCTGCCGAAGACACCGAAAGCCGGACCGGTACACCGACGTTTCCTGGCGAGGCCACCGAACCGGCCACTGAGACCGCCCCCGCGTCGGATCAGGAGTCGGATCAAGAGTCGGATCAGCAGGGTGCCACGCCGGTGGACGAGGAGCCGCCACCGCGACTCCTCACGACGGAGGACGAGGAAGGCTTCCGCTCACGCTGGCAGAAGATTCAGAACCTGTTCGTCGACGACCCGCGCGAAGCCGTGCACGCGGCGGACTCCCTGGTCGCGGACGTGATGCAGCAGCTCGCCGCGACGTTCGCCGACCACAAGCAGGACCTGGAGGAGCAGTGGAACCGCGGCGAGGAGGCGAACACCGAGGATCTGCGCATGACTCTGCGCAAGTACCGGTCGTTCTTCAACCGCTTGCTGACCAACTGACCTGACCGAACGCCCTCGCGCGCGTCAACGACCGTCATCGGAGACGGACTTGCCGCCGCGAGGGCGCGCCGTGTCGGCTGCGTCGCGCCCAACGCCGTCCGCCGATGCTTCGGCCCGGTCGGGAAAGCCTGCGAGGATCCGCAGCAGGGGGCCGATGTCCCTGTCCTTCTCCGCCGGGTGCCGGAACTTGCCGCCCATGATCACCTGGTACTGGTTGCGCCGGCCCACGCGCGTGTGTGTGAGGTAGCCGGCCTCCTCCAGATCGGCGACCAGGGCCTGCACCGTCCGCTCGGTCAGCTGGAGATCCGCTGCGAGATCCCGGATCCGGACCCATGGGTCGCGCGCGATCGCCGACAGCACACGGGTGTGATTGGTCAGGAATGTCCATGTGCTCCGCTGCGGCATGGGACTGTCCATTCCTCAATCATATGAGGTTTGATGCGCGTGTTTCAAAGGGTGCATTACGTTTCATGTATCTATTGACGTGTCTCTGCGCGCGTACGACGATGAGGAGGCACGCTCGGTCCGGCAGAGGGAGTGCCACCATGTTCTCCTCTCGATCCGGTAACCACAGTGACCCTGACAGCAAGGCAGGACAGCGGATGCAGGCCGCCGACACCGTTTGCGGAGGCAGGCTCGCGGTCACTGTGAGCAGGAACAGCAGTCGCTGTCTCGCCGTCGTGGTCGGCGAGATCGACACGACGGGCGCCCCGACGCTGCGCGAGACCCTCACTGCCGCCCTGCGCTCCGGGAGCGGACTGGACCTGGACCTCGGCGACGCCGAGTTCTGCGACTTCTCCGGCCTCCGCGTACTCGAGGACCTCCGAAGCCAGGCCATGGCGGCCGGCCGACGGATGAACGTCCTGAACGCCACGTCCCACGTGCGTGCCCTGCTGGCCGCCAACGGGCTTCATGACCTCCTCGCCTCCGGCGGGCCGCCGCACCAGGAGGACGCCGAGCGGCCGCCGGCCTCCCTCCTCACGAGGGTGCGTGAGACCCTCGCCGCCGTGGGCTTCCAGACCTCCCCCACGGACACCGAAGGAGCACCCGGGCTGAGCATCGAGGAGCAACCGCGCGGCATAGCCGTCACGTGGGCGGCACCAACGGGTCTGCACCGTCGTGCCGGACATCACCATGAGCCGGGAGCAGCCGAGTTTCCGGGCATCGACAACGCCCTGCACACCGCGCTCGTCGTTGCTCTCACGACGGCCGGATTCCTGATGGACGACTCCCCCGACACCCACGAGGTCATCGTGACCGGCGAACGGCCGGCGCCCGCGGGCGGCCACGACCGGGCCGCCGTGCAGGAACACGCCAGGAAGGCCATCGACGGCCACGCCACCGTCAATGAGGCTATAGAAGTCGTCGCCTCGACGGGACGACTGACTCCCGGACAGGGCCGACATGTGCTGGGGGACGTCTCCCGTGACACGGGAATCCCCTTGCTCCGGCTGTCCGAGCTGATCGTCGACTGGGCCGGCGGAGGGCAGATCTCCCTCGAACTGCGGGAACAACTCGAGCGCAGTCTCGCCCGGCAACAGCCGTGCACTCCCCCGACACCGCCCGACGCCGCCTGAGCACGCTCCCGGCGCCTCGGAGCGGCCCGTCGACCCGCGGGCAACGCGGTCCTGACCGGTGGGGCCGTGCCCGGTCGGCGGGCTCGGTTGCCGTGAAACCGGTCGGCAGGCGCGGCCGGCCCTGCATACGCCCCGTCGCGGGGAGGAGCACATGCCCGAGCTACCGGACGTCGAGGGCTTCCGCAGGGTACTGAGCACCTGTGGCAGCGGCCGCCGCGTCACGAGCGTGGAGGTGCGGGATGCCGGACCCCGCCCGGCGAGTCCAGCACGGCCTCGGGCACGGGCCCGCACGAGACCCGCACGCGCGGCTGGGCCAAGGGCCCGATGGCCGTGATCGCGGTCGTCGTCCTGATGATCGCCGCGTTCTTCCTCGCCTACGCTCTGGTGCTGCTGGTCTGACGACCGCACCGGGCCCGCCCCCGTTCGGTGCGAGGTGGCCTGCGGGGGCCTCACTCTGCGCGCCGCCGCGTCTCCTGCTCGTACACGGGCACGTCGGCGTCCGGGAC
Organism: Streptomyces sp. NPDC059909; assembly: GCF_042730885.1. Classification (NCBI taxonomy): domain Bacteria; kingdom Bacillati; phylum Actinomycetota; class Actinomycetes; order Kitasatosporales; family Streptomycetaceae; genus Streptomyces; species Streptomyces sp. NPDC059909. The sequence goes on from NZ_JBHWKX010000058.1 coordinate 5,425, forward strand.
CTCCTGGGCGAAGCGCTCGTCGAGCGAATCGCCCACCTGCTGCTCCGCGCCCGTGGTGCCGCGTTTTCCCACGCCCAGTGGGCGCTCGGGAGGCGAGTAGCCGTCGTCGAGGGTGTCGTCGGTCTGGGCGTCGTCGAGCGCGTTCCGCAGGTCCAGCTCGTCGTCGGGACGGTTCCGCACATCGGATTGCTGGGGCTGGTAGACATCGTCGCCTCGTCCTTGGTCGGACATGGCGCACCCCTTTCGTAGGAGTTTCCCCCTGCCGGACCCCGCCTGTCGGGCAGCTGCCCCGGCATCGGCGGCCGACTCGCGGTGCTGCGGCGAATCGACGCGCCGGCCCCCTTCGTCCAGCGTGTCACCGGCCATCGGCCGGGTACCCGCCCACAGGGGACCGGGGAACGGAGTCCACCACGATGAAGGTTTCCGACCACATCCTCGAACGGCTTCGCGCATGGGGCGTCGAGCACGTCTTCGCCTATCCGGGCGACGGCATCAGCGGACTGCTCGCCGCCTGGGGACGCGCCGGCAACACCCCGCAGTTCATCCAGTCCCGCCACGAGGAGATGTCGGCGTTCGAAGCCGTCGGCTACGCGAAGTACTCGGGCCGCACCGGAGTCTGCGCCGCGACGTCGGGCCCCGGGGCCATCCATCTCCTCAACGGCCTCTACGACGCCAAGCTCGACCACGTCCCCGTCGTGGCCGTCGTCGGGCAGACCGACCGCAGTGCGATGGGCGGCTCGTACCAGCAGGAGGTCGACCTCGTGTCGCTCTACAAGGACGTCGCCTCGGAGTTCTGCGCGATGGTCACCGTCCCGCAGCAGCTGCCCAACGTCCTGGACCGGGCGATGCGCGTCGCGGCCGCACGCCACACCGCGACCGCCGTGATCGTCCCCGCCGATGTGCAGGACCTGGAGTACGCGGCGCCCGCGCACGCCTTCAGGATGGTGCCGTCCAGCCTGGGGACCGGCCGCTCCGCACCGGTGCCCGCCGACGAGGACCTCGCCCGCTGCGCCGAGATCCTCAACGCCGGGGAGCGCGTCGCCGTGCTCATCGGCCAGGGGGCGCGGAACGCGCGCGCCGAGGTGGAGGAGCTCGCCGACGTCCTGGGGGCCGGTGTCGCGAAGGCGCTGCTGGGCAAGGACGTTCTGCCCGACACGCTGCCGTACGTCACCGGCACGATCGGGCCGCTCGGCACCCGGCCCTCGTACGAGCTGATGCGCGACTGCGACACGCTGCTGGTGATCGGCTCCAGCTTCCCGTACAGCCAGTTCCTGCCGGAGTACGGGCGGGTGAGGGCCGTGCAGGTGGAGATCGAGCCGTCCATGGCGGGGCTGCGCTACCCGTTCGAGCTCAATGTGCTGGGCGATGCCGCCGAGACCCTCACGCGGCTGATCCCCCTCCTGGTCCGCAAGGAGGACCGGTCGTGGCGCGGCGCTGTCGAACGGAACACGCACCGCTGGTGGGAGGTGATGGAGCGGCGCGCCGCCGTGTCCGCCGATCCGATCAACCCGGAGCTCGTGGTGCACGCGCTCGACCGGTTGCTGCCCGATGACGCGGTCCTGGCTTCGGATTCGGGTTCGGCGGCCAACTGGTACGCCCGCCACCTGCGGATACGCGGCAACATGCGCGGGTCCCTGTCAGGGACGCTCGCCACGATGGGTTCGGGCGTCCCGTACGCCATCGGCGCCAAGTTCGCCCTGCCCCACCGGCCGGCGATCGAGCTCGTCGGTGACGGTGCGATGCAGATGAACGGCCTCTCCGAGCTGATCACGGCCGCCAAGTACTGGCCGCAGTGGTCGGATCCCCGCCTCGTCGTCGCCGTCCTCAACAACCAGGACCTCAATCAGGTGACCTGGGAGATGCGCGCCCTCGAAGGCGCGCCGCAGTTCGAGGAGTCCCAGCGCCTGCCCGACATCCCGTACGCCGCATTCGCGCGGGAGCTGGGCCTCGACGGGGCGCGCGTGACCGACCCCGGCGACGTGGAGAAGATCTGGCGTCAGGCCCTCGCGTCGGACCGGCCCTTCGTCATCGACTTCCGTACGGACCCCGCCGTGCCGCCCATACCGCCGCACGCGACGTGGGACCAGATCAGGGCGACGGCCACCGCCGTGTGGCGGGGTGACACTGACAGGGCCTCGGTGATCCGCCAGGGCGTCAAGGCGAAGATGCAGGAGTTCCTCCCCGGCGGCGGCGCCGGCGCCAAGGCCGGTGGCGGCAAGGGCTGATGGGACGGCAGGACGGAGTGGCGGTCATGAACCATACGAGCGAGCCCCGCGGCGCCGGCCGTCGGCTGCACCTCGCACCTGCCGCCGGGGACCCGGCGCACGACGCGTCCCACGACCTTCCCCAGGACCACACCCAGTCGATCCTGGAGACGACCAAGCAGGTGGCCGCGCTGCTCAAGGCGTCCGGGTACGCCTTCGCGCTCGCGGGCAGCGTCGCGGCGCACGCGCACGGCGTCCCCGCGGTGCTGCGGCACGACACGGACTTCTGCATCAGACGCGAGGACGTGGACGGGGTGGTCCAGGCCCTGCGGGAGGGCGGTGTCGAGATCGTGCCCGCTCCCGAGGACTGGCTGGTCAAGGCCCGGGCGGGAGGTGAGGAGATCGACCTGATCTTCGAGCTGGCCCATCGGCCGGTGACCGACGACATGCTCAGGAACGCGCCCGTACTGTCCGTCGACTCGGTGCGGATGCCGGTCCTGACGCCGTACGACCTGCTGAGCAGCCGGCTCGCCGCCCTGTCCGAGCACCACTGCGACTTCGGCCCCCTGCTCACCGTCGCCCGCACTCTGCGCGAGCGCATCGACTGGAACGCGTTGCGGGACGAGCACCGGCGGGAGCCGCTCGCGGACGCGTTCCTGTATCTCCTCGTACGGCTCGACGTCATCGACCCCAGGGACCGGAGGGAGGCGGGGCCATGAAGTCCGACCCGACCGGCACCGGCGCGGCGACCGGCGACGTCCATGGCGAAGGCGCCTACCGCATCGCGCGTCTGCGCGAACGCCTCGCCGGTGACGACATCGCAGAGCTGGGCATACGCATCGACGAGCGCGGCGGCGCCGTCCTGCTCTCCGGCACCGTCGCCACCGCGGCCCACCGGGACGACATTCTGCGGATCGCCGCGGAGGAGCTCGGCAGCACGCCCGTCCGTTCCGACCTGGTGATCGCCTCGGCCGAGGCCCCCGACCGCAGCGAGGAGCTCCCATGATCCGGATCGCTGCTGTCGGCGACATCCATCTGGGCGAGGACTGCCGGGGACTGCTCCGGCCCGCCTTCGACACCCTCAGGGACTGCGCGGACGTCCTGCTGCTCGCCGGTGACCTCACGCGCCACGGCACCGTCGCGGAGGCGGAGGTCGTCGCAGCCGAGGTGGCCGGGCTGCCGGTCCCGGTCGTGGGCGTCCTCGGCAATCACGATTACCACAGCGACCGCGAGGCCGAGGTGACGGCCGTACTGACCGACGCCGGCGTGACGGTCCTCGAGGGCGACGGCACGACGGTGGACATCCACGGGACGAAGGTCGGCATCGCCGGCACGAAGGGCTTCGGCGGGGGCTACACGGGCAGGAGCGCCGGCGAGTTCGGGGAACCGGTGATGAAGGAGTTCGTCCGCTACACCCGCCGCTGCGCGACGGGTCTGCGCCGGGCGCTCGACATGCTCGCGGAGCAGGGCAGCGCCGTCCGGATCGCCCTGATGCACTTCTCGCCCGTGCCGGACACCCTCGCCGGGGAGCCGCCCGAGATCTATCCCTTCCTCGGCAGCTATCTGCTGGCCGAGGCGGTGGACGAGTCGGGCGCCGACCTGGCCGTGCACGGTCATGCGCACATGGGTGTCGAGCACGGCATGACGGCGGGCGGTGTCCGCGTACGCAACGTGGCCCAGCCCGTGATCAACCGGGCCTTCGCGGTGTACCACCTTCAGGTGCCGCCGAAGGCAGCGTGACCGTTCCGCCCTAGCCGGCCTGTCCGGGGGCCGCGAGCGCCATCAGTTCCTGGAGCCGCAGGCCGCGCGCCGCGTCGATGGGCGTGGAGATGCCGGCCCGCACGGCGTCCGCGAACTCACGGCGCAGTACGGGCCAGCACTCCTCGTGGTCGAGTTCGCCGGTGTCGTAGACGAGTTCCTCTGCGGGCCCGAACAGCTCGATACGGGTTCTGGCCCGCGGCAGGTTCACGGTGCCGGACAGGGACGCCTGGCTGACCGAACCGTTCTCGTGCTCACAGGTGAGTTCGATCCAGCGGCGGGGGTCTCCGGTCGCGTGGACGGCGGCGATGGGGCCGACCGCGGTGTCCAGCAGATCCAGCAGATGCGGTCCGAGGTCGAGCAGGGCGCCGTGCTCGAGGCGCCAGGCGGTGGCGAAGTCGCCGCCCAGGAAAGCTCCGTGGAGATAGCAGGACCGTGCTCCGGTGATCTCCAGTTCGGCGGCCTTGCGCAGGAACTCTCGGGTCACGGGGTGATAGCGCTTGGTGAGGACGAGCTGGGACACGACTCCCGCCTCGGCGACCGCGTCCGCCACCATGCGCGCCGCGTGCACGTCCGGGCCGAGCGGCTTCTCCAGCAGCAGGTGGCGGCCGGCCTTCGCGGCACGTACGGCCAGGTCCGCCTGGACGGCGGGCGGGACGGCGAAGGCGACGGCCTCGCAGCGGTCGATCAGTTCCTCGAACGAGTGGGCGACCGCCGCCCCGTAGGGCTCGGCCGTCTCACGGGCGGCCTCGGGCCGGCGCGCCCACACCGCGGCCAGCTCGGTCTCCGGTCCCGCGGCGAGCATCCGGGCGTGCATGGCCCGGGCCCAGGGGCCGGCGCCGATCAGGCCCACCTTCACCGGGGGCAGCGTCCAGGGGGTGTTCATACAGGGGCTCCGTGCTTGCGGTCGGTGGTGAGGGAGGCGAGGCGCCTGTCGGCCTGGTCGGGTGCGTAGAGGTGTTCGACGACCAGAGCGGCCGCGCCCATCAGGCCGGCGCGGTCGCAGAGCCTTCCGGTCACGACGTCGAGGTTGGCTGTGGTGCGGGGCATGGCGCGCTGGTAGAGGAGCTCGCGCACGCCCGTCAGGAAGGGGGTTCCGGCCAGGTCCCCGCTGAGGACCAGCACGCCGGGGTTGAGCAACGTGACGACGGTGGCCAGCACTTCGCCGATGCGCTGCCCGGCCTCGCGGGCGAGCCGGACGGCGTCCGGCTGCTGCTCGGCGAGCAGCCGGCTGACGTCCGAGCCGGAGGTGGTGGGGACGCCGAGGTCGGACAGCTGCGCGGCCAGGGCACGACCGCTCGCGACGGCCGCCAGACAGCCGTAGGAGCCGCACATGCACAGCGCGTCGGGCCGGTCGTGCACCCTGATGTGTCCGATGTCGCCGGCGCTTCCGTCGATGCCCCGGTAGATCTCGCCGTCGACGACGACTCCGGCGCCGATGCCGGTGGACGCCTTGACGAGGAGGAAGGCCGAGCAGTCGGCGTGGGCGGCTCGGTGTTCCGCGTACGCCATCAGGTTGGCGTCGTTGTCGACGAGCACCGGCACGGGGCCCGGCTCCCGTGCGGCGCCGACGTGCTCCGCGTACGCCTCCTGCATCTTCTCGCGGATGGGGAAGGCGTCCCAGCCGGGCATGATCGGGGGCTGGACGACGCGTCCCGCGGCGAAGTCGACCGGTCCGGGGACGGACAGGCCGATGCCGCACACATCCGCGGGTTCGGCGCCCGCCTCGGCGAGCAGCGGCGCGAACCAGCGGGCCAGTGTGTCGAGGACGGCGACGGGCCCGTCGCCGATCAGCAGGTCCCCGGACCGGATGGCGAGCACCGTGCCCGCCAGGTCCAGGACGGCGGCACGGGCGTGCCGGGTCTCGAGATCGACGGCGATCACGACGGCGTGCGTCGGATCGAACTCGATCCGGGCCGACGGGCGTCCACCGGTCGAGGTGCCCGCCACGTCGCGCAGCCAGCCCGCCCCGTACAGCTGCTCGAGGCGGAGCCCGACGGTCGAACGGGACAGCCCCGTGGCGCGCTGCAGGTCGCCGCGCGTGGTGGCTTCGCCCCGGCGGATCAGCCGCAGCAGATGTCCGGCGCTCGCCTGGTTCCCAGACATGCTTGTTCCCCGTCCCCTCAGCTCTTGTCCGCGCCGCTGGTCAGCCCCTCGGTGAGCAGGCGCTCGGCGGCGAAGAACAGAAGTACCACGGGGATCGTCAGGACCACCGACCCGGCCATCAGTACGGTCTTGGAGACCTCGATGCCGTTCGCGAGCTGGGCGAGGCCCAGGGACACCGTCCACTTGCCGGGGTCGGCGGCGAGGAAGAGCAGGGCGAAGAGGAACTCGTTCCAGGCGATCATGAAGACGTACAGCCCGGTCGCCATCAGCGACGGCGCCGCGAGCGGCAGGATCACCTTGCGCACGGTCTGCAGGCGGGAGCAGCCGTCGAGGGCCGCGGCCTCCTCGATGGAGTACGGGATCGTGACGAGGTAGTTCTTCAGCATGTAGATCGACACGGGCACGGTCTGGGCCACGTAGACGATCGCGAGGCCGACGAGGCTGGAGGACAGGCCCAGCTTCGCGAACATCACGAAGAGCGGGACGGCCAGCAGCGTGGCCGGGAAGAGGTAGACGGCCAGGAAGAGGGCGCTGACCTGCCGGCCGCCGAAGAACTTGAGGCGGCTGATGGCGTACGCGCCCGGCACGGACACGGCGAGGGTGAGCACGACCGTACCGAGGGAGACGAGCGCGGAGTTGAGCAGCAGCCGCGTGAATCCCTGCCCGCCGTCCTCGGTGGACGTCATGACGTTGCGGTACGTGTCGAGCGTGAACTCCTTCGCGGAGACCCACAGGGATCCGGGGTCGAGCAGCAGCGCGTCGATGGGCTTCACCGACAGCAGCAGCATGTAGTAGAAGGGCACGATCGTGATCGCGGCGAGGAACGCGATCACCACCCAGCGCAGGACGCGGAAGAGCCGCTCCTCGAACTGCGCGCGCGTCATTGGCGTACGCGTCATGGCCGAGCGCGTCATGACTGCTCCTCCTGGACCTTCTTGCCGAAGAACTTGAAGTAGAGGCCCAGCAGGACGACGAGGACGGCGGCGAGGACGAGGGCCTGTGCCGCGGCGGCGCCGACGTCGTAGCGGGCCGTGAGGAAGTCGTAGACCCGGACGCCCGCGATATCGGTTCCGGAGCCGCCGCCGGTGAGCAGGTAGACGTCGTCGAACTTGTTGAACGTCAGAATGAAGCGCAGCACGCACAGCAGCGCCAGGACCGGCATGAGCTGCGGAAGGAGAATGTGGCGGAAGCTCTGCAGCGGCGTGGCTCCGTCGACCTTGGCGGCCTCCTCGAGTCCGTCCGGCACCGCCTGGAGCCGGGCGAGGAGGAAGAGGAACGCGAACGGGAAGTAGCGCCAGATCTCGAAGGCGATGACGGTGAACAGGGCGAGCGGGATGTCGAAGTGCAGCCCGAGGAGGCTGACCTCGTACTCGCGCGTGGACAGGAACGCGATCGGGTCGTCCCAGCCGAAGAGCGTGCGGCCCCATTCGTTGACGATGCCGTACTGGGGGCTGAGCGCGACTTCCCAGACGAACGCGACGGCGACGACCGGGGCGACGTACGGCAGGAGCATGGCGCCGCGGAGCAGGCCGCGGCCCTTGAACGGGGAGCGGAGTGCGAGCGCGGCCACGAGACCGAGCAGGATCGATCCGGCGGTGGCGCCGACCGTGTAGATCAGGGTCGTGACGAGGCTGCTCCAGAATCCTGCCGAGGCGAAGACTTGCGTGAAGTTGTCCAGCGACCAGTTGCCGAACAGGCCCATGCCCTGGATGTCGACGAGCTTGGCGTCCTGGAACGCGAGCAGCACGGTCCACAGGATGGGCAGGACGACGACGACCAGCACCACCAGGAAGGTGGGAGTCACGAAGGCGAGTCCTGCGCGGTTCTCGCGCCGGGAGGCGGTGAGCGGCCGGGTGGTGGTGCGGGGCCGGGTGGCGGTGAGCGGACGCCGGTCCTTGGGGCGGCGCTCCGTCGCGCCGCGCTGAGCTGTAGTCATGGGTCGGTTCCTCGGCCTACTGGAGGGACTTCTGCAGGGCGGCGACTTCCTCGTTCGCCTCGCGGGCGGCTTCGTCCGGCGGAATCTGGCCGCTGGTCATGGCGCCGATGGCCTTGGGGACGGGCAGTTCGCCGCTCATCGCGCCGACGAGGGCGCCCTCGCCCTGGGTGATCCCCCAGCGCTGCATGTTGCTGACGCCGTCGGCGAGCTGGTCGAGGAGCTGGTCGGAGAAGACCTCGTTCATGGGCCTGAGGGTGTCGACGCCCATCTTGCTGTGCCGCCAGGCGTCCAGGTACCTGTCGGGCTGCTCGGCGGTGCCCTTGCGGACGGGGATCTTGCCTTCGGGCGCCAGGCCGAACCAGTCCTCGTACCCGGCGCCCATCATGTATTCGATGAACTTCCGCGAGGCGTCGGTCTCGGCGGTCTTGGTCGTCACCCATGAGGTGACTTCGCCGAGCTGGGCCGGCTTCGCGCCGTCGGGTCCCTTGAGGGCGGTGACGATGCCGCTGTTGGCGGCGAGGAAGTTCGGGTCGCCCTTGCACTCGGCGCAGCTGGGCAGCGCGTCCTTGCGCAGCCCGGCGAGTTCGTCGAGCAGGAACGAGGACCAGATGATCATCGAGGACTTGCCGGCGAAGTAGGTGGCGCGGGTGGAGTCGACGGTCTGGGTGCCGGGTGCGCCGTGCTCGCGGGCGAGCGTGTCGTACGCCTCGAAGGCGGTGGCGCACCGGGGCGAGTCGAGTTCGACCGTGCCCCGGCCGTCGACGAGCTGGCAGTCGTTGGCCAGCGCGATGTTCTCGAAGCTCTGCTGGGTGAAGACGTCACTGGGGTCGGTGGCGGCGGAGATGCCGTCCCGTCCCTTCGTGTCGAGCCCCTTGGCCGCGCTGAGGAGTGCGTCGTAGGAGTCGGGCGTCTTCAGACCGGCCTGTCGCAGGAGGTCCTTGCGGTAGACGAGGAGCTGCAGCCAGGCGTCGGAGGGGACCGCGAGCTGGGTGGCGCCGTCCGCGGTGAGGCCGAGGGCGTTGGCGTTGAAGGTGCCACGGCCGAGCTCGTCGACGATGGCCTTGGGGATGTCGGTGTTGAGCAGACCGTTGCCGTACATCTGCCAGGTCTGACCCATCGGTACGGCTCCGATGACGTCGGGGAGTTTTCCGGCGGCGGCGGCCGACATGATCAGCTGGGGCATCTGGCCCTCGTCGACGCCCACGAGGTCGACCTGGATGCCGGTCTCCTTCTCGAAGCGATCGATGATCTTCTCGGTGGCCGCCACGCGTGGGGTCAGGTTCTCCTGGGACCACACCGTGATCCTCTTGTCGGCCTTGCCGGGGCCGGTGGCGTTGGAGCAGCCGGCGAGCACCCCCATGCCCAGTGCCGCTGCGAGACCAACTGCGATCGCCTTCGACCGCCGGGTCCTTTTGCGCATGTCCCGTCCTCAGTCCCTCGGTGCCGGCGTAGGAGCCCTCACCGACTTACGTCTATCGAGAAAGCATCTCAGCATCACTTTTGCGTGTTGACAAGACGTAAGTCGAAGATATTCTCAACCTAAGTGGTGAACCCAACCCCCGGAGCTCTCACGTGGAACGCGTCGTCCAATTCACCGGCCCCCGCCAGGTCGAGGTCGCGGAGCATGACTCCGCCCCTCTGCCCACCGGCCATCTGCGGGTACGCACCCGCTACTCGGGAATCTCGGCCGGCACCGAGCTGACGGCCTACCGGGGCACCAACCCGTATCTGACTCGCACCTGGGACCCGGAGGCCCGGCTCTTCCGCGACGGCGCCGCGGGCATCGAGTACCCGGTCGCAGGCTGGGGCTACTCGGAGGTCGGCGAGGTCACCGAGGTCTCCCCCGAGCTCGTCGGCACGCCCGGCATGCCGGAGTCGGGCGACCTGGTCTGGGGCATCTGGGGCCACCGCAGCGAGGGCATCGTCCCCGCCGAGCGCATGATCGGCCACGCCCTGCCCGCCGGACTCGAACCGCTCGCCGGAGCCTTCGCCCGCGTCGGCGCCATCGCCTACAACGCCGTCCTCGCCTCCGACATCCACCTCGGAGAGGACGTCGCCGTCTTCGGCCAGGGCGTCATCGGACTCCTCACCACCCGCCTCGCCCAGCTCAGCGGCGCGCGCGTCACCGCCGTGGACGCCCTCGACGTACGGCTGGAGAGCGCCAAGGCCTACGGCGCGCACCACACCCTCAACGCCCGCACCGACGCGGTCGCCGAACGCATCCGCGAGGCCACCGACGGCCTGGGGGCGGACGTCGCCATCGAGATCAGCGGCGTCTACCCCGCCCTGCACGAGGCACTGCGCTCGGTCGCCGTGGGCGGTCGGGTCGTCGCCTCCGGGTTCTACCAGGGAGACGGTGCGGGCCTGCGACTCGGCGACGAGTTCCACCACAACCGTGTGCAGCTGATCTGCTCCCAGATCGGCGGCGTGCCGCCGCAGCTCGCCGGCCGCTGGACGGTCGAGCGTCTGCAGTGGACCTTCCTGCGCCTGGTCGCCGAGGGGCACGTCGACGTCGAGTCCCTGGTCAGCCATGTCGTCCCCGTCGCGGACGCGGCCGACGCCTACGTCCTGCTGGACGAGCGCCCCGCGGACGCCCTCCAGGTCGTCCTGGAATTCTGAGTTTCCGAGGAGAGAAACCGTGCTCAAGACCGCTGCCCAGGAACAGCTCCTGCCGGGCGCCACGCTTCAGGAGAAGTGGGACTTCGCGCAGGCTGCCGGGTTCGACGCGATCGAGCTGCGCGCCAAGGGGGACTTCCACTTCCAGGAGCGTCTGCCCGAGCTCAGGCAGGCGCAGAAGGACGGCGTCGTCATGCCGACCGTCTGCGTCGATATGCTGCACTTCTTCGGCGCCTTCGACGAGGAACTGCGCCGTGACGCGATCGCCCAGATGAAGTCCCAGCTCTCGGTGATCGCGGAGCTCGGCGGCCTCGGGGCCCAGACCCCGGCGTCGTACGGCATGTTCTCGCGCCGTCTGCCGCCCTTCGAGCCTTCGCGCAGCGAGGAGGAGGACCGCGAGGTCCTGCTCGCCGGACTCGCCGAGCTGGGTGAGCACGCCGGGACTGAGGGCGTCACCCTCTATCTGGAGCCGCTCAACCGGTACGAGGACCACATGGTCAACCGGCTCGAGCAGGCGGCCGAGCTGATCCGTACGGTCGGCAGTGACGCCGTGAAGATCGGCATCGACAGCTACCACATGAACATCGAGGAAGCCGACCCGGCCGCGTCGATCCTCGCCCACGCGGACGTCATCGGCCACGCCCAGGTCTCCGACTCCAACCGCTTCCAGCCCGGCGCGGGCCACCTCGACTGGCCCGCGTGGCTCGGCGCGCTCAGGGCCATCGGCTACGACGGCTACCTCGCCGCCGAATGCCGCCTGACCGGCGACCCCGTCGAGGCCGTGCGCTCCATCCCCGGCTTCCTGCGGCGGTCCGGAGCATGACTGCCCTCCTCGTCCCGACGCGCCCCCTCGATCCGCCCGTGCCCGCCGCCGCCACAGACCTGACCCTGAGGCGCGGCGCGGCACGGGTCCTCCTCGGCAACTGGACCGGTGCCTCCACCGTCCCCTCGCGCACCCTGTATCCGCACCAGTGGAGCTGGGACTCGGCGTTCATCGCGATCGGGCTGCGGCACCTGTCCCCGCGCCGCGCCCAGCGCGAGCTGGAGACCCTTCTCGGTGCGCAGTGGGAGGACGGGCGCGTCCCGCACATCGTTTTCAATCCGGCCGTGCCGCTGAGCGCCTACTTCCCGAGCCCCGACTTCTGGCGCTCGTCGCACGCGGGCGCCACGGCCGGAGCCCCCGCCGGCATCGAGACGTCGGGGATCGTGCAGCCACCCGTGCACGCGCTCGCCGCGTGGCTGGTGCACGAGGCCGACCCTGCCGAATCCGTCCGGCGCGGCTTCCTCGCCCGGATGTACCCCAGGCTGACGGCCTGGCACCGCTACCTCACCTCCGCCCGGAACCTGGGCGGGGCAGGGCTGGCGGCGGTGGTGCACCCATGGGAGCCGGGCATGGACAACAGCCCTTGCTGGGACGGCCCGCTCTCCCGCATCACGCCGGCCGATCCGGCCTCCTTCCGCCGCGCCGATCTGGACCACGGCCATGCCGACGACCGGCCCACGGACGTCGACTACGGACGGTACGTGCAGCTCGCGGCGGACTACCGGGACGCCGGATACGCGGACGGCGGGCACACGTTCGCCGTCGAGGACCCGTGCGTCAACGCGCTGCTCATCGTGTCCGAGTACGCCCTCGCCCGTATCGCGCAGGCGGCCGGCGCCGACCCGCTCGTCCACGAGCGGCGCGCACAGCGGCTCACGGCCGCACTCGTCTCGCGGCTGTGGGACGCGGAGGCAGGCCTGTTCCTCTGCCGTGACCTGGTGAGCGGCCGGCTCGTACAGGAGCGCAGTGTCGCCGGGCTCGTGCCGCTGATCGTCCCGGGCCTGCCCGAGGACATCGTCCGGACGCTGCTCGACACCCTCGACGGCCCGCACTTCCGGGCGGATGACACCGGCCTCGTCGCCAGCTACGCGCTCAGCGGCCACGCCTTCGACCGGACCCGCTACTGGCGCGGACCGGCCTGGTTCAACACCGCCTGGCTCATCGGGCGCGGCCTTCGCCTGTACGGCGCCGCCGACCGCGCCGAGCGACTTCGGGCCGCCTTCCTCAGCGCCGCCAGGACGTCGGGATTCGCCGAGTACGTCGACCCGTTCACCGGCGAGGGGCGAGGGACCCGCGACTTCGCCTGGACCGCGGCCCTCACCCTCGATCTGCTCGCGACCCCGCACCTGGAGACCGTTCGATGACAACCCCCGGCCGCGTCCTGCTCGTCCGCGACGGTACGTTCGCGGTGCTCGGCCCGGACGGCTCGATCGCCGGCACCCGGGGGACGGCACCCGACGGACTGTTCCTGCGCGACGCCCGTCATCTGAGCCGCTGGGAGCTGACCGTCGACGGCACCTCTCCCACGGTGCTCGTTCCGGCGTCGGACTCGGTCCCGTCGACCAGTGTCCTCACCCCTGCCGGTACGCGCGACGAGCCGCCCGCCTACACCGTCTTCCGCGAACAGGCGGTCGGGGCAGGGCAGTTCACGGAAACCGTGCGTCTGGTCAACAACTGCCCGACGACGCTGACCGCGCGGATCGAACTCGCGGTGGACGCCGACTTCGCGGACCAGTTCGAGCTCCGCGCCGACGACCGCGCCTACCCGAAGCCCGACGCCGAACACGACGTCCAAACGCGGCCGGACGGCGTCGAGTTCGGCTACCGGCGCGGCCACTGGCACTCCCGTACGACGGTCACCGCGCGGCCGGCCCCGGACACCGTCACCGGCGAGCGGCTGGTCTGGGCCGTGACGCTGCCTCCCCAAGGCGAGGCCGAACTGCGCCTGACGGCCGAGGCCCACCCCCACGGCGCCCCGGCCGGCCCGCTTCCCGAGGCATCGCCCGCCGACGCGGCCCTTCCCGACTCCGCGGACCCCGAACTCCTGCGCGCCTGCCGGCAGGGGCTCGCGGACCTCGATCTCCTCCGGGTGTCCGCCACCGGACCCGACGGCGAACAGGTGACCGTGCCCGCCGCCGGGATTCCCTGGTTCCTCACCCTCTTCGGCCGCGACTCGCTCCTCACCTCGTACTTCCTGCTGCCCTACCGGCCGCGCACCGCCGAGCAGACCCTGCTCGCGCTCGCCGCCACCCAGGGCTCCGGGTACGACGCCTTCCGAGGCGAGCAGCCCGGCCGCATCGTGCACGAGGTGCGCCACGGGGAGCTCGCCGAGTTCCGCCAGGTGCCCTACGGCCGCTACTACGGCTCGGTCGACGCGACGCCGCTCTTCCTCGTCCTCCTCGGCGCGCACGCGGACACCACCGGCGACACCTCGCTCGCACTGCGGCTGGAGAGCCATGCCCGGGCGGCCGTCGACTGGATGCTCACCGACGGCGGCCTGACCGAGCACGGCTACCTCGTCTACCGCCCCGACGCCCGGGGACTGGTCAACCAGAACTGGAAGGACTCCGCCGGCGCGATCTGTTTCGCGGACGGCACCCAGGCCGAGGGCCCGATCGCGGTCTGCGAGGCCCAGGGATACGCCTACGACGCGTTGGTGCGCACCGCGCGCCTGGCGCGGACCGTGTGGCACGACCCCGACTGGGCCGAGCAGTTGGAGGCCGCGGCCGCCGGGCTGCGCGAGCGGTTCCACCGCGACTTCTGGATGGCCGGCCAGGACTTCCCCGCCCTCGCGCTCGACGGCGCCGGGCGGCAGGTGGACGCGCTCGCCTCCGACGCCGGTCATCTCCTGTGGTCCGGCATCCTCGACCAGCCGCACGGCGAGCGCGTCGGCCGCCGTCTGCTGGCGCCCGACTTCTTCTCGGGCTGGGCGATCCGCACCCTGGCATCGGGACAGGCCCCTTACCATCCGCTGTCCTACCACCGGGGCAGCGCATGGCCGCACGACAATGCCGTCATCGCGCTCGGCCTCGCCCGCTATGGCTGCCGCAGTGAACTGCGCACCCTCGCCTCCGGGTTGACGGCAGCGGCCGCCCTGCACCGCTACCGCCTGCCGGAGGTGCTCGCCGGATACGGGCGCGAGGAGCACGCCGCCCCCGTGCCGTATCCGCACTCGTGCTCGCCGCAGGCGTGGGCGGCGGCGACTCCGCTGGCCGTGCTGACCGCCTGCATCACGGACGGCGCCACGACGGGGACTGCGGCTGCGGCTACGCTTCGGCCATGAGGGCCCGCGTGCAGGGGTGGGTCGGTACGCGACGAGATCGCACGGCGACTGCAGTGGCTCGACGAGCAGGTGCAGCGGCCGAAGCCGGCCGCCGGGCCCGCGGGTTCACGGCGCGCAGCCGAGTCGGCCGGGGCAGCTGAGCCGGCCGGGGCGGCCGGGGCGGGACGGGAACAGGTCCGTGAGCGTACGCGGAGCTGCGGATCCTGGCGAACACCACCGACGACCCGACCGTCCGCGAGCGAATCGAGGCGGTCTACGGCAAGCTGTGCCCAGGCGCCGACGGCGACCGCGGCCACGGCCGCACCGCGGCGGCACGGCCGGAACCGGTGCTGCCGGCCGGCGAGTTGGACGTGCCGGCCTGTGTCGCGCTGAGCTGGACGAACCCGCAGGTCGCAGCGCTGGTGCCGCACGGATTCGCCGCCGACCCCGCGCACGCCGCCCTGCTCGCCCTGAACGCCGGGACCGACATGGAGATGGTCAGCACATGCTTCGCCGACCCGGCGAGGCGCTGGACGGTCGAAGCCTCCGTGATGGTGCGCAACACCGGCGACCGGCACGGCGACGAGGTCGTCCAGCCCTGCCTCCACGACCCGGGCGCCGGCATGGTCCAGCCCGTACGCCGGCTACGCGGATTCCGTCGTCCCGGCCTTGCCCCGGGGGAAATCACCTCGGTGCGCTTCGTCCTCGGGGCGGTGGACGTCGGCTTCTGGACGAACGCCCCCGAGGGGGAGTTCGTCGTCGAACCCCGGCGTCATCCACGTCCACGTCTGCTCCAGCTCCCGTACCGGGGGCACGGCGTGCGTCCTGACGATCGAGTAGCGGCAGGCGGCTCCTGCACGGCCTGCTGCCGGGTCACATCATCCCGGGCCTGATGCGGCCGCGCCACCCTCCGGCCTCGTCGCCGCGGTGCTCGATGTACTCCTTGAAGCGCCGCATGTCACCCTTCACACGCCTGTCGATCATTCCGGTCATGGCCGCGGTCTTCTCCACGGCACCGCTCGGCTCGACGTCCATCACGAGTTCGACGCGGGTGTGGGTGTCGTCCAGGCGCCGGAAGCTGACCATGCCCTTCTGCTTGGTGTCGCCACTGGTGGTCCGCCAGGTGATCCGCTCGTCCGGGAGCTGGTCGACGATCTCGGTGTCGAACTCCCGCCGGACGCCGCCGATCTTGGTGGTCCAGTGGTTGTGGCGGTCGTCGAGCTGCCTGACCGCCTCGACGCCCTCCATGAAGTTGGGGAATTCCTCGAACTGCGTCCATTGGTTGTACGCGGTGCTGACGGGGACGTCGACCTCGACCGATTCCTTCACCGTGCTCATGGCTGTGGCTCCTCTCGGTGACCGCCGTACGGGCAGCGGATCCGCCGCACGGGACGGCACAGTTCTTCGGGTACCCGGTGCCGGCGGGATTACGACCCGGAAATGACATTGCCGCTCCCGGAATCGGGAAGCCTTGTGGCAGATGCCCGGCATTGCATATCCATGCGGACACGCGTGACGGGCCCGCGACGGGAGAACCACTTCCGTCCCAGGCCCGCGGAACGTGGTCCCTCACGTGTGCTTGCGCGCCTTTCCCTTCAGCTCTTCTGCCGTTCCGCGTACGGTCTTCTCCGCGTCCGCGGCCGTTCCACGTACGGTCTTCTCCGCGTCCGCGGCCGCCTGGCGGGTCTTGCCCTCGACCTGGTCGCCCTTCCCCTTCAGACGCAGCTCGTCGTCGTCCGTGATTTTCCCTGTCTGCTCCTTGGCCTTGCCCACGGCCTCCTGGGCCTTGCCGCGAATCTTCTTGCCCTGTGCGGCCACCTGTACCAGCTCCTTGAAAGACCGGTAATTCATACGTCTACGTCATGCGGCTACCTCGAAAGAAGCACCGCAAACGTCATTCCTCCTCCTCGTCCTCTTCCTCCTCTTCCTCGTATTCCTCTTCGTCGCCCTCCTGGGGCTCCTCGGGCTCTACGTCGCCCTCCTGGGGCTCCTCGGGCTCTTCGTCGTACTCCTCCTCTTCTCCCGCCTCGCCGTATTCCTCCTCTTCCTCCATGGCCTCTTCGTGGGTGCGGACGACCTCACCGTCACGGATTTCTCCCCGCCATCCTTCGACTTCCTCGTCGGTGAAGGTGACGTGCCGCTGGAAGTGCTTGAAGTCAAGCCGCAGGCGTCGCCCCTGTGCGCGCCAGATGTTTCCGGTCTTTTCGAAGAAGCCCGAGGGGTAGTACTCGACGACGAGCACGATGCGCGTGAGGTCGGGCGTGAGCTCATGGAAGCTCACACAACCGCGTGTGGACCCTTTGGCCCCCTCAGAGGTCCAGATGATCCGCTCATCCGGAATCTGTTCCTGAACCGTGGCCTTCCAACTCCGCGACGAGGGCCCGACCTTCAGCTTCCAGTCGCTGTGCGCCTCGTCCTCCTGGGACACGCTGCGCACGCCCTTGGCGAAGTCGCTGAACGCCTCGTACTGCGTCCAGTGGTCGTACGCGGTGCGGATCGGCACCCCCACATCGAGGGCCTCCACGATGTTCATGGACTTGCCCCCGCCGGACTTCCGGCTGCCGCCACCACCGAAAAGGTCCTTGGCCTTGCCCACGACGGTGTCCTTCACCCCTTTGACCTTGCTGCCGATGAGTGCCTTCACGATGCCGCCGCCGGGCAGCGAGCCGCCGCCCTCCGCCGCGTCAAGCAACTGGTCGGTGAGGTCGGACACTTTGTCGCCGGCCTTGTCCGCGAGATTCTCCATCTGGGCGCCGAGGTAGTCCATAAGCTCGTCACGCAGCAGGTCCAGGCCCGACTCTCCGCCACCGGGGGCACGATCTGTCCTGGCCATGGCCCTACCTCCGCCGTCCCGCTGTCTTCTTCGCGGGCGCCCGCGCCGTCGTCTTCCGTGGGGCGGTCTTCTTGGCGGCGGTCTTCTTCGTCGGTGCCCTCTTCGCGGGGGCCTTCTTCGCCGGCGCCTTCCTCGCGGCCGTCTTCTTGGCCGCCGCCTTCTTCGCGGGGGCCTTCTTCGCGGCCGGCCGCTTCGCCGCGGCCGCGGGCTTCTTCGCGGGCTCTCTGGCGCTCTTCTTGCCGACTCTCTTACGCGGAGCGGGTTTCTCCGCACTCTTCGCGGGCGCCCTACGACGCGGCCGCGGTTTCTCCTCCTCGGGCTCTTCCTCTTCCTCAGGCTCTTCCTCTCCCTCAGGCTCTTCCTCTCCCTCAGGCTCCTCCTCTTCCAGCTCCTCCTCTTCCTCCTCGGGCTCCTCCTCTTCCGGTTCCTCCGGCTCTTCCTCCTCCGGCTCTTCCTCTTCCTCCGCCTCGTACTCGCCCTCCTCGCCCTCGCCCTTCTCTCCGAGGCGGAGCGTGCGCTCATGGAGGGAGTCCGCGAAATCGGCGAGCTTTCGGTCCGCCACGGCAGCAAGGGCCTTACGGCCCGCGCCCAGCAATTCGTCCCGTATCTGCTCGTTGAGGTCGGCAACTTGCGGGACGTCCTTCAGCTTGCGCAGGCCTTCCGTGGCGAGCTGCTGTGGGTCGAGCCCGAAACGACGCCCGGCGATGTAGCTCGCCACGGCGAACGCGAGTCGCCCTTTCTTGGCCCTCCCGAGCACGTATCCACCCGCGACCGCGGCCGCGAGAGCGATCTTGGTCGTGTCATTCATGAACTGATCCCTTCGCAAAGGGCGTTGAGAAGCAGGACTTCGCGCCACAGTGGGCCTGCCCACGCGGATGCCAGATATGTCCCTATATGATGAGATTCTATGTTTGCGCGTCGATTTACCGCGCACACTCCATCCAACGGGACACGACCATGGCCCCAGCAGAACCTGCCAAGCGGCGACGCAAGGACAAGGCGGCGTGGGCCATGCGGTCCGCCGCACAGCAGCTGGAGCAATTGCTCGGCCGGCCTCCGGAGTCCGTCTCGGCACTCAGGCCGACCGACGACGGGTGGGAGGCCAATGTGGAGGTCCTTGAACTGGAAAGGATCCCCGAGACCACCAGCGTGATGGCCAGCTATCGCGTGACCCTGGACAAGGAGGGCGACTTGGTGGCGTACGAGCGCGTACGCCGGTACACCCGAGGACAGATCGACCGCACGCCCTGAGGCAAGGGGCGGGCGGCGAAGGGAGGCGCCATGACCGTGGTGCCACAAGGTGGAGGAAGCGTCACGCGGGGTGGTGGCCAGGGCAACCTCTACGACGTCCTGGACCTCATTCTTGATCGCGGACTCGTCATCGACGTCTTCGTCCGCGTGTCGCTCGTCGGAATCGAGCTTCTCAAGATCGACGCCCGCATCGTCGTGGCCAGCGTCGACACGTATCTGCGCTTCGCGGAAGCCTGCAACCGCCTCGACCTCGAGGCCGGCAGCAAGGCACCGGCGCAGCTGACGGACATCGTCGGGGACTCGCTCGAGAGCGGGGCCCGAGGCAAGTCCAAGGGCGCCCTGACGGGCGCCGTGGAGGCCGTGACCGACTCCCTCAAGGGCAGCGGCCGGGAGGACGACGAAGAGGGCGAGGACGAGGACGAGGGCCCCGAGGAGCAGGAGCATGAGGAGAGGGAGAAGGAGCCGGTGGCGAGGCGACGGCGGACGGCCCGGCGGACCTCCCGCCGCGCAAGGGAACGCGAGGAGGAGGATTGAGACATGGCCGTGTACGTCTACTCCATCGCCGACAAGCAGCATCCGCTCCGACTCGACGGTGTCGCCGGGGTCGGAGAGCCGCCCTCCCCCTTGCGTCCGGTCCGCGCGGGGTCACTGACCGCGGTGGTGAGCGACGCGCCTGGCGATCTGCGTCCCAAGCGCCGCGACCTCACCGCGCACCAGGAGGTCCAGAACCAGCTCATGGCCGACGGCACCGTGCTTCCCCTGAGGTTCGGTCTCACGGCGCCGGACGACGACGCCGTCCGTACCGTCCTCGTGGAGCGGGCCGCCGAGTACACCGACAGACTTCGGGTACTCGAGAACTGCACCGAGTACCACCTGAAGGTGCGGCAGGACGAGGAGGGGCTGCTCCGCCAGATCCTTGAGGAATCAAGCGACGCCCGGCAGCTCAACGATTCGATCCGCAACGGCACGGCCGGCCCCGACGCGTCACTCGCGCTCGGAGAGCTGGTGGCCCAGGAGGTACAGGCGCGCCAGGAAGCGCTGGCCGCGGGGATCATCGAGGCGTTGCGGCCCTTCTCCCGGGATCAGGAGGTGTCCCAGCCGACCGGCGAGGACTTCCTCAGCGTTTCCTTCCTGGTGGCCCAGGAACAGGAGGAGGGCTTCCTCACCACCGAACTGAGTCTCGCGAACCAGATGGGGGACGACTTCGAGTTCCGGCTCAACGGCCCGCTGCCCCCGTACAGCTTCGTCTGAAGGTGATCTCATGGGCCTGCTCACTCAGATCGTGACCCTGCCTCTGGCGCCCGTGCGCGGCGCCGTCTGGGTGGTGGACCGCGTGCTGGAGGCGGCCGAGAACGAGTACTACGACCCTGAACCCGTGCAGCGCGAGCTGGCGGAGCTCGAAGCGCAGTTGCTCGCGGGGCAGATCGACGAGGAGACCTTCGACCGGAGAGAGGACGAGCTCCTCGACCGGCTGGAGGAGATCAGGGCCTTCTGGCAGGAAGGCCGAGGTCACAGCCGTGGCTGATCCGCCGGCCAACCGCCTTGGCTCCTACCCCTCCAGGGCCGCTCCGCCGTACGGGCAGGGTTCCTCCGCCAACCTGGCCGACATCCTGGAGCGCGTGCTCGACAAGGGCATCGTCATCGCGGGCGACATCCAGATCAATCTGCTCGACATCGAGCTGTTGACGATCAAACTCCGACTGCTGGTCGCCTCGGTCGACAAGGCCAAGGAAATGGGCATCGACTGGTGGGAGCACGATCCCGCGCTGTCCTCGCGCAGTCGGGGTGAGCGGTCGCTCGCGGAGGAGAACCGGCGGCTGCGGGCCGAGATCGACGCGCTGCGCCAGGGCGAGGCACTCCCCGAAGGCTCCCGGCGCGGCAGGGCACTCCCCGTGGACGAGCAAGAGCCCGCGACCGGGGAGAAGCCCGGACCGGCTCGTCGCACGAAGAGGCGGAGTGATGACTGACGACGTCACCTACGTGTACGCCGTCGCCCGTGAGACCGACGGGCTGGAGGCGACCGCGGCCGGGCTCACCGGTGTCAGCGGCGCTCCCGTACGTCTGCTGGGCCTCACACACGGTGACGGCCCGGTGCTCGTGGTGAGTCCGGTGCCCTCGAAGGATTTCCAGGAGGACGCCCTCAAACGGCACCTCGAGGACCTGGAGTGGCTGGAGTCGGTCGCCCGTGCCCACCACGGCGTGGTGGAGGCGGTGTCCGCCCGCACCACGGTCCTCCCCCTGCGCCTCGCGACCGTGTATCTCGACGACGACCGTGCACGGAGTGTCCTGGAGGCGCAGCGGGACACCTTCGCGGAACGGCTGTCCCGCCTCGCCGCGCACGTGGAGTGGGGAGTCAAGATCTACGTCGAACCGTCGTCGGCGCCCGTCCCCGCCGAGGAGGCGCCGGCCGAGGAGCTGAGCCCCGGGCGCGCGTATCTGCGTACCCGCAGGGAGCAGAAGAGTGTGCGCAACACCGTCTACCAGGCCGCACAGACGGCGGCGGAGCGGGTCGAGACCGCGGCCCGAAGACTTGCTGCCGACCGCGCACGCCACCGTGTGCAGCAGGGCGAACTGGCCACCGGGGCGGGCGAGAACATCGTCAACGACGCGTATCTCGTCCCCCGCGACCGCGCTGACGAGTTCCGCACCGAGGTGAGCCGCGCCGCGGAGGGGCTCGACGGGGTACGCGTCGAACTCACTGGACCGTGGGCGCCGTACTCCTTCGCCACTCCGCCGGAGACGACCGCCGAGACCGTGCAAGGGGCGGGGCCGTGACGGCGTCCGACCCGGCCTCGGTGGCCCCGGCCCACGCGCGGGAGGTGGTGGAGCCGCTGCCTGAGCGGCAGGTCGCCCTCATCGACCTGTTGGACCGGCTGCTCAGCGGAGGCGTCGTCCTGACCGGCGATGTGGTGCTGTCCATCGCCGACATCGATCTCGTGCGGGTCTCCCTGCGTGCCCTGATCATGTCCATTCGCTCCTCGCCCGGAGACGACGATGGCCGCTGAAGCGGAGGACAGGTTCCGTCGGCTCGACGAGGTCGCGGATGCCGCCGCGCGCGCCTTCCGGCTGCTTCCTGCCGCTCCGCAGGATCTGACCGGTTCCGGGCGGGGCCCGCAGGTCCCGGCGCGCAGGATCAGCAGCGATCCGGACACCGTGGAACGGGATCTGGTCCGGCTCGTCCTCACCCTGGTGGAGCTCCTCCGCCAGTTGATGGAGCGGCAAGCGCTGCACCGGGTGGACCAAGGGGATCTCACGGAGGAGCAGGAGGAACGCCTGGGGGCGACGCTCATGATCCTTCACGACCGTATGACCGAGTTGTGTGCCCGGTACGGGCTGACCATGGAGGATCTCAACCTCGATCTGGGCCCCCTGGGTACGCTGCTTCCCCCGGCCGACTGACGTCACGTCGGCGTTTCGGGGATCTGCGCCCCAGTCGGCGCGTTCTCGTCGGGAAGGCGCCCTCCGCGACTCCTCGTCGGCCTCAAGGCCGTGTTGCGCGCACTGCCGTGCCACTCGAGGAAGACGACGGTGGCATCGTCGGACAGGCTGTCGCGGTGGTGCCGGAGGACGGCGCGCATCAGGCGTCGCAGGGTTTCCGGCACCGGCAGGCCGTCCGCGTGATGGCGGACGATGAATTCGACGAACTGTGCGAGGCCGAACTCCTGCCGTCCCGCATCTCGCGCCTCGGTGATGCCGTCGGTGTAGAGCAGCAGCCTGTCCCCCGGCTCCAGCTGCTCATGGCAGACCGTGACGGGCAGCTCCAGCTCTGTGCCCATGGGGTGGCTGGGCGGGCAGTTCAAGGTGGTGGTCCAGCGTCCGCCACGGATCAGTACGGGCGGCAGGTGGCCGCAGTTGACCCAGGAGAGCAGGCCGGTGCGGGTGTCCAGATCGGCCAGGATCCCCGTGGTGTAGCGGGTGTGCACGAACTCCTTCACCAGGGCGCGCTCGATCGCCTGGGCCGTGGCGACCAGATCGGCGCCGTCCCGGCGCTTGGACCGGCAGGTCGCCACCGCGAGGTTCGCCGTGAGACCCGCGGCGCTGTCGTGTCCCATCGCGTCGAAAATCGCCAGGTGGACGATGTCGCCGGCCAGCGCGTAGTCGAAGGCATCGCCGGCGACCTCGTACGCGGGCTCCATCGCGGCGGCAATGACCACCTGGTCGTTCGCGAAGGCCGGAGGAGGCATGAGTTTCCACTGCATCTCCGCAGCGACATGCATCGTCTCGGTCCGCACCAGACGGGCGTGCGAATCGCTGAACGGACGCTTGCTGGCCAGCAGCAGCCCCGCAAGGGACGAGAGAGGCCTGAGCGCGGCTCTCCCGTCCTCCCCGTCCTCGTCATCGACGCAGTCTGCGCGCAGTACGCCCAGGCGCTGTGTGCCGTCCAGGACCGGCGCCCAGTACCGGCGCCGTCCACCGTCGGTGAGATGAGACGAAGCGATCGTTCGCGTCTCACGGAACGCGGCGCCCGCGAGCGTTCCGTCGACCGAGTGCTCGTCACCGCCGTCCCCGGCGTCAGGGCCGCGGCCCGTCAGCTCCCTGAGCAACTCCTGGCGCAGGTCCACCACGTACAGGCGGACATCCTCCAGCCCGGCCAAGGCCGCATACTCGGCGATCAGCCCCGGCAGCTCCTCGATGCCTGCGAGGTGAGCGGCCTCCAGCAGACCTCCGAGCATCCGTGCCGTTCTCTCCGGACCGGCCATCGCACACATCCATCCCGCAACGGCGCCGAGGCCCGCCGGCACACTGGCCGTGCAACACAAGGCCTACGGCGGCGCTCCGGGCAGGAAGCCCCGTGACAGCAGCAAGGCCTACGAAGTCAGCGTAGGGCGGGCGAAGGCACCGGGCGAGCTGAGCACCAGGACGCGCCGCGGTCGGCCCTCCCGGAGCCGCACCGACCCTCACGGTCCCGTATCCCGCCGTACCTCCGCTCTCGCGTACCTCCGCGCAGGGCCGGTGGTCACCCGGTCGTGGGGCGGCGGCGGTCGCCGCTGCCCTGACGGAGGCGATCGGCGTGCGGGTGACGGTGTCGACACGGGCCGGTCGGGGTGGCCCTCCCTCAGGTGCGCGTGGACGCCGGTCAGCGGGTCGACCAGGCCGGCGGCGTCGTTGTCGGCGAGGGCGCCGGCGAACCGGGCGATCGGGGTGCGGGCCTCAGCGGGCAGGTCCGTCAGAGCGGTGATCTGACCGGCGGGCTGCCGCAGGTCCGCGGCGTTGTCGCGGGCCCCTGCGGTGACCCTGCGGTCAGCGGCACGGCGGTCACGGGTGGCCCGCACGCGCTGCTCACCGGTGGTGCCGGCCGCGCCGGGGCGCACGCGCAGACAGCGCCGTTCGGCGGCCTGGCGGCCGGCGACGCCGAGGGGGTGCGCGCGGTCGGCCCAGCTGGCCCTGCCTCGCGAGCGGTCTCGATCAGTCCCGCCTCCCATCCCGCGAGCTGGTCGCGCAGCTCACGTAGCAGCAGCTGGTCGTTTTCGGCACCGGTCTGCGCACTGAGGCGGTTCAGGCCGCCCTCGTCGGCTGCCTCATGTCGGAGGGCGAACGCCTCTCGGCCGTGGACCCCTTCCCCGCATGGGACCTACGGAATCGACGACGTCTGGTCATCCATTCGCCGTGCCGGGCTCCTCCCCCGACCGGCCAGGTCCGTGCCCCTCGCCCGGTATCTCCCCGGTGTGGTGCCGAACAGCCGGCTGAAGGCGTGCGACAGGGCGTACGGGCTGCCGTAGCCGACCTGTCGGGCAATGGCGTCCAAGGGGTCGGCCGTCTCGCGCAGCAGGCCCGCGGCCCGGGTCAGTCGCCACCAAGTGAGGTACGCCATCGGGGACCGGCCCACCAGGGCGGTGAACCGGCGGGCCGGGGTGGGGCGGGAGACACCGGCCTCGGCGGCCAGGCGGACGATGGCCCAGGCGGTGGCCGGGTCCGAGTGCAGCGCGCTCAGGGCGGCGGCCACGACCGGGTCGTTCAGCGCCGCGGGCCCGTCCCGTGCGGCAGCAGCACCACATCGCCCGCGCCCAGCGACACGGGCACGGACGAAAGGGAGTTGCTCGTGCCCGCGCACTTCGGTGGTGCGGGTGCCGTCGAAGTAGGCCGGGAGGGAAGCGGGTTCACAATCGGGCGATGGGTCGCCTGGAGCGTCTTGCCTCCAGTACATAAGTCCGGCGAGCCCATCACGCCGTCCAGAGAGGCACTCCAGCCCTTCGGTGCGGTAGGCGGCGCGCTTGGACGCTGTCCCGTAAATGATCTCTCGCGTGCTGGCTGACCTGCCCATTTGCTATCGGTCACCCGGCGAGGGTGAGGTTGTGCAGGCGAGCGATGTCGAGCATGGCGTGGTGGGCACCGTGGTGCGGCCGACGGCTGCCTTGGCACCGGAGAGTTCCCACGCCTTGCAGTCATTGCGGTTGCCGGGGACCGGCTTGCCGACGGCGACGACGAGACGGGTGTCGACGTCGATGACCACCTGGTGGTGGGTGGAGTAGCGGTAGTTTTTCGACTGCTCGGCGACGGAGTGGTCGCGGGTGGGGACCAGGGTGCCGTCCACGATCAGCACGGTGTCTTTGCGGAACCGCCTGCGGGGCTGGAGACCGGTTTCCCGAACTGTCGCGGGCTCAGCCCGGTGAACGGGGCTGTCCAGGAAGGCTCCGACGCCGTGATCACACCAACCACGACAAGATCGTCTCACCAGCCCCCGAGGCCCTTGTCACGAGGCTTGGCGGCCCTTGAGCAGATCTCAATGGTTCCGCCGGCATCGTCGTGAGAACCTCGCCATGATGAGCACTCACAATGAAGCCGACGTGGGCGAGCTACTGCACCGGCGCGGATGGCGTACGGCATTCACAGTTGCCGAGAGGGTCGATGCGTGGGCGGCGCTGGTGGGTGCGGTCGAACGGGGCTACGGCGACGACGTCTACGAGTACGCCAACGACCTCTACTGCCGGAACTGGCTCCACGAGGCGTGGCTCCTGCTGCACGACCATGTCGTCCAGCTCTGGACACCGCGGATCAAGACATTGGACGAGCGGTTCAGGGCAGCGACCGTCGCTGACGACGGCCTGGCCCTCGACCAGTTCCACAAACTGCCCCACCCCGACATGTGGTGGTGGCGGCGTCACCCCCGCATTCTCACCGGCGCACTGGGCCAGTCGCTTCGCTCTGCCGGTGCTGTCGGCACCGACCCAGAGACCACCTGATCCACGGGCTCCTCGCCGAGCGGGACCGGCTCCGCCAGGTCGACGGTGACGAAGTCCGCGGGTGGCGGCACCGCGAGGTCGGCCAGTTCCTGCCCGGTGCGCAGGACGTCCAGTGTGGTTCCGATGTTCTTGCCGGCCTCGCCCAGGATCGCCAGGCGCTCGCGAGCCCGCTCGCTGTCGGTGACATCCATGCTCACGGCGCATAGGCCCAGCGCACGGCCGTGCGCGTCGTCATGGCGGAAGAGTGAGGCAGCCAACGTAGGTTTCCCGCGTCCATGGATTGGCTGGAAGGCCCGGTATTCCATGTGGATCGCCGGGACACCGCCCTCCAGCACCTGCTGCATCAGCGCCTCGAGCGTCTTCGTCTCCGGGCCGGGCGCGGCCTCCGTCAGCGTGCGCCCGAGCCGTCCTTGGAGAGGGATGCCGTCCTTGAGACCCTGCGTGTCGTTGACCCAGGTGCAGCACAGCTCGGTGTCGCGTATGCCCTAGAAGTTGCCGTAGTTGACCTGCCAGGTGGGCAGGCCCATGCGGCGCCAGACGGCGACGACGCGGTCGCGGTCGTCCAGGGAGACGCGCACGGCGAAGCGGTGGCGGACGTGCCGGTCGAAGAGTTCGGCCTTCACGACGTCGTCGCGGCGCCCGTCACCCGCCGCGCGCATCCACAGTTCGTCGTACGGGACGTCGTGCCGGCGCAGCCACGCCTCCGTCATCTCGCGGTGCTCCTCGCCACGGCCCGAGAGCAGGACGATGACATCGCCGTCGGCACGCCGGAAGGAGCACAGGGCCCCGTGCACCGAGGCGTTGAGCAGGTCCTCGTCGCAGCGCGTGAAGTCGTAGGGCCCCCGGTCGCCCCTGAGGGCGAGCGTTCCGTCGATGTCGCACATCACCGCCGCCGGCAGCGCCGGGTCGGCGACGTACGGCTCGACCGTGGGCTCGTCGTTCAGCCACGCCTCGGTGAGCCGCCAGCCGCCCTGCCTTGCCTTCGTGTGCTTGTCGGCCAGGATCCGGATGATCTCCTCGCCGACGGCCCGGTCCCGCTCGGCATCGCGCCGTATGCACTCCTCCACCGGTACGTCGGTGAAGTCGTGCACGACGAACGCGGCCTGTCCGGCCACCGCGGCCTTCAGACGCTTGGGGATGTGGGGCGTCAGGTGGGTGTTGTCGACGACGACGTCGAAGCCGCCGTCGACCGCCGCCCGCACCGCCGCGTCCTGGACCGCCAGCACGGTCTGCTCGTGCGCCCACGACCGGCCGCGCTCGGGTGCCGGCACGTCGAGCATCCTCCGCAGATCGTCGAGGTTCACCCGGCGCATCCGGCCCTCGGACTCCTCCTGCAGTTTGCGCGCGGCGGTCGTCTTGCCCGAGGCGGGAAGCCCCGTCATGACGTGTACTACGGGCACGGTCAACTCTCCTCGTCGGTCAGGTAAGGGTCGGGCGCCTCCGGCCGGACGGAACGGTACGTCACGAGCTCGGTCGGGCGCCCGTCCAGGCGCAG
This sequence comes from Streptomyces sp. NPDC059909, assembly GCF_042730885.1. Taxonomy (NCBI): domain Bacteria; kingdom Bacillati; phylum Actinomycetota; class Actinomycetes; order Kitasatosporales; family Streptomycetaceae; genus Streptomyces; species Streptomyces sp. NPDC059909. The sequence continues at coordinate 32,890 of NZ_JBHWKX010000058.1, forward strand.
GAACATGGCCGGGCGGACGGCGGTGTCGGGCAGTTCCTTCACGGCGCGGGCGAAGGCGCCCCGGTCACCGGCGAGATGGGCGACGGTCCCGTACGCCTCGTCGATCGCGCACTCGCGGTCGGCCACGTCCTTCTCGATCCGCGCGATCACCTCGCGCACCCAGGTGTCGAACTCGTCGGGCACCTGCTCCAGAAGCGCGTCCAGGGGCCGGCCGCCGGACGCCTCGATGTCCGTCGCCGAGCAGCCGAGCGCCTGGGCCACCTGCTTGGCGGGCAGGCCGGCGAAGCGCTGGATGCCGTGGCTGCGCCAGATGTCCCGCTCGATGACGCCGGTGAGCACCTTGTGGAGCCGTACGTACTCGGAGAGCTTGGCCTTCGCGCGGACGCCCGAGGCGAAGCGCAGCACGAAGCCCTCGGCGTCGGTGCCCGTGGCGGCGCGGCCACCGGGCAGCCGGTTGGACTCGGTCAGGGCGAGCAGGTCGGCGAGCGGCATGGCGGGCCAGACGGTGACGACCGAGCCGACGCCCTTCCAGCCGGCCGCGGCATCGGCCAGGGCAATCTCCGTGCCGTCCTTGCCGAAAGCGGCTAGGAGCACCAGGTCCCGGCGGTCGCCGTAGTCGACGACGATCCTGTTCTGCGGGTACAGGATCTCGGCGAGGTAGGTCACCCCGGGCACCAGGGCGGCGGTGTCCTTGCCGTCGAGCAGGCGCTGGGCCCAGGTGGCCTGGGCGCTGGTGAACGAGCCCTTGGACGCGACCCGCCACCGGCCGGCGTAGTGGAAGACCACGGCGAGGCTGCCGTCGACCTTGTCGTACACCTCGAACGGCTCGTCCGGGAGGGCCGGCGCGTACGGCTGACCTGCCTGGTGCTCGCCGACGTTGAAGAACTTCGGCAGCGGCAGCGCGACGATCTCGCCGGTGGCGTCGTCGGCGACGAGGCCGCGGCAGCGCGTGGTCACGCTGTTCCACACCCGCTCGTACTGGCACGTCCTCGTGTACGTGTAGAGCGAGAGCGGCAGTTCGGGGTGCGTCTTGCGGGTGACGTGCCCGGCGTCGATGGCCGCCGCCAACTCCTGCGACGGCAGCAGCTCGTGGAGAGTCAGGTAGGCCTGGCTCATGTGTTCCTCCCGGTGGTGGTCCTCGATTGTCATGTGCGGGAGGCTCGGGCGACACCGAATTACCTGCGGGAACGGGCAGGCGGCAGGGGGACGTGGGCGCGGGCAAGCGGACGAAACGCGCCCGACAGGCAATCATGACTGGTGCACGGACATGACTGGTGCACGAATCGCACCGACCGACGGACGTGGATGGAGTGGACGGATGCCGAACGAGCGCGCGGGACAGCCGGCGCGGCCGGAGGACCTGATCGATGTGGCCCGGCTGGTGACCGCGTACTACGCCTTGCACCCCGATCCGGCCGTACCCGCCCAGCGTGTCGCCTTCGGCACGTCGGGACACCGGGGGTCTTCCCTCGACACCGCTTTCAACGAGGACCACATCGCCGCGACCAGCCAGGCGATCTGCGAGTACCGGTCCCGGCAGGGCACCGACGGCCCGCTGTTCCTGGGCGCAGACAGCCATGCGCTGTCCGAGCCCGCCCGGGTGACCGCCGTGGAGGTCTTCGCCGCGAACGGCGTCACCGTGCTCATCGACTCCGCAGACGGCTACACGCCCACCCCGGCCGTATCGCACGCGATCCTCACCCACAACCGCGGGCGCACCTCCGGCCTGGCGGACGGCGTGGTGGTCACGCCCTCGCACAATCCGCCGTCCGACGGCGGCTTCAAGTACAACCCGCCGAACGGCGGACCGGCCGGCTCCGAGGCGACCGGCTGGATCCAGGAGCGTGCCAACGAGATCATCACGGGCGGTCTGAAGGATGTGCGGCGGCTGCCCTACGCGGCGGCCCTGGGGGCGCCGACCACCGAGCGCTACGACTTCCTCGGCGCCTACGTGCGCGATCTGCCGTCCGTACTCGACCTGGACGCCGTGCGCGCCGCGGGGGTGCGGATCGGGGCCGATCCGCTGGGGGGCGCGTCCGTCGCGTACTGGGGCCGCATCGCGGAGGAGCACCGGCTCGATCTGACCGTCGTCAACCCGCACACGGATCCGACGTGGCGGTTCATGACGCTGGACTGGGACGGCAAGATCCGGATGGACTGCTCGTCCCCGTACGCGATGGCGTCACTGATCGAGCGGCGCGACCGCTTCCAGATCGCCACCGGCAACGACGCCGACGCCGACCGGCACGGAATCGTCACCCCCGACGGCGGACTGATGAATCCCAATCACTACCTCGCCACCGCCATCGCCTATCTCTACACGCACCGCGACCGGTGGCCGGGCGGCGCAGGGGTCGGCAAGACCCTGGTGTCTTCGAGCATGATCGACCGGGTGGCGGCCGATCTCGGCCGCGAGCTGATCGAGGTGCCGGTCGGTTTCAAGTGGTTCGTGGACGGGCTGATCGACGGCACCCTGGGCTTCGGCGGCGAGGAGTCCGCAGGTGCCTCGTTCCTGCGGCGGGACGGGTCGGTGTGGACCACCGACAAGGACGGCATCATCCTGGACCTGCTCGCGTCCGAGATCCTGGCCGTGACGGAGCGGACGCCGAGCGAGCACTACGCGTCGCTCACCGCCCGGTTCGGCGAACCGGCGTACGCCCGCGTCGACGCCCCCGCGACGCGCGAGGAGAAGGCCGTGCTGAGCCGTCTCTCCCCCGAGCAGGTGACGGCCGACAGGCTTGCCGGGGAGCCGATCACCGCGGTGCTCACCCATGCTCCGGGCAACGGGGCGGCCATCGGCGGCATCAAGGTGACCACCGCCAACGCGTGGTTCGCCGCGCGGCCCTCGGGTACCGAGGACGTCTACAAGGTGTACGCCGAGTCGTTCCTTGGGCCGAACCACCTGACGCAGGTGCAGGAGGAGGCCCGGTCCGTCGTGGCGGCGGCGCTGAGCAGCTGACGCGTCCGCCCGTGGCTCGGCCGGCTCGGCTGTGCGGCCGTACAGCCGAGCCCGGGCGCCGTCGGCGATGTCGGGGCTACGACCGGCGGCGGGGTTTGCCGCGCTTGCCGCCCTTGGGTCCGCCGGCACCGCCCCGTGGGTTCTTGCCGGTCGACCTGCCGGCCGCGGGCTTCTTGCCGGCCGCGGACTTCCGCTGTGCGCCGCCCGCGTCGGGGCGCTTGGCCTTCGGCTGTGCCGGGGCCGGGGGGCGGCCCCGTGTGCTGTTCACGGTGCGCCCGCGGACGATCCCGATGAACTGCTCCACCAGGTCGGGCGTGGTCTCGTCCTGCGGCCACGACAGCGCGACGCGGGACTCGGGGGCGTCGGTGACCGGCCGATAGGTCAGGTCCTTGCGGTGGTGCAGGCGGGCGAGTGACTGCGGGACGACGAGCAGCCCCACTCCTGCCGCCACCAGTTCGACGGCATCCGCCGTGGTGGCGGGCCGCTCGATCGCGGGCTTTCCCGGCAGACGCTCCCAGTCGAGGACGTCGTCGAGGGGATGCAGCACGATGTCGTCCGCAAGATCCTCGGCGGAGACCTCGTCGACCGCCGCCACGAGGTGGTCCTTCGGAACCACCACCACGGTCGTCTCGGTGTAGAGCGGGATCGCGCTCAGGTCCGTCCGGTCGACCGGCAGCCGCACCAGACCCGCGTCGGCGCCGCCGCCCCGCAGCACGTCACATGCCTCGGCGGCGGGAACCGCGATGAGGTCCAGTGGGACGTCGGGCAGCCGCTCGTTCCAGATCCGCACCCACTTCGAGGGCGTCACTCCCGGGACATACGCGAGCCGGAACAAAGGGGATACTTCCGAGCCTGTCACCCTGACAGGCTACCTGCCGGTTCTGTGGTGGTCGGAGGTAGTGCACCCGTTCGATACCCTTGACACCATGACGTCGCACCAGACCACCCAGACGATGAAGCCCGCAACCGCGGCGAAGAAGCTGGGTGTGTACCTCGAGGCCACCCCCGCCGAGTTCCAGGAGGGTGTCGTCTCGCGCGCCGAACTGAACGCGCTGCAGACCGACCCGCCGGAGTGGCTGCAGGAGCTGCGACGCAACGGCCCGCACCCGCGACCGGTGGTCGCGGCGAAGCTGGGCATCTCCATCTCGGGTCTCGCACGCGGCGGAATCGCCGAGCCGCTCACGACGGAGCAGATCGACGCGCTGAAGCGCGACCTTCCCGAGTGGCTGCAGAAGGAACGGGCCACCCAGGCCGAGGTCCGCAAGGAAGCGGCGCGCGTCAAGGAGAAGAACGCGGCGCGCGGCGACCAGCACTGAGGACCGCGCTCCTGCACTCCTGATGCTCCTGCAGTCCTGATCTTCCTCGTCGTGCCCTCCTGGTCGGGCTCGTCCTCCTCGCTCGACGATGCCCGTGGGACGCGGGTGGCCCGAACCGCGCCGGGCTCATGCCGTCGGCGACCGACGGAGCGGCCGTGCCGTCCGCACGCCCGGCCCCGTCGCCGGGCCCGGCGCTCCTGGCCGCGCCGATCAACGTCCAGCGCCGGCTGAGCATTTCGGCGGACGGCGGATACGGAATCCGGACCCGGACCGCCATGAAGTCACGCACACCCACGCACACGGCGGATCACGTTCTCCGGCCCAAGCCGACGCTTTACCCGCGTGCTCGCGAAGCTGAACGGCACCTGGTGATCCGAGCCCCTTTCGTGTGACGCCAATCGGCCGTGTCCGACGCGCATGGGGGTGCCTCATCACTCACCCGAACAGGCTAACAACAGAGCGTCAGCCCTTGTCCCGACTGGCCTGTCCCCCATTCGGAGTTGCGACGCCACTGGGGTCATGAGTCGGTAGGAGTCGTGTCCTGCCGGATCTCACCATCAGGAGGAGACATGGGCACCAAGCAGAAGGGCCATTCGGCCGAAAAGCTGTCCGTTGTATTCGCGGTCCGTGTGATCGAGGGCGGCGAACAAGGGTTTCTGGACATGTACGACCAGATCCGGAAGTCCGTCGCCGGAACCCCCGGTCACATCATCGAGAGGCTGGGCGAGCCCGTCGACGACTCCCGCCAGTGGGTGATCACCAGCGAGTGGGAGACGCCCGAGCACTTCTTCGCCTGGCAGCAGAGCGAGGACCACCGCGCACTGGTGGCCCCGCTCCGCAAGTGGGTCGACTCGACGCAGTCCCTGCGGTTCCGGGTCGTCAAGGAGACCACGAAGGAGACGTCATGACGCGCACGACAGACGGCCCTGTGGCCGTCCTCGGTCTCGGCAGGATGGGCACCGGCCTGGCGACCCGCCTCCTTGACCAAGGCATACAGGTGCGGGTCTGGAACCGCACCTCGGAGCGGACCGAGCCGCTCGCCAAGGCGGGCGCCGTAGCAGCCGCCCACCCAGCGGATGCCGTCGAGGGCACGAGTGCCGCCATCTGCACCGTCGCCGACGGCGAAGCCCTCGGCACCGTGCTCCGGGGACCGGACGGAGTCCTGGCCAGGGGCACCTACCCGGGCACCCTGATCTGCGCCAGCACCGTCGCTCCCGAAGAGGTCGCCAGCATCGCCGGGGACGTGCCCTCGGTTCTGGACGTCGGCATGCTCGGCAACCGTGAGCACGCCCGCGACGGCGAGCTGCGGCTGTTCGTCGGCGGCGAGCAACGGGCCTTCACCGCGGGCCGGCCGCTGCTGGAGATGCTGGGCAAGGAGGTCGTCCATCTGGGCGCGCTCGGTTCCGGCATGCGGATGAAGCTGCTCCTCAACCTGCTGATGGGGATAGAGGTGCAGGCGCTGGCCGAGGCCACCGAACTGGCGTCCGCCACAGGGCTCGACCGCCAGCTGGTTCTCAGGACGATCGCGGGCAGCGGCTTCGCCTCGCCGGTGATGGCGTTCAAGTCGAGGCGCCTGGCTGCCGACCGCTTCGACGAGCCGGACTTCCGGCTGCGGCTGATGGCCAAAGACCTCATGCTCGCTACGAAGCAGGCAGCGGAGGCCGGCCTGCGTCTGCCCCTGGCAGCCGCAGCAGCCGAGACGCATGTCCGCGCCACCGAGCAAGGGCTCGGCGACGAGGACTGCGCCGCGGTCACCCGCGCACTCACACCGAACCCGGGAACCGACACATGATCATCGACATCCACGGGCACCTGTCCCCACCGGAGGCGGCCAAACGCTTCCCCATGCCCCCCAGCCTGACCGACGTCGACGGCATGCTCGCCGCTCGCGCCCAGGCCGGGATCGACCTCACCATCATCGGCAGCCCGGTCGGCGCCGGCGCGATGGCGCGGGTCCCGGGCGTCGACAACTACGCGCAACCGCGCGACCGGCTGCGCGGCTTCCACGCCTGGATGTCAGGCGTGATCGCCAAGTTCCCGGACCAGTTGCGCGGGTACGTCTACGCCAACCCGTTCGGCGACGACGATCACCTGGAGGGAGTCAGGGAGACGCTGGCGGACCCCGCCTTCGTCGGCCTGATCACCACGTCCAGCGTCCACGGCGAGCTGCTCGGCTCCCCGCGTGCCGACTCCTTCTTCGCGCTGGCCGCCGAGGCGGGAGTGCCGGTCCTGGTGCACGCCCCGGCCGAACCGGTCGGCACGGAGCGGGTCGACAACATCGGCTTCGTCGAGCAGATCGGCCGTTTCGGCGACGTCACGATGGGCATGGCCATGATCGCGTTCGCGGGATGGCTGGACAAGTACCCCGGTCTGCGGCTGATCGGTGCGACCGGTGGCGGCGCGATGGCGCTGCTGCCGGAGCGCCTGCAGACGGCGGCGCGCCCCCGGCACTGGGCCGGGGGGGCGCCGCCCTCCGCCCCGCCGGCGGCGCCGCCCTCCACCCCGTCGGCGGAGAACCCACCGGCGGCCGACCCTGCCGCGGCACTCCAGCGCATGTACGTCGACACCAGCCCGTTCAGCACGGCGCACCTGAGTCTCAACGCCGAGGTGCTGGGGCCCGAACGGATGCTGTTCGGCACCGACTCACCGCCGATGTCGGCGCCGCTGGAGGACCTCATCCGCATGATCGAGAAGCTGCCCGTGGACAAGGCGTCCCAGCAGCTCATCCTCGGCGGCAACGCCGAGGCCCTCTTCGACCTCAGGAGTCGTCCGTGACCACGACGCAAGACCCAGTCGCCGCGGCCGAGCGGTGCACCCCCGAGTTCCGGCGGAATCCGCACCCGTTCTACGCCCGGCTGCGCGACACGGCGCCGGTCTGCCCCATGAGACCGCCGCACGGCAACGAGACGTACCTGATCACGCAGTACGAGGACGCACGGGCGGCCCTGTCGGACCCGCGGCTGAGCAAGGACATGTACGGGGCCATGGACGCCTACCGGAAGATCTTCGGTGACTCGTCCGTGGCGCTGGACGACAACATGCTCAACTCCGATCCGCCCAAGCACACCCGGCTGCGCAAACTCGTCAACTCCGCGTTCACCCCGCGCCGCGTGGAAGCGCTGCGACCGCGGATCCAGGGCATCGTCGAGGAGCTGCTCGACGGATGCCCGACCCGGGAGCCGTTCGACCTGCTGCCCGCGTTCGCGTTCCCGCTGCCGATCACGGTGATCTGCGAACTGCTCGGTGTACCGCCCGAGGAGCGGTCGCAGATGCACCACCTGTCCACCACGGTGGCGCAGACCGGCTTCAGCGAGGAGTCCAAGCGGGCCCAGCAGAAGGCGGAGGAGGATCTGCACGCGTACTTCACGGATCTCATCGCGCGCAAGCGCAGCCAACCGAGTGACGACCTGCTCAGCGCGCTGACCGCGGTGCGGGACAACGACGGCGGCCTCACCGAGAACGAGCTGGTCTCGACGGCGTTCCTGCTGATGTTCGCGGGTCACAAAACGACCGCCTACCTCATCGGCAACGCCGTTCACCACCTCCTGGCCCATCCCGCACAGTTCCGTACCGTGCAGGAGAATCCGGAGCTGGTCGGCCAGGCGGTGGAGGAGCTGGTGCGCTTCGACGGCTCGGTGGAGAGCGCGACGTTCCGCTACGCCACCGAGGACGTGGAGATCGGCGGGACGCGGATCCCGAAGGGCGCCCTGGTCCAGATCGCGCTGACCTCGGCCAACCGCGATCCGCTGAAGTTCGACCGCCCGGACGAGTTCGACGTGATGCGTCCGGACAACGAACAGAACGCCCATCTCGGGTTCGGGCACGGCATTCACTACTGCCTGGGAGCTCCTCTGGCCCGGCTGGAGATGCAGATCGCCCTCACTGGTCTGTTCGGCCGGTTCCCGAGGATGACTCTGGCTGGCCCCGCGGCCGAGGCGAAGTGGATGGAGGTGCCGTTCCCGGCCTTCCGCGGCCTCGCCGAATTGCCGGTCGTGCTCGACCCTGCCGGGTCGTGACGCCGCCGGGGGCGGGGACCCCGGGGAGTTGCAATGGCTCCGCGCCCGCGTTTCCCCACCCAGGTGCGGAGCCGCCACACACACGCAGGCGCAAAAACCACCACAACGGTCCGCCCTCCCGAAGATTCCCC
>NZ_JBHWKX010000058.1:41321-48304 GCF_042730885.1 Streptomyces sp. NPDC059909
TTTGTTTTTCTCCCCTGTTCGGGCGGGGTGCGGCGGTGGGTGGGGGGCCCCCCCGCGCCTCCTCCCCCCCCCCCCCCCCTCTCCCCCCCCTCCCCCCCCCCCCCCCCGCCGCACACGCGCGGGCGCAGAAGCCGCCACAGTGGTCAGCCTTAACGAGGCTGCCCCTTCTCGAAGTACGCGACCAGGCGTTTCCATCACAAACGAGCAGCAGCACTCGGATGAACACGCGAGCCACGCACAACGGGCCCTTCCGGAGAAGGGCCCGCAGGCGTTTCAGGTCAGCTCACGGACCCTCCGTCGGAGGAGGCTTCCTCAGAAGACACTCACCCCGTAGACGCTCAGCGCCTCCGTGACGGGCTGGAAGAACGTGGTGCCGCCGGAGGAGCAGTTCCCGCTGCCGCCGGAGGTCAGGCCGAGCGCGGTGGTGCCGGAGAAGAGGGCGCCGCCGCTGTCGCCGGGCTCGGCGCAGACGTTGGTCTGGATGAGGCCGTAGACGATGTCCCCGCCCCCGTAGTTCACGGTGGCGTTGAGGCCCGTGACCGTCCCGCCGTGCAGGCCGGTGGTGCTGCCGCTGCGCTGTACGGACTGGCCGACGTACGCGTTTCCGGCCGAGGTGATGTCGCGGTAGGTGCCGTTGTAGAGGTAGACCCTGCCGTCCGCGGCCGAGGCGTTGGCGTGACGGATGATGCCGTAGTCGTTGGTGGGGAAGCTGGACCCGGCGGTGGAGCCCAGGACGGTCGTCTGGGCGGAGTTGGTGTACCAGCTGCTGCCGATGTCGGTGCAGTGGCCCGCGGTCAGGGCGTAGTACGTCGAGCCGCTACGGACGTTGAAGCCGAGGGAGCAGCGGCCGCCGCCGGTGTAGATGGCCTGGCCGCCCGCGATGAGCTTGTTGAACGTGCCGTTCGTGCGCGTGATCCTCAGTGCACCGGCGTGGTCGCCCGCCGCCTTCTTGATCTCGGATATCTCGGCGGCGGAGACGGTGCTGTCCACCGTCACGACGACCTTGCCGGTCGCCTTGTCGGTGTACCACGCCGTGCCCGCGACGTCGGCGCTGCGGACGGCGTCGTTCGCCTGTGCCAGCGATGCGGCGGTGACGCCGGCGTCGGCGGTGGATCCGGCTGTCGCCGTGGGAGCAGTGAGCGCGGTGACGGCCAGCAGTCCGGCGGCGACGGCGATCAGCCGGGCTCGTCTGCGGGAGCTGCCGAGGGGGAAGCGCCTGTTGTTCACTACGTCCTCCATGTGGGGGTTCTGGGCCCGTTGGGTGTGCGGGCCCACGCGTGCCGCAGCGGCGGAGCCACGACTCGGAGGTCATGGCCCTGACAAGCGACATGCAGGAAGCATGGACTCCGGTTAGGTCCCGCACAAGGTCGCCTTTCGGCCGGTCTACACGCGTCCACCTGGGGGCCAACATGGCTTTGGCGGCGGTCATTTACTCGGACATCGCCGCGTTCGCCCGCGTCGGGCGCCTGTCCGGAATTGTTTCCGCCGGCAGGTGTCGTCCTGTTTCCCCACCGCTTCCGCGATGCGGTGGAGGAGGCGCCCGTTCCCATGCAACCTCCTCGCAACGTCGCACGGAGTTGAATACGGCACCGCATCGAGGACCGGACAGGAGAGGGGCTGCACGTGAACCGGCACGCAACGAGGAATCCGCGGGTGAGCCGCTCGCCGCACAGGCGCGGTGTCGTCCGATGACCGGGGACTCCGCACCGGCCCCGCTCGTGGACCTCACTCCCGCGGCCGCCGAGCTGCTGCGACGACTGACGGCGGCACACGGCCCCCTGATGTTCCATCAGTCGGGTGGCTGCTGCGACGGCAGCGCGCCCATGTGCTATCCGGAGGGCGAGTTCCGTACAGGTGGCTCGGACGTGCTGCTGGCGGCGCTGTCCGTCGACGGAGTGGACGAGCCGGTGTCTTTCTGGATGTCCGCGAGCCAGTACGAGGCGTGGCGCCACACCCGCCTCATCGTCGACGTCGTCGAGGGCCGCGGCAGCGGATTCTCGCTGGAGGCGCCGGAAGGCGTGCGTTTCCTGATCCGTTCCCGACTGGTCGGTTCCTAGCCCCCGGTCTGGTCGACGCTTCGTGCGGCCGGGCGCGGCTCGGCCGACTCGGGCAGCCACCGGTGACCGTACGTGACCATCCCAAGTGGGGTGGAGAGGCCCGTACCGAACGGCATCGGCGCGTTCTCGCCACACTACCCGGCCTCACCGGCCTCCCGGGTGATTCGCGGTGTCCCCGCGCGCGACGGCCTCGCCCTGACTAGCGTGGTGCCCAGGGCGTCCGCCGCCAGGGGCCGGTACGAGCGAGCACGAAACCGGTGCGTCGTGAACGTCCGCCGACCCGCCCGAGACAGCACACCGCAGACAGCAGAGAGAGTCAGTCATGGCTGCACAACCTGAAGGCACGCCGATCTGGGCCGATGCGATGTTCTCCGACCTGGAGGGCGCGAAGAGCTTCTACGGCGAAGTCCTCGGCTGGACGTTCGGCGAGGCCTCGTCGGAGCACGGGAACTACACGGAGGCGTACGCGGACGGGAAGGCCGTCGCGGCCGTGGTCCCGCCGATGCCGGGCCAGGAGGGCCATTCGCAGTGGTGTCTGTACCTGGCATCGCCGGACGCCGCCGCGACCGCCGAGAAGATCCGTCAGAACGGCGGCACCGTTCTCATGGAGCCCATGCAGGTCGGCGACTTCGGCTCGATGTGCCTCGCCCAGGATCCCGGCGGTGTCACGTTCGGTGTGTGGCAGGCGGGTACGCACAAGGGCTTCGAGGCGACGAACGTGCCGGGCGCCTTCTGCTGGGCGGAGGTCTTCACCCGCGAGCCCGGGAAGTCCGACACGTTCTTCCCCGCGGTCTTCGGCTACGGAGTGAAGACGATCGAGGACGAGCAGATGGACTTCAAGCTCTTCGACCTCGGGGCGGACCCGGTGCTCGGCCGGATGAGGATGACCGACGACTTCCCCGAGGAGGTCCCGGCGTACATCCAGGTGTACTTCACCGTCCCCGACTGCGACGCCGCGGTGGCGACCGCGCAGAAGCTGGGCGGCAGGCTGGTGTTCGGGCCGATGAGCAGCCCCTTCGGCCGGTTCGCGGCCATCGTCGACCCGCAGGGCGCGGCGTTCGCCGTCATCGACGTCACGACCACCGAGGGCGAGATGCCGAAGATCAGCTGACGCGTACGGATGCCCGGGGCCGCACCCTCACCGGCCCCGGGCATCTGCGCGCTCCCGCCGCTGTTCGCGGACGGCCACGATGCCGTTGAAGACGCCCACGTACGCCGTGCCGTCCGGACCGATGGCAACAACCGCCGGTGGCTGTGCCTCAGTCGCGGGTGAAGGTGCCCAGGCCGTTCTCGTCGAGGTACTCAACCCGGAGGGCGGCGGCCTTTCCGCCCGAGTCCATGGTGAAGGTGACGCCGGTCCGTCCGACCGCGTTCTCGCCGGTCGTCTCGTAGCTGAAGGTGTCGCCGTCGTAGTGGGTCAGGTCGAACCGCTTCGGCTGCGGACCCAGTTCGAGGACGAGCCCTTCCTGGTCCGTCGTGACGACTGCCTTGCCGTAGTAGGGGCTGGTGTACGTACCGGTGTAGGCGCTGTCGGCGCGGGCGGGCTTCGGAGCCGCGGGCGGTTCGGCGTAGTCGGTGGGGGACACGCCCTGGTCCTGCTCCTGTTCGTAGAGCGCGGCGACCAGGGGCAGCCAGTTGGTGGTGGGCTTGCCGTACTGGGCGGTGTCGAAGAAGTCGAGGGCGACGGAGTCGGCCATGCCGACCGGCCGGCCGTTGGTGAGGACGACGATGCCGAGCTGCTCCCCGGGCAGCATGGTCACGTTGGTGTTGGCGCCGAGGTCGAAGGCCCCGGAGTGGCTGAGGCGGAGCCTGCCCTGGTTGTCGTAGCCGACGTTCCAGCCGAGGCCGTAGAAACCGGCGCGCGCGGCGGGGGCCGTCGGGGGCTGGGAGACGATCTCGGGAAGGTGGGTGTGCTCGAGGGTCTCGGCGTCGATGATCTGCTTGCCGTCGAGCTTGCCGTTGGCGAGCTGGAGCCGCAACCAGCGCATCATGTCGCTCGCGGTGGAACTGACGCCGCCCGCCGGTGCCTGCGCGTCCGCGTCCCGGACGAACTTTGCCTGCCAGGTGCCGTCCTCGGTCCGCACATGGGTGACGGCCTTGTTCTTCGCCTTCTCGTAGTCGGCGAAGGTGGAGCTCGTGGAATCCATTCCGGCCGGCTTGTAGAGGGTGTCGGCGCCGAGCTTCTCCCAGCTCACACCCTTGGCCCGGGCCACGGCCTCCGCGGCCGCCGTGAACCCGAAGTTGGTGTACGCGTAGCTCGCGCGGAACGGGTCGAGCGGTTCGTCGCGCAGATGGCCGAGGATGTACGCCTGGTCGTAGCCGAGGTCCTCCAGCAGATCGCCGGCGTGGTCGGGCAGTCCGCTGCGGTGCGACATCAGGTCCGTGATGGTGACATGGGCGCTCACCCAGGGGTCCTTGAGCGCGAAGCCCGGAAGATGCCGGGCCACCGTCTCGTCCCAGCCGACGACGTCTTCGGCGACGGCCCCGGCGACGATCGTGGAGGAGATGGGCTTCGAGAGCGAGGCGAGCTGGAAGACGGTGTCGGGCCCGACCTTCCCGGGTTGGCCGATCTTGCGCTCCCCGAAGCCCTTGAGATAGACCACCCGGTCCTTGTAGACGACGCCTACGGCCGCCCCGGGCACGCCGGTGCGCTTCATCATGCCCTCGACGACACCGTCGAGCTTTGCGACGGCGGCGTCCACGTCCGCCTTGGTGAGCAGCGGCGGGGGCTCGAGCGGGGGTGGTTTCGGTGCGGACTCCGACGGCGCGGGGGTGGGCCCGGGCGGCGGCGCCGGGGCGCCCGCGCCCAGGGCGAGAGCCGTCGCCCCGGCAAGCAACGCGGCCAGGCCCGACACGCCGAGCGTGCGGCTTCTGCGGAGCCGCACGCCTTTCGCAGCACGCATAGATTCCATTGAACGCCCGGGCCGGGGCGTTGTCGCGCGCAATTACCGGGCCCGGCCGGGGCCGCGCACGTCACTGAGTGACGGAGAGCGTCGGACGGGGTGCCGATTCCGTGGCGCGTGCCGCCGTCACGTCCCCTGCACGGCGAGAAGACCGGTCATGTGCGGGCCCCGTTCGACGCCGGACCATGGGCGGCAGGGCACGCTCACGGTTTGAGCCGGCTCACCACGTCCGCGGTGGCGGACACCCCGTTCTGGATGGTAGGCGCCATGCTCGTGCCCGCCAGGAAGAAGCCGAGCAGGGCGCACACCAGGGCATGCGAGATCTTCAGGCCGCCGTTGCGCAGATAGATCACCGCAAGAACGAGCAGCAGCAGTACGACTGAGACGGACACGGCCATCACCGAACCTCCTTGGCCGCCGCATCGGAATTGCGGCATTCGGCGGCCAGTTTGGCGGAGTGGAGGCGCCGGATGGCCGACTGGCATGTCCGCTGATCGGGTGGTCATTGACGCACGGGTTGACCGGAACAGTTACTCGCCGCGAGTGCGGAGGAAGCTTTCGAGGCCTGCGAGGTCGTCGGTGTTGATGTGGTCGACGCGGGCGTTCAGCAGTTCGGACCAGACCGCGTCGCGTGCCGTGCCGGGCGCGTCGGGGGTGGCCCAGAAGCGGACGCGCTGGCCGCGGGCGTGGGCGGTGGAGACGATGGACCGCAGCCGCTCGCGCTCGACGGCGGGGAACGGGCCGTTGCCCTGCCAGGTGAAGCTCTGCGTCCAGTTGCTGGAGATCAGTGGGATGAAGGAGGCGGGCGCCGGGGCGGGGGCGGCCAGGTCGTCGAGCCGGCCGTCGTAGAAGGCGTGGCGCACGCGCTGGGACTCCATGGGCGCGCGGGCGGTCCGGTCACCGGAGATGACGGGGGTGACGGCCCCGGGGTGCACCCTGCCGTCGGCGTACGTGCTCAGGATCCGGCGGTACTCGCGGAGTTGGCGGTCGAGCTCGAGGTAGGTGTTCACCCCGTCGTTCTTGATGTCCACGAGCAGTTGCAGCGGACGCCGGTAACCGCGGTACACCGAGCCGTGGTTGGCCCTCACCTGGGCCAGCAGGGGGTCGAGGTAGAGGGAGCGGAGGGTGCGGGTGGGGTCGAGCTGGGCGGGCTCGTGGGCGACGAGGAGCTCACCGTCCACGAGGAAGATGTCGGCCTCCAGACTGGTGAAGCCGTGGTCCAGGGCATCGTGCAGCGGCCGTGTGTGCAGGTAGTCGTTGTGCGCGTGCGCCCGGCGCAACGGGCGGGTCCTGTGGGCGGGTCCGGCCGCCAGGGCCCGGTCTGCGGGTGCGACGGCAACTCCGGCGAGTGCGGCGGCGATCGTGGTGACGGCAGCGCGACGAGTGGTGCGGTCCATGGTGCCTCCGGGCTCTGCGGGACATGGCGAGGTACGGATGGTGCGGGGGGTGCGGGACACCGCGAGTATCCGTGCAGCGCACGTCCAACCGACAGGGCACAGCGAAGTGTTCGGCCATCGGTCACCCGACGCTCAACCAGCGCGGGGGAGGACCCGCTGTCGGGGCACTCCCCGCCGCTCCCCCACCCCGCGCGACGTCCCCTCGCCGATGGTTCGGCTCGCCGGGTACGGGGCGATGTCAGTGCTGCACGCTAGGCTGCGCACACTTGACCGTTTGCCCTGATCCGGGAGGATTTGATGGCCTCGAGACTCAACCCGTATCTCAGCTTCGGCGTCGACGCCCGCCAGGCGATGGAGTTCTACAAGGAGGTCTTCGGCGGCACGCTGGCCGTCAACTTGACCCGGCCGTAAACGACCGGGCTTGGAGGTAGCGCCCAACTGGCTGCCGGGTGGACTCCTCCGTCCAGACACCCCTATGGGGTGGCAGGGACGCGTGACTCACGCCCCGCAGTCCACACAGCCTCGCCCTTACGGGCGATGTTGCGGGAGGCATTCCGGTCTGCGTGGGCAACGACCCCGCAGTTCCGGCAGGTGAACAGGGCCTGGCTTGCCCGGTTCTTCTTGTC
>NZ_JBHWKX010000059.1:0-15817 GCF_042730885.1 Streptomyces sp. NPDC059909
GTGCAGACCCGTGCTCACGCGCGGGTCACAGCAATCCAGAGAAGCGATTCCTCCCGGCTCTAAAGAGCCGGGGTTCCTCGCTAGATCATGCTGAAACCATAGCTCGCGCAACTCCCTTGTCCCGACCGACATCTACGACCCTTTTCAGCACTTCGCACACCTAGGTCGTGTATCGCAAGTGGATCTTGAGCTGTGGATGATCTCGCGTTCCGGGTCCGCACCGGGGTGCCATGGCGGGACGTGCCCGTCGAGTACGGGCCGTGGGGCCGGATCTACGTCCTGTTTCGCCGGTGGCAGCGGGGCGGCACCTGGCACCAGGTTCTCACCCGGCTCCAGGCCCTGGCCGATGCGAAGGGCGCGATCGTGTGGGACCTGAGCGTCGACTCCACCGTGTGCCGTGCCCATCAGCATGCGGTCGGGGCCCGCAAGCAGGGTGACCTGCAGAAGGAACCACCGGGCGGTGTCTTCGACGAGCCCGATGATCACGGGCTGGGGCGTTCGCGCGGCTGGTTCACGACCAAGCTGCACTTGGCTGTCGAGCAGGGTCAGAAGCAGCCCATGTCGATCGTGGTGACGGCAGGGCAGCGGGGGGACTCGCCGCAGTTCGAACCGGTGCTGGAGAAGGTCCGTGTGCCCCGCATAGGGCCGGGTCGGCCGCGCGTCTGCCCCGACCGCGTGCGGGATGACAAGGCGTACGCCTCCCGGAAGAAGCGCATACCTGCGCCGCCGGGGAATCCGCTGCACCATTCCGGACAAGGCCGACCAGGTCCGCAACCGCAGGAAACGCGGGTCCAGCGGTGGCCGGCCGCCGAAGTTCGACCCAGAGGACTACAAGGCCCGGCACGCGGTCGAGTGCGGCATCAATCGCCTCAAGAGACATCGATCCGTGGCGCAGGTACGACAAACTCGCGGTCCGCTACGAGGCTACCGTCCTCGTTGCCGCCATCAACGAGTGGTTGTGACGTACTGGTCCGACGACAACTCGAACACCCGTACTCGCCGACCGCAGGTGGGATTGACGGTCTCACGGACCGGATGCATCCCCAGTTTGGTCATGATCCGTTCGGAGGCGTCGTTGCCCACTTGAGTGATGCTGACGATCCGCTCCAGCCCTCGCTCTTCGAACCCGAACCGTACAGCGGCCGCAGCGGCCTCGGTGGCCAAGCCCTGCCCCCAGTGGGAACGTCCCAGCCGCCAGCCGACCTCAACCGCCGGCAGTACCTCCGGCAAGAAGTCGGGCACCGAAAGGCCGGTGAACCCGGCCAGCTCGCCAGTGGACCGGATCTCCACGGCGAACAGGCCGAAGCCCTGTGACTCCCACTCGCTCTCCCATGCCTGGACCCCGCCGCGAGTCTGCTGTTCGTCACGGACGCTGCCGTCACGGATCCACCGCATGACCTCGGGGTCGGCATTGATGGCAGCCATGGGCGCAACGTCTTCCTCGCGCCAGCGACGCAGGATCAAACGGGGAGTCTTAAGCGTGACCATCCAATCATTCTGGATCACAAATGGGCTCTCCACCATCCTCACCAGGCACTTTCGATACACGCCCCAGGAGCGCCAGGGGTCACAGCACCGGCTGCCCCTTTCCGAGGGCGATCACCCCGCCCTTCGACACCGTGTACAGCTCCTGGTCCCGCTCGGGGTTGACGCCGATCGTCGCGCCGGGCGGGACGTCCACGTTCTTGTCGAGGACGGCGCCGCGCACCACCGCCCCGCGACCGATGCGCACGTTGTCGTGCAGGACCGAGCCCTGGACGACGGCGCCGGGTTCGACGGTCACGCCGGGCGAGAGGACGGAGCGGGTGACCTGGCCGCGGATCACGCAGCCGGGGCTGACGACCGACTCGCTCGCGATCCCGCCCGCGCAGAACCGCGCGGGCGGGAGCTGTCCGGGGTGCGTGTAGATGGGCCACCGGCGGTTCTCCAGGCCGAAGACGGGCTGGTCCGCGAGGAGGTCCATGTGGGCTTCGTAGTACGAGTCGAGGGTGCCCACATCGCGCCAGTAGCCGTGCTCGGAGGGGCTCTCCCCCGGCACGTGGTTGCTGTCGAAGTCGTAGAGCTGCGCCATCCCGCGCTCGGTGAGCATCGGCAGGATCGAGCCGCCCATGTCGTGCACCGAGTGCGGGTCCTCGGCGTCCCTGTGGAGGGCGTCGACCAGCACCTTGGTGGTGAAGACGTAGTTGCCCATCGAGGCGAAGACCCGGCGCGGGTCGCCGGGAAGCCCGGGCGGGTCGGCGGGCTTCTCCAGGAAGCGCTCCACGCGGGTGCCGTCCGCCGCGGGGCTGATGACCCCGAACGACGAGGCGTCCACGCGCGGCACCCTGATTCCGGCGACGGTGACGCCCGCGCCGCTCTCGACGTGCTGCTTCAGCATGTGGCGCGGGTCCATGCGGTAGACGTGGTCGGCTCCGAACACCGCGATGTAGTCGGGCTGTTCGTCGTGGACCAGGTTGAGGGACTGCAGGATGGCGTCGGCGCTGCCGAGGTACCAGCGCGGGCCGAGCCGCTGCTGCGCGGGCACGGGGGTCACATAGTTGCCGAGGAGGCTGGACATCCGCCAGGTGGTGGTGACGTGGCGGTCGAGGGAGTGCGACTTGTACTGGGTCAGCACGCAGATCCGCAGGATGTCCCCGTTGACCAGGTTGGACAGGACGAAGTCGACGAGCCGGTACGTACCGCCGAAGGTGACCGCGGGTTTCGCCCGGTCGGCGGTGAGCGGCATCAGCCGTTTGCCCTCGCCGCCCGCCAGGACGATTCCGAGCACCGAAGGTCCACCGCGCATCGCGCCCCCTCACGTCGTCGGCTCGCGCCGTCAGCTCGACTTGAGCGTCTCCTCGTACACGTCGTACGTACGCCGGGCCACCTGGTCCCAGCCGAACTCGCGGACCGCGCGCTCGCGCCCCGCCGCGCCCATCCGCCGTGCGGTGGCGGGGTCGTCGAGCACCCGGTTGAGTGCTTCGGTGAGCCCCGACTCGAAGTCGTGGGGATGCCGGGAGTCGTACGGAACGAGCAGCCCGGTCACCCCGTCGTCGACGACCTCGGGGATGCCGCCGACGGCCGACGCGACGACCGCCGTGCCGCAGGCCATCGCCTCCAGGTTGACGATGCCGAGCGGCTCGTACACGGAGGGGCACACGAAGACCGCGGCCCGGCTGAGGAGTTGGACGACATCCGCGCGTGGCAGCATCTCGGGGATCCAGTGCACCCCGTCGCGCGCCCGGCCGAGCTCCTCGACGAGCTCGCGGAACTCGGCGCCGATCTCCGGGGTGTCGGGCGCCCCGGCGCACAGGACGAGCTGGGCGCCCGGGTCGAGGGCGCGAGCGGCACGCAGCAGATGCGGGACGCCCTTCTGGCGGGTGATGCGGCCGACGAAGAGGACGAACGGGCGGCCGGGGTCGATGCCGGCGCGCCGCAGGACGTCCGTGCCGGGATCGGGGCGGTAGAGGCGGGTGTCGATGCCGTTGTGCACGACCCGGACCCTGGCCGGGTCGAGGGCGGGATAGCAGGCCAGGATGTCGGCGCGCATTCCGTGCGAGACGGCGATGACGGCGTCCGCGGCCTCGATCGCGGTCCGCTCGGCCCATCCGGACAGGGCGTAGCCGCCGCCGAGCTGCTCGGCCTTCCAGGGGCGGAGCGGCTCCAGCGAGTGGGCGGTGACGACGTGCGGGATGCCGTAGAGCAGCTTGGCGAGGTGGCCGGCGAGGTTCGCGTACCAGGTGTGGGAGTGGACGAGCTCGCGGCCCGCGAGTGCGGCGGCCATCGACAGGTCGACGGAGAAGGTGCGCAACGCGTCGTTGGCGCCGTCGAGTCCGGCGAGTGCGGTGTGCCGCATGACACCGCCGACGGCCGCGCTCTCGCCCCAGGCGTGCACGTCGAGGTCGGTCAGGGCCCGCAACTCCCGGGCGAGGAACTCCACATGGACTCCGGCGCCGCCGTAGACATCCGGCGGATACTCGCGTGTGAGCAGTCCCACCCTCATAGGTTGATGGTCACTCAGATACGGCCGGTGCGGAAGACCGCGGGCGCGTACCGATTCGGGGCGTGGGGTGGCCGCGTCACGTGGGGTGGCCGCTGGATCCGTCCTCAGGCGCCGGACGGGGTGGGACGGGTGCCGCCGCGCCCCTCGGACGGTGGGCG
This sequence comes from Streptomyces sp. NPDC059909, assembly GCF_042730885.1. NCBI lineage: Bacteria > Bacillati > Actinomycetota > Actinomycetes > Kitasatosporales > Streptomycetaceae > Streptomyces > Streptomyces sp. NPDC059909. The sequence goes on from NZ_JBHWKX010000059.1 coordinate 4,141, forward strand.
GTCGAAGACGCAGTCGCCGCACAGACCGCCGCCGGGAACGCGGTAGTAGAGGCAGCAGGTGGTCCTGCGCAGCGCAGGGCCGCGCACGGTGCCGGACAGATCGGGATGGGCCAGCAGCCCGGTGGTGAGTTCCGCGGCACGCCGGCCGGCCTCGGGCCGGCCGTGGGTCCGCGCCCAGCGGTTCAGTTCGCGCAGCGCCCCGGCGAGTGCCGAGCCCGCGTTGCCCCACAGGAGCCGCGGCGAGACGCGGACGTCGCGGCGGACCGCGTCGGCGAGCGGGACGAGGTGGCCGTACTGGACGGCCTCGCGGATGGCCTCCACGGTGCCGGGCAGGGTTCGCGTCCGGGGCCGGCACAGGTCGTCGGGCGCGGTGAGGTCCGGGTCCCAGTACAGGCCCGCCGCCGCCGGGTCGGGGAACTCGCCGTACAGCGCGGCGGGGCCCAGCGCCGTCGACCACAGCCGGGCCGCGAGCCCCAGGTGGGCGATGGACGCGGCGACCCGGCGCTCGGGGGTGCGCAGCCGGGCCGCGACCCGGTCGACTCGGGCGGTCAGCGGCGCGAGGTCTCCCGCGTACAGGCGGGCGAGGGGAAGGTGTCCCGGACCGGGCTCGGCGGTCCCGACCTCGAAGTACCCGCCCACGGACGCCGGCTGGTCCCCATCCATCCCTGCCCCGCTTCAGTCAAATCTCGTTATCAGGTCGATCACAAGCGAAAAGGCCGCTCTCCGTTCCGGGTCACCTTGCCACGTGACCCTTCAAAGCCGCCGAGCAGTACTCGGCATGACGGCCGCGGCCATGATCGTGGCGCTGCCTTCCGCCCGCACCGCGGCGGTCTCCGCGGCCCTGGAGCACGTACGGACGGGCAGGCCGGTGACGGGGCATCTGGCCCGAAGGGTCGACGACATCGCGCCCTCTGCGCGGGAGACGAAGGACCTGCCGGGCGACTGGGTGGAGAACACCGTGCGGACCCATGTCACGCGCCTACGCCGCACGCCGGCCGGCGGCCGGGCCTTCGAAGGTGCCGCGGTGCCGGCGCACGCTTCCCTGGACACCGGAAAGGTCCGCTTCGACCGGATCTGACCCCTCAGCTCGCGTCGACAGAGTCCTGCGAGCGCAGGTCCAGGGGCGTATTCCCGTCATCGCGTACTCCGTCGGCAGTACGACCCAATGCCTGCTCAAGGACGACGACGGGGTGGTCCGCGGGCGAGATCGTGGAGGCCATGAGCTCCCTCGCACTGTCCGTGCTCCTGTCACTCGTCTCGGCGGTCGCCTATGCGGCCGCCGCGATCGTGCAGGAGCACGTGGCCGCCGACGCGTCCGGCAGACCGTACGCCCTGCTGCGCAACGCCGGATGGTGGATCTCCGTCGGGCTGAACGGAGCGGGCGGGCTGCTGCATGTCGTCGCGCTGGCGTACGGGCCGCTGAGCCTGGTCCAGCCGCTCGGTGCGCTGACCATCGTCTTCGCCCTGCCGATGGCCGCGGTGTTCGTACGGCGCCGGGCCGCCTCGACCGCGTGGCGCGGCGCGGTCATGGCGACGGCGGGTCTCGCCGGGCTGCTGGCGCTCACCGGGCCCGCGGACTCCCGTGCGCCGGGCGGCGCGGGGCGCCTGGTGCTGGCCGCGGCGGCGTTCGCGGCGATCGCCGCGGTGTTCCTCGCCGCGCAACGGGCGCGGCGTCCCGTGGTGCGCGGTGTGGTGCTGGCGGGCGGCGCGGGAGTCGCCTTCGGGGTGGCCTCGGTGTTCACCAAGATCGCCACGGAGGATCTGACGGAACTGCCGGGCGGCACGGTGACCGGACTGCTTCCGGGTCTGATGGTGATAGCGGGCCTGGCCTCGGCCGGGCTGTTGCTGTCGCAGGCGTCCTACCGGGGCGCGGGTCTGGCGGCCCCACTGGCGACCGTGACCGTGGTGAATCCGGTCGTCGCCGCGACGGTGGGCGTCACCCTCTTCGGCGAGAGGTTCCGGTACGGCGCCACGGGCACCGCCCTGGCCGTGGCGTGCGCGGCGGTGGCCGCCGCAGGGCTCGTCCGGCTCACCACGGAGCAGCCGCACGTACCGGCGGCCGGCGGGACCTCGGATCCCTCGGGTGACCGGGGTCTACCGGGGCTCCCGGGTTCTCCGGGTCTCCCGCGTCTCTCGGATCGGCACGCCGCTTTCTCAGATCGTGACGCCGCGCGCCCTGAGGTAGGCGAGCGGGTCGATGTCGGAGCCGTACCCCGGCCCCGTGCGCACCTCGAAGTGGAGATGCGGTCCCGAGCTGTTGCCGGTGGACCCTGAACGGGCGATGCGCTGTCCGCCGTTGACCTGCTGGCCCTCGCGCACGGTCAGCGCCGAGAGATGCGCGTACTGGCTGTACCTGCCGTCGGAGTGCCGGATGACGATCTCGTAGCCGTACGCGCCGGCCCAGCCGGCCGAGACGACCCGGCCGGAGGCGACGGCCTTGACCGAGGTGCCGGTGGGCACGGGGAAGTCCACGCCCGTGTGGTAACCGCTGGACCAGGCCGAACCGGCCTTGCGGTAGGGGGTGCCGGGGCTCGCGGCGACCGGAGCGGCGTAGGCGCCGGTGCGCGTGGCAGGGCGCTCGGCGCGGTCGCTCCGCTCCTTCGCCACCTGCCGCTTGCGCCGTTCCTGCTGCTTCCTCTGCTCCTGCACCCTCTGCTGCCGCTTCTGCTGCTCCAGCCGCTGCTCGGCGGACGGCTTCGCACCGGTGCCGGACCTCGGCGGCTGGGACTTCGCGGGGCTCTTCGGCTGTGCCGCGGGGGAGGGAGACGCCGGGCGCGGTGCAGTGATCCGCGTACGCAGCCGCTGGCCCGGGAGGATGAGATCGGGATCGTCACCGACGACGGCACGGTTCGCTTCGTAGAGCGCCTGCCAGCCGCCCTTGACCCGCCGGCTCTCGGCGATCCCGGAGAGCGTGTCGCCGCGTGTCACCGTGTACATCTCGCGCTGCGTCGTGGGGACGGTCGTCGGGGTGGCGGCCCGGGTCGACTGCCGCTGCCGGGCGCGGACGGTCTCGGCCTTCGCCTCGTGCTGCGGCTCAGCGGCGGTACCGGGCCCGTCGCCCCCGCGGGTGAGTCCGGCGCGTACGGAGCAGGTCGGCCAGGCACTCGGCCCCTGTCCCTCGAGCACCTTCTCGGCGACGGCGATCTGCTGGTCCTTGGTGGCGAGGTCGGCGCGCGGGGCGTAGGCCCTGCCGCCGTACTCCTGCCATGTGGACTGGCTGAACTGGAGACCGCCGTAGTAGCCGTTGCCGGTGTTGATCCGCCAGTTGTCGGTGGACTCGCAGGCCGCGACCTTCTCCCAGACGTCCACGGACGCGGCGTCCGCGGTGCCGGAGGCGATCAGCGGCAGGGCGATGCCCGCGCCGCCCGCGGTGACGGTGAGCGATGCCCGGTTGATACGGCTCGGCTGGTGGCGACGGTGTCGTCCGCGAACGGCCATGGTCCCCCCTTGAACGCATCGGCAGCCGTCAAAACTAGGGGCTGGAACGGGTCATGACAAGGGGCGCGGCCCGGGCGCCACGTCGCACGCGCGAACCGCCGGGCCGCGTCGCCCGGGAATCGTGCGCCGCTCGGGCGACTTGAGCCTCCATGAACGCCGCGCCTCCGTGACCCGTATTCATACTGGCCACGGGGAGGGGCACTTCCGACGGACTCCAGGAGCACACGCATGAGTGGTACCGCTCAGATCGGCGTCACCGGGCTCGCGGTCATGGGCCGCAATCTCGCCCGCAACTTCGCGCGCAACGGCTTGACGGTCGCCGTGCACAACCGGACCGCCGCCAGAACGCGCGAGCTGGTCGAGGCGTTCGGCCACGAGGGCTCCTTCGCCCCGGCCGAGAGCCCCGAGGAGTTCGTCGCGGCACTGGAGCGGCCACGCCGTCTGATCATCATGGTCAAGGCGGGCGATCCGACGGACGCCGTGATCGAGGAGTTCGCCCCGCTGCTGGAGCCCGGCGACGTCATCATCGACGGCGGCAACGCGCACTTCGCGGACACCCGGCGCCGCGAGCGCGAACTGCGGGAGCGCGGAATCCACTTCGTGGGCGTGGGCATCTCGGGCGGCGAGGAGGGCGCACTGCACGGGCCGAGCATCATGCCGGGCGGCTCGCAGGAGTCGTACGCCTCGCTCGGCCCGCTGCTGGAGAAGATCGCCGCGAAGGCCCCGGACGGCACGCCCTGCACCACGCACATCGGCCCCGACGGCGCGGGCCACTACGTGAAGATGGTGCACAACGGCATCGAGTACGCGGACATGCAGCTGATCGCCGAGGCGTACCACCTGCTGCGCGCCGTCGCCGGCTTCTCCCCCGCCAGGATCGCGGAGACGTTCCGGAGCTGGAACACGGGCCGGCTCGACTCGTATCTGATCGAGATCACGGCCGAGGTGCTGGCGCACACGGACGCGGCGACGGGCAAGCCGTTCGTCGACATCGTCGCCGACCGGGCCGAGCAGAAGGGCACCGGCCGCTGGACCGTGCAGATCGCGCTGGACCTGGGCGTTCCGGTCTCGGGCATCGCGGAGGCGGTCTTCGCCCGGTCGCTCTCCGGGCACGCCGACCTTCGGGAGGCGTCACGCGACCTTCCCGGGCCGGTGCCGCAGCCGCTCGGCGAGGAGGAGGCCGCGCGCTTCGCCGACCAGGTCGAGCAGGCCCTCTACGCGTCGAAGATCGTCTCGTACACGCAGGGTTTCCACCAGATCAAGGCGGGCTCCGACGCCTACGACTGGGGCATCGACCTGGGCGCGGTGGCCTCGATCTGGCGGGCGGGCTGCATCATCAGGGCGGCGTTCCTCGACCGGATCCGCGCCGCCTACGACACCCGGCCCGAACTGCCCAGTCTGCTGTCGGACAAGCAGTTCGCCGAGGAGATCGGCGCGGCGCAGGACGACTGGCGCGCGGTGGTGGCCGCCGCCGCACGGCAGGGCGTGCCGACGCCGGGTTTCTCGGCGGCCCTGGCGTACTACGACGCGCTGCGCGCGTCGCGGCTGCCCGCGGCACTGACGCAGGGCCAGCGCGACTTCTTCGGTGCACACACGTACCGGCGGACCGACCGCGACGGCTCGTTCCACACGCTGTGGGGCGGCGACCGGTCCGAGGAACGCACCGGCTGAGTCCGCTCGGTCCGAGTCCGCTCAGCCCGGCGGAGGCGACGGCTCCGGCTCCGGCACCGGGGCCGGGCCCGGGGGCTCCGGAATCGGTTCGGGCGTGGGACCCGGCGGCGGCTCCGGCGGGGGCACGGGACCGGGCCCCGGCCCCGGGCCCGGGAGAGGCGACGGAGGCGGAATCGGAGGTGTGGGCGGGGGCTGCGGGTGGGTCATGCGGGGCTCCCGGGGTCGGTGGGGCCTACGGCTCCAGGTTCTCCCCATGCGCGTGCCCAGGTCCAGTCACCGGCGGGCGGCAGCCGTGGCCGAGGCTTCCGCGGCTGCGACCGCCACGAGCGCCGCCGCGGCGAGCCCGGAGCCCGGGCTGGAGAGGACGGGGACGGCCGTCGTGGCCCGGTCCGCCGCACCCCCATGGACACCTGGGCCAGGACGATCACGTCCGCGTCGCGTACGCCGTCGACGGCTGCGGCCACGGCGTCCGGATACCCGTCCCGGTCACCGGCCGCGAACACCGCCCAGGCCCCTTCGACGACGTGGGTACGAATCCACGGACCGCGCTCCCCCGCTTCGTCCGGGACCTCGTCCCGGATCAGCGCGACGGTGGGTTCCAGAGTGCTCTCGAGCGCCGCGGCGACCGCGACACGGCGGCGGTGGGCTCCTGCCGCGGCGGCCATCGGCCGGTCCACGCGGAGCACGGGCACACCGACGGCCTCGGCGCATGCCTCCGCGACGGCACCGCTCGTGGAACAGGTGCACAGAACGTCACGCGCCCCCTCGGCGACGGCCGCCGCCACTGCGGCCCCGACAGCGCCCACAACGGTGTCCGAGTCGGGGTCCTCGGCACCCTGGCGTGTACCAACAGCTCCTCGTCCACCACATGGCGCAGCTCCAGCCCCGGGTGGTGGTGGCGGTCCCGCAGCGCGTCGAAGACGGGGACGTGGACCGGGGACGTGTGGAGCAGCCCGCGCACGGGCGCGGAAGCAGACGCGGGCGCGGGCGCGGAAGCAGACGCGGGAGCGGGCGCGGAAGCAGACGCGGGAGCGGAAGCGAACGTGGGAGCGGAGGCGGACGCGGGAGCGGGAGCGGAAGCGGCGGGCAGGGTCGTCACAGCCCCGGGTGCTCCTCCGTCAGCTGCCGCTCGGCCTCGCGCACCAGGTCGGCCGGCGGCACGGGTGCCTCGTCGGGGTGGCGCACCGCCCACTTCGCGGCGTACGGGCACAGCGGCACGACCGGAACGCCTTCGCGCGCGGCCATCGCGCAGAACTCCCGGACCAGCGAACCGGCCACGCCCTTCCCCTCGTGCTCGGGCTCCACGATGGTGTGCACCGCGACGAGCGCCGGGGGCTCGCCGGTCATCGTGAAGTAGGCGATGTGTCCGGCGAACACACCCTCCTCATAGGCCTCGAGCCGGCCCTTGTCCCGGTCGTCGCGGAGTTCGAGATCTGCCATGGCACCCTCCTCGGTCGGATGACCCCGATGCTAGGGCCTGCCTGCCCCGGCCGACCGGGGAGGAACGCACTGGGAGGAGAGTCCTTGGAGGAGTGGCCTGGGGTGCACGGCGACCGTGCGATACATTTTGCCGCGCCTTGACCACGATCATCTTTGGACACGGAGACAGGCTTCTCAATGACGGACATAGTCAACGGACTTGGCCGGGCCACCGCATACGGTGCCCTCGGCGTGGTCCTGCTGATCCTCGGCATCGTCCTGGTGGACGTGCTGACGCCCGGCAAGCTCGGCCGGCAGATCTGGGAGGAGCGCAACCGCAACGCGGCGGTTCTGCTGAGCTCCGCGCTCCTCGGCATCGGCGGCATCGTCTTCACGTCGATCTGGACGACATACGACGACTTCGGCAAGGGCCTCGCCTCGACGGCCGCGTTCGGTGTGCTGGGGCTGGTGCTCATGGCCGTGGCGTTCCTGATCGTGGACCTGGTGACGCCGGGGAAGCTGGGTGCGACGCTGGTCGAGCCGGAACCGCACCCGGCGGTGTGGGTGACGGCCTCGTGCAATCTGGCGGTGGCGGCGATCGTCTCGGCGTCTATCGCCTGAGCGGGCCGCCCGTGAAGGGCGCCGTACGGGCCACCGTACGGCCGCTGTCGGCCTACGACGGGCCGGAGTGTCGCGACTCGGCGATACCCGGCCCGTCAGCGTGTCTGCACGCACCGTATCCGTACACACGTCCGGGCTGCACTTAGGGCGATACGGGTTGATGCTGGTAATCAGCCCTTCGACACCGGATCGCCCGGAGGCACAAATGACACAGGACAAGAGCGCAGAGCCGGAGAGCAAGCGGGCGCCGATACGGATCTGGACCGGATCGGAACGCCCCTTCGACCCCGAGGACCTGGTAATGGCGTCCGGCCGCGAGCCGACGCCGGCGAACCTGGAACGCGCCCGCAAGGAGATAGAGGAGAAGGGCGCCGCGGCGCTGGAGCGCTACCTGCCCTGACCGGGAACCCGCCGTCCGTGCCGCCCGGCCGGAGCGGAGGCGGCGACGGACGGCCTTCCCCGGACTCCCGCAGCAACGGGGACAGGGACGGGAGGACATGGCCATGGGTACGGGCATATGGGGCTTCCCCGAGGACGCGGGACTCGCACCGGGGGCACAGCTCGTCGGGTACAAGGTCGAGGCGACCGACGGCTCGGTCGGAAAGATCGACAAGCACTCCGAGGTCGTCGGCCGGTCCTACGTCGTCGTGGACACCGGACCATGGATCTTCGGGCACCGGGTACTGGTGCCCGCGGGGGTCGTCTCGCGCGTCGACCACGAGAACGAGACCGTGTACGTGTCCGTCTCGAAGCACGAGATCAAGGAATCGCCGGATTTCGAGAGCGGACGCGACGACGACGACGTGATGCGTCTGCGCACCATCGAGCAGTACTACGCGAACCGGCACATGTGACGGCTTGCGCACGGACGCCCTTCCGCGACGGCGCGTACGGGCGGGTCGTCCTCCGCGCCGCCCGCACCTGGATGGATAGGCTGAACACGGGCCTTTCCTTCCCATGAGCGGCGAAAGCTGGCGTAGGCGATGAACTCACCCCGAGACTTCGAGCTGGTGGCTGTGACGATCCAGGTGGAGGGACGTCCCGACATCCCGGTGCTGCTGCCGCCCGAGGACCGGGGCGACCCGGACGACGAACGGCCGCAGCCGGCCCCGCTCACGCTCAGGGAGGGCACGGAGTTCCGCGTCCGGCTGGCGTTCTCGGTGCGGTCCCGGCACGACATCGACGGCCTCAGGTACATCGACGAACGCAGCCGCCAAGGGGTGACGATGACCCATCGGGAGACGCTGCTGGGTGACTACCGGCCCGGCGGCCCCTACGAGATCGTGCTCCCGGCGGAGCATCTGCCGACCGGGCATCTGGCACGTGACGTGTACCAGGTCACCGGCACGTTCGTGGACAAGGAGGGCCAGGAACTGGGCCGGGAGACCCATAGCTTCGAGATCACGAAGGACTTGCCGCACTGACGGACGGAGCTTCCCCCGCGGCCTCCGTGCCACGCACCTTCGTGTCCCGCGCCTCCCCATCCCGCGCCTTCGTGTCCCGCGCCTTCGTGTCACGGCTCCGCGTCATGGCCACCCCGGCGAGGACGACGAGCATGCCCGTGACGACCCGGAAGCCGATCTGCTCGTCGAGTACGACGGCCCCGAGCGCCACCGAGACCACCGGCAGCAGATAACCCACGGTGGCCGCGCTCGTGGCGCCCTCGTCCGCAATCAGGCGGTAGTTGAGGTAGAACGTGAGCCCGGTGCCGAAGATCCCGAGGACGGTGACGGCGACCAGGGCGGCCGCGTCGGGGCGTACGGCCGCGAGTCCGCCCCCGGCGGGAAGGGCGAGCGCGCTCAGGGCACTCGCGGTGACGAGCTGTGCCGCGGATAGGGCGATGGGCGCCGTACCCCTGCCGGTGAGCTTGCGGCCCATGTACGCGAAGGCGACGGCATAGCTTGCCGCGGCCGCGAGGAGGGCGAGGGAACCCCAGCCGATCAGCCCGCTCCGCTGCCAGGGCGCGAAGATCAGCAAAGTGCCCGCGAAGCCGGACAGGAGTCCGCCCAGGCGGACCGGACGCAGTGCGCGCCCGCGTTCCGTGCCGGTCCCGATGCCGATCAGCAGCGACCACAGCGGAGTTGTCGCGTTGAGCACGCCCGCGACTCCGGAGTCGACGGTCTGCTCGCCGATGCTGAAGAGAAGGAACGGCAGGGCGTTGCAGAAGAACGCGGCCACGACGAGACGGCCCCAGGTCGCCCGGTCGCGCGGCAGTCGCTGCCGGGCGGACCGGGCGAGCACGAGCAGGACCACCGCTCCGAGCACGCAGCGGGCGACGGTGATCTGGAGGGGGGTGAGACCGTGGTTCAGGGCCAGCTTGATCCACAGGAAGCCGGAGCCCCACAGCAGGGCGAGTACGCCCATCCGTACCGCTGTTCCCCGTCCGCCGCCGCTTGCCATGTGGTCTCTCCCCTGCCCGCTGATGCCCGTCCCCGTCCACGGATGCCCGTGGCGCTCGTAAGCCACGGTCACTCACCCAACTCGACAGGACAAGTGAAATGTTCTGCACAATCGATTAATCTGTCCTACATGCTTGATGTGAGACGGATGCAGGTCCTGCGGGCGGTCGTCACCACCGGCTCGGTGACGGCGGCGGCCGCCCGCCTCGGGTACACGCCGTCCGCCGTCAGCCAGCAGGTCGCCGCCCTGGAGAAGGAAGCCGGCATGGCACTGCTCGAACGGGCAGGTCGCGGCGTCCGGCCCACGGCGGCCGGCCTGCTGCTCACCGAGCACGCCGCCGCGATCGGCCGGCAGGTCGCCGAGGCGGAGACGGCGCTGGCCGATCTGCGCGAGGGGCGTACGGGACGGCTGTCGGTCCGCTACTTCGCCACGGCCGGCGCGCCGCTCGTGGCCCCCGCACTCGCCCGGCTGCGCCGCGACCATCCAGGCGTGCAGGTCGACCTGAAGCTGATCGACCCGGACGACCCCCTGCCGGACGTCAGGCAGGGCCGGGCCGATGTGGCTCTCGTCGTCCGCCCGCACGGCCGGCCCGTCGACGGCATCCGCCTGGAGCCTCTGCTGGACGACCCGTATCGCGCCGTCCTGCCGAAGGGCCACCCGCTCGCCGCGAAACGCGTGCTCGACCTGGCCGACCTCGCCGACGAGCCGTGGGTGGGCAGCGAATGGCCGGGGCCCTGCCTGGATGCCGTGCTCGACGCGTGCTCCGCCGCCGGTTTCGGCCCGGAGTTCGTGGTCGACAGCGAGGACTACGCCACGGCGCAGGGATTCGTCGCGGCCGGTCTCGGCATCAGCCTGATCCCGCTGATCGGGCTGCGGAACCCGCATCCCGGCGTCGTCGTGCGCAAGGTACGGCGCCCGGAGCCGGTGCGCGCCATCCACGCGGCGGTGCGGGACTCGGCACCGGACCAGCCCGCGCTGCGGGTGCTGCTCGAGGCGCTCAGGGACGCCGCGGCCGCCGGCTCGTAGGGCTGCCGCTTCCGCGGACGGCTCAAGCGCACGCGACGGGCGGTGCCGCCGTCCGGGCGGTGAAGTCCGCCGTCCGGAGCACCGCGCATCGCGGTCCGCCGTGCGACGCTTGAGGTGAGCCGGCGCTCGGAACGGAGGCCCAGCGATGAGCGAGAACTCTTCCATCCGTATGACAGCCGCCCTCCCGGCCGAGCACCGTGCCCGGCTGCTGGAGATCGCCGACGAGGTCAAGTTCCCCGAGGGCGCCCTCGTTTTCGAGGAGGGCCGCATGGCCGACCGCTTCTGGATCATCAGGTCCGGCACGGTCACCCTTCACATGGCCGTGCCGGGACGGCAGCCGGCCGTGATCGAGAATCTCGGCTTCGGCGAACTCGTGGGCTGGTCATGGCTGTTCCCGCCGTACGTGTGGCAGCTGGGCGCCGAGGCGATGACACCGGTTCGCGCACAGGAGTTCGACGCGCTGGCCGTACGCATGATGATGGACGCCGACCCGGCGTTCGGCTCCGCGATCGGCCAGTGGGTCGGCAGAGTGCTCGCGCACCGACTGCACGCGGCGCGCATACGTCTGCTGGATCTGTACGCCCCGTACGGCAGCGGCTACACCCTCTGACGGCCGTACGGCGCGGGAATCGCGCCGCGGCCTCGCGGACTACGTCGCGGCCTCGGGCCAGCCGTAGGGCACGAGGCCGTCCTCCGGACCTGCCCCGACGCTCTCGAGGTCGCGGTTCGCCACGCGCATGAGCTGGGTCGCGAGGTCCTTCATGGCACGGCTCGCCGCGAGTTCGTCGCCGATCTCCGGGACGTCCACGTCCTCGGGGTTGCACCGGGCGACGCCGTTGCCGGTGTAGGTCGTGGTGCCGGTGTCCAGGACGGCGCGGACCCGCGTCGTACCACCCTCCTCGACGAGGAACAGGCCGACCTGCCACTCCAGCGTCCGGGTCATGGCGTACCTCCTCACCCGCTCCCCGCGGGCCGTGGGGTGGTGGGAGGGGGCGGTGGTTCCGAAGTCCCTCCAAGCATGGCTCCTCACGTCCCCGCCCTCTGCACCGGGGCCTTTGTTTTTCCTTCGCCCTCGCATCCTCTCGCATATCAGCACAAACAA
>NZ_JBHWKX010000059.1:15827-48054 GCF_042730885.1 Streptomyces sp. NPDC059909
CCGCACTCCCCGCTCTTCCCTTGCGGGGCGCTGGGCTCCAGCGTGAGTTCCTTGCTCCGGGCCCCCCCCCTTCCCCGCCGCCCGCGTCCCGGCAGTCCGGCCGGGGCTCTGGCTCCGGTGCCGGATCGGAGTCCCGTGCCGGCTCAGGCCCCGGTGCCGGTAGGGCTCAGGCTCGATCGTGGCCCAGGCTCGATCGTGGCTCAGGCTCCGGTGCCTGCGCCCGGCACGCGGGCGATGATCCCGGCCCGGTCGACGCCCGTCGGCAGCGTCCCGAAGGCGAGACCGTGGTCGCCGCCCAGCCGGGAGGCGCAGAACGCGTCGGCGACGGCGGCCGGGGCGTGGCGGACCAGGAGCGAGCCCTGGAGCACCAGCGCCATCCGCTCGACGAGCCACCGGGCACGCAGCTCCCTGTCCTCGCCCGGCCGCAGCTCGTCGCGGAGCCGCCGCCAGGCGTCGTCGAGGCGGGAGTCCGCACCGGCGGCGGCCGCGATCTCGGCGCCGAAGGCCTCCAGGGAGTCCGGCTCGCGCGTCAGCGCGCGCAGGACGTCCAGGGCGCCGACGTTGCCCGAGCCCTCCCAGATGCCGTTGAGCGGTGCGTCCCGGTAGAGCCTCGGCATGCCGGACTCCTCGACGTAGCCGTTGCCGCCCAGGCACTCCAGCGCCTCCGCGACCATCACCGGCTGGCGCTTGCACACCCAGTACTTGGCGACGGCCGTGGCCAGGCGCAGGAAGCTCCGCTCCTGGTCGTCGCCGCGCTGCGCCCGGTCGACCGCGCCCGCGACGCGCAGTGCCAGGGTCGTCGCGGCCTCGGACTCGATGGCGAGATCAGCGATGACATTGCGCATCAGCGGCTGGTCGATGAGTTTCGCACCGAACGCCGAGCGGTGACGCACATGATGGGAGGCGAGGGTGAGCGCGGTGCGCATCCCGGACGCGGAGCTGAGGATGCAGTCCAGGCGCGTCATGGTGACCATCTCGATGATGGTCCTGACCCCGCGCCCCTCGGGGCCGACCAGCCACGCCACGGTGTCGTCGAACTCCGGCTCGCTGCTGGCGTTCCCACGGTTGCCGAGCTTGTCCTTCAGCCGCTGGATCCGGAAGGTGTTGCGGCTGCCGTCCGGGAGGACGCGGGGAACGAGGAAGCACGACAGTCCGCCCGGCCCCTGGGAGGGGAACGCCTGGGCGAGGACGAGGAAGACATCGTTCATCGGTGCGCTGGTGAACCACTTGTGTCCGCGCAGCCGCCAGGTGCCGTCCGGCTGCGGGACGGCGACCGTGGTGTTGGCGCGTACGTCCGAGCCGCCCTGCTTCTCGGTCATGCCCATGCCGGCCAGCAGGCCTCGCTTGGCCTCGAGGGCACGCAGCCCGGGGTCGTACACCCGGCCGGTGAGCAGCGGCTCGTACGCGGCCGCCAACTCCGGGGCGTGCCGCAGGGCCGGGACGACGGCGTAGGTCATGGACACCGGGCACAGATGGCTCTGATCGGTGAAACCCCACACCATCAGTCCGGCGGCGCGCGCGACATGGGCGCCGGGCTTGTCCTCCGCCCAGGGCGTGCCGCCCAGGCCTTCGCGGATGGCCACGTCCATGAGGGCGTGGTACGAGGGGTGGAAGTCGACCTCGTCGATGCGGTTGCCGTACCGGTCATGGGTGCGCAGCACCGGCTCGTACCGGTTGGCCTCGTCCCCCCAGCGCCGCGCCTCCTCCGAACCGGCGAGCCGGCCCAGGCGGTGCAGGTCCTCCTCGTACCACTCGGCGCCCTCGTTCCGAACGCCCTCCAGCAGCACCGGGTCGTCCGCCACGTCGTACTCCACCAGGGGCGGCACCTGGTTGGTCACCTCATGGGTGTGTACGGGATCACTGCGCATCGGAGTCCTCCAACTCACGGGGCGGCGCGGCGGGCAGGGCGCCCGCGCAGCGCAGGGACATGGCGGCGAGCTCGGCGACCAGACGGTCGCCGTCGGCCCCCTCGGCAGGCCCGGACAGCGGATCGACGAGCACCTCACCGATCGCCCCGGTGAGCGCAGCGGCGGTGACCTCCGGGTCCTGCTCGGGCAGGAGACCGGCCGCGATGCCCTCGCGGACCACTTCGGCGAACATGCTGCGATAGCGCCGCCGGAACTCCAGCCGCTCGGACTCGACGGCGGGCTCGGACGGCGCGGCGAGCAGGGCGTACGCCACCCCCCGGCTCTCCAGGGCACGTCTCGCGAACACGGTCACGCCGTGCGTGAGCCGCTCGACGGGATCCCCGTCGCTGTCGCGCAGCACTTCTCCGAGCACCTCGGCCTCCCGCCCGGCAGCCCGGCGGAACACCTCCACGGCGAGCGCCGCCTTCGACGGAAAGTGCTGGTACACCGACCCGACCGACATGCCCGCCGCCGCGGCCACCGCGGTCACGGACGCCTGCGACCAGCCCACTTCGGCGACGACGGTGATCGCCTCGTCCACGAGCCGCTCACGGGCGGCGGTCAGCCGGTCCTGCACTGCGGGGGTCTTGCGATAGGCCATGGGAAGAAGTGAACCACCGTTCAGCACTTCACACCAGGGCCGGCCTGTCACAGAAGAACGGGCCCGGCGCTGAGCCGGGCCCGTGGCCTGTTGTTCCTGCATCACCGGCGAGTGGTCACCGACCGCCGCCGCCGCGACCGCCACCGTCACCGCCGCGACCGCCGCCGTCGCCACCGCGACCGCCGCCGTCGCCACCGCGATCACCACCGCGACCACCGCCGTCGCCACCGCGATCACCACCGCGATCACCGTTGCGATCGCCGTTGCCACCACGCCCGTTGTCGTCGTAGCCGTTGCCACCACGCCCGTTGTCGTCGTAGTAGCCACCACGCCCGTTGTCGTCGTCGTAGTAGTAGTAGCCGTAGTAGCCGTGGTCGCGGTCGTCGTAATACCCGTAACCGTAGTAGTAGTCGTCGTCGCAGTAGTAGCGGTCCTCCCAACCGCTGTACCACCAGTGGGAACAGCCGTGGTAGTCCCTGACCTCACTGGACGCAGTTGCCTCACCGACGGGAATCACGCCGATGGCAAGCCCTGCGGCTACTGCGGAAACCGCGGCAACGATCTTTCGGCGCATTTTCATGCACCTCCGAGCAAATGGTTGCAATTCGGACTTCCAGCTTGTTTCCACCCTCCTCCCCCACTGGCCCGATGTCAACGAAAGGGCGGAGGGGCGGACGATGTGCCAGGGAGGGGACTTGAACCCGAACCATTCGGGCATTCAGTCCAACTCGGGGCCTCGAAAAAGAACCTTGGAAACGGTTGAGGGGCCGTGCCGGAGAATTCCGACACGACCCCTGACCTGCGACTTCGCAAGTCGGGACGACAGGATTTGAACCTGCGACCCCTTGACCCCCAGTCAAGTGCGCTACCAAGCTGCGCCACGTCCCGATGCGCGGACCGTCAGGGCTGGCCCCGGCCGAGCGCGCAGGAAAACACTACCGCACTCCACGACCAGGATGAACGCGCGGCCCTGCTCGGCGCGGACCGTCAGGGCGCGTCGCGCACGGGCAGCCTGACCCGGTGTCATCCAGGGCGGGGACGCGGTCGGTTCGAGCGGGCGGGGGCATCGGTCTGACAGGCCCCGTCGGGCGAGTGACAATCGGGGCGTGAACAGTACGCCGAGGGACCGGGACGACGACGGCAGAGCTCGCAGCGCGCGACCGCGCGACGGGCTGGGGCGCCCGCTCCCGTACGGGGAGAAGGGTGTGGAACGTCAGCCGGAGGGCGTGGTCCGCACTCCGGACGAGACGCTCGTGGAGGCCCAGCGACTGCTGGACGCGGGCATGCCGTTCCATGCGCACGAGGTGCTGGAAGACGCCTGGAAGTCCGGTCCGGAGGCGGAACGTGGGCTGTGGCGTGGTCTTGCGCAGCTCGCGGTGGGACTGACGCACGCCGCCCGCGGCAACGCCACGGGCGGCGCGGCGCTGCTGGCGCGCGGCGCGGAGTCCATCGGGCCCTACGTCTCGGCGATGCCGTACGGAATCGACGTGGCGGGGCTCACCCGTTGGGCCGGCGCGCTCTCCGACGAGTTGAGGCGGGAGGGAGCCGTCGTCCCGGCGGCGGACCGTGCTCCCCGGCTGCGGGCCGGCCGCTGACCTTCGTGGCCGGCCGGTTCAGCCCCTGGTCGCGTGATCGCCTCGGCATGTCCGGCGCGGGAAGGAGCACCGGCTCGCGTCCCCGTGGCACGCTGAGGCGCCGATGATCCCGGGCCGCCGCTGGAGTCTCGATGACGAGCCTTGTGTTTGACCTGTACGTTCGTGCCACGCCCCAGCAGGTCTGGGACGCGCTGACCGATCCGGCGATCGTCCCGCGCTGGCGCTTCGGGATGACCTTCCGGACCGACTGGCAGGCGGGCTCCGTGCTCACCACCCGCTCCCCGGACGGCGAGGGCAGCGTGCAGCAGGCGGTGCCCGGGCAGCATCTGTCCTACGACTGGCGCCAGACCGGCGAGCCGGACCTGAACGGAGGCCGGCCGTCCGTCGTGTCCTTCGATCTGGAGCCGATGGGCGAGGTGACGCATCTGAACGTGGTGCACGGCGGGCTGGACCCCGAGGGCGAGTTCCTCAGGATCGTGAAACCGGGCTGGCCGATGCTGCTGTCCAGTCTGAAGAGCCTGATCGAGACGGGCGAGCCGCTGCACTTCCCGAAGGTGGACTGACCGCAAGAGCCCGGATCCGGTCCCGAGAAAAATCTTGTCGAAAAGGTCCGCCGGGATGTCGAAATCGCGGCGCGTGCTTCTACCTACCCATGAGAGCGCCACGAGGGCGCCCGACAGGACAAGGAGCGGACCATGAAGTACATGCTGCTGATGCAGTTCAGCGAGGCGAGCGTCGACTTCCCGCGGATCGACACCTGGACGCCGGAGGAGGTCCAGGCGCACATCACCTTCATGCACGATGCCAACAAGAAGATCGCCGAGGCCGGTGAGCGCGTCGACGCCCAGGGCCTGGCCATGCCGGAGGCCGCCAAGATCGTACGGGCAGGGGCCGAGGGGGGCGCGCCGGTGGTGACCGAGGGTCCGTTCCCGGAGACCAAGGAGTTCCTGGCCGGCTACTGGATCGTGGACTGCGAGACTCCGGAACGGGCGGTCGAGCTGGCCGCGTTCGTCTCGGCGGCGCCCGGGCCCGGCGGGGCTCCGCTGAACATGCCGATCGAGGTGCGCCAGGTGATGACCGCACCGGCACAGGAGCTGTGAGCGGCACCGACCGGATGCGCTGAAACCATCGGAGCCACCGGAACTGGGGGAACCACCGGAGCCATGGGAGTTGCGGGAACCACCGGAGCCATGGAAGCCGACCGGACCGCCGAGGGCCTGCTGCGCGAGCTGGCGCCGCAGGTCGTCGGCGTGCTCACGCGGCGCTTCGGTGACTTCGACACGGCCGAGGACGCCGTACAGGAAGCGCTGCTTGCGGCTGCCGTGCAGTGGCCGCAGGAGGGGCTGCCGCGCAATCCGCGGGGCTGGCTGATCCAGGTCGCGAGCCGGCGGATGACCGAGCAGGTGCGCAGCGAGCAGGCCCGGCGGCGCCGGGAGGACCTCGCCGCGCAGCGGGAGCCTGCGGACCGGCTCATCGCTCCGGCGGCGGACAGCGGCGACAGTACCGATCAGGACGACACCCTCACGCTGCTGTTCATGTGCTGTCACCCTGCCCTCACGCCGTCGGCGGCGATCGCGCTCACCCTGCGGTCGGTGGGAGGACTCACGACGGCCGAGATCGCGCGTGCGTTCATGGTGCCGGACGCCACGATGGCGCAGCGGATCAGCCGTGCGAAGCAGCGCATCAAGTCGTCGGGGGTGCCGTTCCGGATGCCGGACGAGGACGATCGGCAGCGCCGACTGGACGCGGTCCTGCACGTCCTCTACCTCGTCTTCAGCGAGGGGTACGCGGCCGGCGGCGGCCGGGAGCTGCAGCGTGTCGAGCTGTCCGTGGAAGCGATCCGGCTGACCAGGGCGCTGCACCGGCTGCTCCCCAAGGACAGCGAGGTCGCCGGGCTGCTGGCGCTGATGCTGCTCAACCACGCCAGGAGCGCGGCGCGCACCGGACCGGGCGGCGAGCTGGTCCCGCTCGCCGAGCAGGACCGGAGTCTGTGGGACGCCGGCGCCGTCGCCGAGGGCGTCGCGCTGATCACCGAAGCCCTGCCCAGGGGCCGGCTCGGCCCCTATCAGGTGCAGGCCGCCGTCGCCGCCGTGCACGACGAGGCGAGGACGGTCGAGGAGACCGACTGGCAGCAGATCCTGGCGCTGTACGGGGTGCTGGAGCAGCTCTCGGACAATCCGTTCTACTCGCTCAACCGCGCGGTGGCGGCAGCCATGGTCCATGGCCCCGATGCGGGTCTGCGTCTCGTGGACGCCCTTGAGGCGGACCCACGGCTGACGGGCCATTACCGGCTTCATGTCGTGCGAGCACACCTTCTCGAGATGGCCGGCGAACGCGAGGCGGCCGTCGAGAACTACCGCGCCGCCGCAAGCCGAACGCCGAGCCTGCCGGAGCGGCACTATCTGACGATACGGGCCGCCCGGCTCAGCGAGCCGGGGCGTTGACGGAGCCGTCCGCCGGGCGGCCGGGTCCCCCTGCCGCGCCGTGCCCGCCGGCTCGGCCTTTCCCTCCGTGTCCGTCGGCCCGCAGCCCCGGCGCCAGGGCCAGCGTGACCGCGACCGACGCCACGGCCATCACCGCCATCGCCGTCGCGGGCGACGTGTACTGCGCTACGGCTCCCGCGACCGCTGCGCCGACACCCTGCATGGTGAGCATGCCGGACGTGTGCAGTCCGAGGGCGTGCCCGCTCAACTCCCCCCGGGGTCAGGGCCATCAGCCGCTCCTGCAGAAGCAGGCTCGCCGCGAACCCCACCGAGGCCAGCGCGACGGCCGCCATCGCCACCGGCAGCGCGGGCCGCAGGGCGAAGACCAGGTACGGGGCGGCGAGCAGCAGACGCAGCGGGGCACCGAGCCACCCCCGCCACCGGCGCGGCACGAACCGCCCGACCACCGTGTCCCCGACGAGCATGCCGAGCGCGGCAGCCGCGAAAAGGAGTCCGGCGTGCGTGGTCGCGTACGCGACGAACAGGGCTTCGCAGCCCACGATCAACCCGTTGGGCACCCAGAGGGCGAGGTACACGCAGCGGCGCGGCCTGGAAGACCACAGCAGCGCGTTGTTCCGCCAGGTCTCGGCGATCGACGGCCTCCCGGCGGCCCGCGGCGCGCGCCGCCCGAGACCGAACCGGGCGACGGCCGCGGCAGCTACGTACAGAGCCGCGCCCGCGAGGAGCGTGCCGCGCGGCGAGAGCACGGTCACGAGCACACCGCCGGCCGCGTACCCGCAGATCTGCATCGCGCCGACGGACATGTTCAGGACGGACCGGCCGATCAGATAACCGTCCGTCGTGAGGATCTCGTTGAGCAGGCCGCCTCGCACACCGCCGCCGACGGCCGCGAGCGTCCCGAGGCCGCCGAGGACCACGAAGACGGCCCACACGGGCAGCCCCGGGACGGCCATCGCCGCGGTGCCCAGTCCGAAGACCAGCGCCAGTGCGGTCAGCGCGGCGCGCGGGGGCAGCCGGTCGGCCGCGGACAGCAGCGTCGTCGCCCCGATCACCTGGGCGAGCGAGGGACCGAACATGGCCAGGGCCGAGAGCAGGGGCGAGTCGGTCGCCGCGTACACGAGCGTCCCCATGGCCAGACCGCTCACCGTCGAAGCCGCGATCTGTGTGGTGGTGTTCAGGAAGAGCGGGACGAACTCCGGTACCCGGAACAGTTCTCGGTAGGTGCGCATGGCCCGCAGTCTCGGGGCCCCGGGCCGGCGGGCATTATTGTTTCGCGGGGAGGCGAAACGATGGGGTGGTGGCGGATCAGTGCGGACACGCTGGCGGGCAGCCGCTTCGCCCTCTCACCGCTGGCCGAGGCCACGGCGAGCCTGATCGCCCTGGAACGGGGCACGGCCGCGCATCCCGGCCGGCGGACCTGGCTCGACACCCATCTGCCCGCGTACCGCGAGCGGTTGGCGGACGATCCGGTCACCGCGCTGCTCGTACGCGCGGCGCTGGGGCGCCGCTGGATCGCCGACTTCCTCACGCCCGCTCCGACGGGCGAGCCCGAGCCGGCATTCGAGAAGGAGCTGGCGCGGATACACGACGCGCCCGTCGCGGCCGTCCGGGCGGACCTTGAGGTGGCGCTGGGCGGCGGCCCGCTGCCCGGCCTGCTGCACCACCGCTCCGATCTCGCCCGGCGTGCGGCGGACCTGGTGGAATGGGTGTGGACCGAGACAGTGCTGCCGTACTGGCCGCGGCGCCGGCGGATCATCGAGGCCGATGTCGTCGCGCGGACGGGACAAGTGAGCCAGGGCGGGTGGGCCGCGGCGCTCGCGGACATGCGCCCGGGCATGCACTGGCTCGGCGAGGGCCGCCTGCAGATCAACACGCAGGACAACCCGCCGCGTGAGATCGCCGGGGCGGACCTGCTGTTCGTCCCGGTCACCCCGCGCACCGGCTGGGTCGCCTGGGACCAGCCGCACCGGTACGCCGTGGTGTACCCGTGCTCGGGCGAGCTGGCCGAGCCGGAGCGTGCACCGGTGCCCGAGTCGCTGGGCCGGCTGCTCGGACCCGCCCGGGCGGGCGTCCTCGTGCTCCTCGGCACGCCGAAGAGCACGACGCAGCTGGTGGCCCTGACCGGTCAGGGCCTGGGGTCGGTGGGACGCCATCTCAAGGTGCTGTACGAGTCCGGGCTGATCCGGCGGCGGCGCGCCGGGCGGTCGGTGCTGTACTACCGGACCGCCGCCGGCGAGGTCCTCGTGCAGGCCGCGGCGAACGCCTGAGCCGCACCGATCCCGTCGGCCCCGGTCAGCTGATGTGGAAGACGAGTCAGCTGATGTGGAAGAGCGGTCCGGTGAGGGTCAGGCCGAGGTCGTGACCGACGTACGAGAAGAACGCGAGCAGCGCCAGTGCGGCTCCGCCCAGTGCCACGTCCTTCAGGAACGTGATCTGCTCCTGTTGGCGGGTCTGGGGATCGCTCTCCTTCCAGAAGCCGTGCATGAGTACGGCAGTCGGGAAGAGGAAGACGGCGAGCAGCAGACAACCCAGATCCGCCCAGACGCCGAACGCGATGCCGAGCCCTGCGGCAAGGAGCAGCAGGCCGCTCAGAACAGTTGCCGGGACGGGGGCGGGGATGCCCTTTGCGGCGGCGTACTCGCCCATGGCCTTGCTCTGGGTGAGATGCCCCACCGCCGAGAAGACGAACAACAGAGCGAAGAGAATGCGTCCAATCAGCACCAGGACATCCATCGCGGCCTCCCGGAATCGGAGCGATCGGCTTACCTTCATTTTCCCACTCCGCGCTGCCTCCAGTCCTGGCTCCGGACTCCGGGGAGGGGAACGCCGCGGTGCGGGCGGAACGAGGCGGGACCGGGGCGGAACCGGGCGGGACCGGGGCGGTCCCCCCGCGACCCCTCTCACGGCGACAAGGGTTTTCCCCGTATCGGGTTCATCTCGCCGTTCCCTACTGTCTGCCGCACCGGCGATTCCCGGCCTCTGACACGTAGCTGTCAGGTGCATGTAAACACTGGGTTTCGTCCGGTGACGGCTCTTGACCAGGGGCCGTCGCGCCGGCGGCGGCGCGCGGGCGACCCGGCCCGGGGAACCGTGGATCGCACCCCCACACCGCACCACGGTTCCCGCGCCGCCCGTCAGCGCTCCGCAGCGTCTTGAAAGGGAACACCTTGAACGGTTCCGGACGGAGACTCATATCCGTCGTGGCCGCGACGGCCACGATCATGAGTGTCGCCGCCACCTCCGCCGTGGCGCTCGCCGCCGCCCCGGCGGACCCCTCGCCGAAGCCCGCTCCTGCTTCGCAGTCGATGACCACCCCGCCGGCCGCCCCGGTCGAGAAGGTCATCGTGACCTACAAGTCCAAGGCCGCAGAGGCCAGTTCCAACGCGGCGGCGAAGACCGACGCCGCGGCCAAGGGCGCCGAGACCGGCGAGA
Source organism: Streptomyces sp. NPDC059909 (assembly GCF_042730885.1). Taxonomy (NCBI): domain Bacteria; kingdom Bacillati; phylum Actinomycetota; class Actinomycetes; order Kitasatosporales; family Streptomycetaceae; genus Streptomyces; species Streptomyces sp. NPDC059909. Next base: position 25,807 of record NZ_JBHWKX010000059.1, read on the forward strand.
GCCTGTCCTTCGAGCGCCGGCTCGCCGGCGGTGCCGCCCTCGTCGACCTCGGGGAGGAGGCGTCCAAGAAGGACCTGACCGAGGTCATGGACGCGTTCCGCGCCGACCCCTCGGTGGCGTCCGTGGAGCCGGACATCCGTGCCTACGCGATGGCCGTCACACCGAACGACACCGAGTACACCAAGCAGTGGGACCTCTTCGAGGCCACGGGCGGCATGAACGTCCCGGGCGCCTGGGACAAGTCCACCGGCAGCGGTGTCACCGTGGCCGTCATCGACACCGGCTACGCCGCCCACTCGGACCTGGCCGCCAACGTCGTCTCCGGCTACGACTTCATCTCGACGTCCGCCGACGCCCGTGACGGCAACGGCCGCGACGCGGACGCCAAGGACGAGGGCGACTGGAACGCCACCGACGGGGAGTGCGGCACCGGTTCCAAGGCGAGCAACTCGTCCTGGCACGGTACGCACGTCGCGGGCACCATCGCGGCGACGACCCACAACAGCAAGGGCGTCGCGGGCATCGCGTACAACGCGAAGATCCAGCCGGTGCGCGTGCTCGGCAAGTGCGGCGGCTCGTCGTCGGACATCGCCGACGCGATCACCTGGGCGTCGGGCGGCAGCGTCCCGGGCGTCGCGGCCAACCCGACCCCGGCGAAGGTCATCAACCTGAGCCTCGGCGGCGCCAGCTCCACCTGCCCGAGCGTCTACCAGAACGCCATCAACGGCGCGGTCTCCCGCGGTACGACGGTCGTCGTCGCGGCGGGCAACAGCAACGCCAACGCGTCGGGCTTCACCCCCGCCAACTGCGCCAACATCATCAACGTGGCGTCGACCAGCCGCGAGGGCAACCGCTCCTTCTACTCGAACTACGGCAGCATCGTCGACGTCGCCGCGCCCGGCGGTGAGACCCGTCGCGCGACCGACACGCCCGGCACCGTCACCACGCCCGAGAACGGCATCCTCTCCACGCTGAACTCCGGCACCACCACCCAGGCGGCCGAGAACTACAAGCCCTACCAGGGCACTTCGATGGCGGCCCCGCACATCGCCGGTCTCGCCGCCCTGCTCGAGTCGGCCAAGCCGGCGCTGACCCCGGCCGAGATCGAGTCCGCGATCAAGGCCAACGCCCGTCCGCTGCCGGGCACCTGCACCGGTGGCTGCGGCGCCGGTATCGCCGATGCGACGAAGACCGTGAACGCCGTCACCGGCACCACCCCGGGGGGGACGACGTTCACCAACGGGACGAATGTCACGATCGGCGATCTGTCGACCGTTTCGTCCTCGATCTCCGTCACCGGACTCACCGGCAACGCCCCCGCCGCCCTCAAGGTCGACGTGGACATCAAGCACACCTGGCGCGGTGACCTGGTGATCGACCTCATCGCCCCGGACGGCACCGTTCGCAACCTGAAGGCCTCCTCCGGCTCGGACAGCGCCGACAACGTCCTCGCGACGTACACCGTCGACGCATCCAGCGAGGTCGCCAACGGCACGTGGAAGCTGCAGGTCCGCGACGTGGCCTCGGGTGACACCGGCTATATCGACACCTGGAGTCTCACGTTCTGAGACGGTCGTAGATCGGCATCATCGCTGGTCAGGGGCGCGTTCGCGGACACGTGACGCGGGCGCGCCCCGCTACCGCCCCGGTCCAGACCTGTCCGAATGCCGGACAAGGGGCCTGGACTGGGGCGATGTGCTTCGTATTCTCTGCTCGAACGGGCAGGGGGCCCGCGCACGCCGGAAGGTGGTGGTGGGCACGTGACGTCGGCGGACTACCTCCCGCTACGCCCTGCGGGCGTGGGGGGAGCGCCGGTCGGCAGGGCCGACCTTCTCGCCCGGCTCGACCGGGTCCTGCACACGCGCGGACGCGCCTTGCTCACGGGCCCTGCGGGCGTCGGCAAGACGGAACTCGCCCTCGCCACCGCGGCCCGCGCCGAGTCCCACGGCGACACGGTCCTGTGGCTGGCCACGCTCCCTGTCGACCGGGCGATACCCGGCGCGGTGGCGGCCGCGCTGGTGGCCGCCGTCCGCTCGTCCGTCACCTGGCCACGGCCGGGAGCCGGCCGGCCGGGCGGCTCCCTCGGTGACGAACCGCCGGGCGGACCCGGCGGTTCCGGTGGCACCGGGCGGCCCGCCGGCCCGGGCGGGTCCGGGGGGCCCGGTCCCGGTCCGATCGGCGGGACGCCCGCGGCGTACGACGTGTTCGACGGGCTGCCCGGCCCCCAGCGCAGCGCCGTCGCCATGCTGTGCCGCGAGGCGCCGATACCCGAGGGCGGCTGGGACCCCATCGCGCTGCGACTGGCCCTCGCGCAGATCCTGCGTACGCTCACCGCGCGCGGACCCGTCCTGCTCGTCGTCGACGGCGTCCAGCGCATGGACGCCGACAGCGCCGATCTGCTGCGGTTCGCCCTGCATCTCGCGCCGCCCGCGCTGCGGGTGATCGCCGTCGAGACCCCGGAGACGTACGGACCGCAGGCGTACGGACCCCAGGCGTACGGACCCGACGCGGACGCGAACGGCGGCCCCGAGCCGCTGTGGGTACCGTCCGAGGCGGACGTCCTCAACGTGGCACCGCTGCACGCCGACGAGATCGCCGAACTCCTCATCCACCACCGGCTGCCGTCCCGGATGGCCGGCCGGATCCACCGCGCGAGTGGCGGCAATCCGCGCCTCGCGCTCGCCGTCGGCCGCTCCCTGGCCGACGCCCGGACACCCGTCCACCACGCCGAGGCGCTGACCCTGTCGGGCCGCGCCCGCGACCTCGCGCGGCAGTTGCTCGGCACCGTGTCGCCGTCGGTGCGCGGCACGCTGCTGTGGGCGGCGCTCGCCCTGCGCCCGACGGCGTCGCTGGTCCGCCGTGCGGGCCGACCCACCGCAGAGGCCGATCTCGCGGCGGCCGAGCGGGCCGGGCTGATCTCGCTCACCGAGGACGGCACGGTGGCCTTCACGGCCGGCGTGCTGCCGTCGACACTCGTCCACGACGCCTGCTGGATCGAGCGCAGCAAGGGACATGCGGCGCTCGCACGGGTCGTGGACGACCCCGTGGAGGAGGTACGGCACCGGGCGCTGGCCACCGACATCCCCGACGAGCGGCTGGCCGCCGAGGTCGCGGCGGCCGCGGACACCGCCCGCCGTCGCGGCAACAGCGCGCTGGCAGCCGAACTCGCCCTGCTCGCCGCCGAGTCCACCCCCGTCCGCCACGGTACGCAGCGGATCGCCCGGCTCGTGGACGCCGCCCAGGAGGCCGCTCGGGCTGCCCGCGCCGACCTGGCGATGCGCGCCGCGACGGATCTCCTCGCCCGTGACGCGTCACCGGCCGACCGGGTGCGGGCGCGGCTGGCGGTGCTGGACACTGCCGGTCAGGGGCTGACGGGCCTGGACGAGATCTATGTGCACGCCATGGAGGACTCGGAGGGCGACACGGCGCTGCGGGCGGCCGTCCAGCTCCGGCTGGCCGTGAAGTACGTACTGGCCGACGGCGATCCGGTACGTTCCCGTGCGGCCGCCGTCGAGTCGGTGGCACTCGCCTCGTCGGTCGGCGACCGGATGACGACGGCCAAGGCGCTGACCGTCCAGGCGCGCATGGAACGGGTTCTGGGCTCACCGGACGCCGATCGGGTGCTCGCCGAGGCGCGGGCCCTCGAAAAGGTCGAGCGTCCGCTCGGGATCCGCAACGCGGCCCAGATCCTTACGATCCGTCACGCACTCTTCGACGACCGGCTCGCCGACGCTCGCGACCAGCTGGGTGCCCTGCTGCCGCTGGTCGAGCGGCGCGGTCCGGTCGAGGACGCCATCGAGCTGTTCCGCACGCTCGCGGAGGTCGAGGCCCGGCAGGGCCAGTGCGCGGCGGCGCTCTCGCACGCCGGTCGGTCGCTCGCGCTGACGCTGGAGGCGGGCCTCTCCCCCGGCCCGGCCTGGTACGCGCTGGCCCTCGCCGAGACCGCGGGCGGCAGCTTCGCGCGCGCCGCCAGCTATGCGCGGCGCAGCGCCCAGGCCTCCGAGGAGGAGGGCGACCACGTCTTCCTCTCCCGCAGCCTGTACGCACTCGGCCGGGTCCAGCTCGTCACGGGTGATGTGGCGAACGCCCTGGACACCCTGCGCCGCGTCCAGTCCGGCGAACGCGCCCAGGCGACCGTCGACCCCTCCATGCTGCGCTGGCACGAGGAACTGGCCGAGGCGCTGCTCGCGAACGACGCCCCGGAGGAGGCGGCGGCCCTGCTCGCCGGCGTCCGCCCGGTCGCGGAACGCCTCGGCCGTACGACCGTGCTGCTGGGCTGCGACCGGGCGTACGCGCTGTACCTGGCGGCGAGCGGAAAGCCCGACGAGGCCGCCGGGCTGCTGACGGAGACCGCCGAGGCCTTCGGCGCTGCGGGCCTGCCGCTGGAGCGCGGCCGGGCGCTGGTGGCGCTCGCCCGCGTGGAGCGGCGCCGCCGACGGCGGTCCGCGGCGCAGAACGCGCTGCAGGCCGCGGCCGCGATGTTCGAACGGGCGGGTGCGGCGCCCTGGCTGGGGCTGGCCAAGGAGACGCCGGCCGGCGCTCCCGAACCCGCCCCGGCGGCCCGCGGCGGCGCTCTGTCCGCCCTCACGGAGGCGGAGCTGCGCCTCGCCCAGCTGGTCGGCCAGGGAGCCAGCAACCAGGAGGCGGCGGCCAAGCTGTATCTGAGCGTGAAGACCGTCGAGGCCCGGCTGACCCGTATCTACCAGAAGCTGGACGTCCGTTCGCGGGCCCAGCTGGCGGCGGCGCTGAACGCCTGACCGCCCGGCCGCGGCCACTCCGGCGGACGGGCCCACGGCCGGCTGAGGCGTGGCCCACCGCCGGGAGCACCGTTCCCGGCCTGCGAGGCCCCACCCCCGGCGGTACGATCACTGTACGTAGTGACGCGGACGGCTCCGCGGACGGACGGCTCCGCAGCCGCACGGCCGTGCCGACGTGCGCCCGAGGGACCGACGGCTCCGCAGCGGTCGCCGAGGAGGTGGGCGATGGTCGGGAACACCATTGACTTCACCGACGAGCGGGCTCCCTGCGGCCGGATCGTCGACGGGCTGCGCTATCAGGAGAACGACGCGGCCGGGCTGGTCCTCGACGAGGTGACCTACGCCTGCGGCTGCCGCCGGACACGTCATGAGTTCCATGACGGCAGCGTGCAGGTCAGGACCGTCCGTCATGACGGCACCGTCCTCCAGGACGAGCACAGCGCCGAGCACGAAGGCTGATCCGACCCGGACACCGGGGTGGTGACATGACCGCTTCCCAGGACGTCATCGCGTCCCACGACGTCGTCGTGATCGGGGGCGGAGGGGCGGGGCTGCGTGCGGCCATCGCCGTCGCGGAGACCGATCCGGGACTGAGCGTGGCGATCATCTCGAAGGTCTACCCCATGCGCAGCCACACGGTGTCCGCCGAGGGCGGAGCCGCCGCCGTCGCCGGTGCTGACGACAGTCTCGACGAGCACGCCTACGACACCGTGTCCGGCGGGGACTGGCTCTGCGACCAGGACGCCGTGGAGGCCTTCGTCCACGAGGCACCGCGCGAGCTGCTGCGGCTCGAGCACTGGGGCTGCCCGTGGAGCCGGACGGAGGACGGGCACATCGCGGTCCGGGCCTTCGGCGGCATGAAGAAGATGCGCACCTGGTTCGCCGCCGACAAGACCGGCTTCCACCTGTTGCACACGCTGTTCCAGACAGCGCTGTCGTACCGGGACATCGTGCGCTACGACGAGTGGTTCGTCAGCACCCTGCTGGTCGACGACGGCCGGGTGCGCGGCGTGGTGGCGATCGAGCTGGCCACCGGCCGGGTCGAGACGATCATCGCCCGCGCGGTCATCGTGTGCACCGGCGGCTGCGGCCGGGTCTATCCCTTCACCACCAACGCCAACATCAAGACCGGTGACGGCATGGCCCTGGCCTACCGGGCGGGCGCGCCGCTCAAGGACATGGAGTTCGTCCAGTACCACCCCACGGGCCTGCCGTTCACCGGGATCCTGATCACGGAGGCCGCTCGCGCCGAGGGCGGGTGGCTGCTCAACAAGGACGGCTACCGCTATCTGCAGGACTACGACCTCGGCAGGCCCGAACCCGTGCCCGTGCTGCGCAGCATGGAGCTGGGACCCAGGGACCGGCTGTCGCAGGCGTTCGTGCACGAGCTCGACAAGGGCAGGACCACACTGACGCCGCACGGGCCCGTCGTCCATCTCGACCTGCGCCATCTCGGCGCCGAGCTCATCGACACCAAGCTCCCCTTCGTACGGGAACTGTGTCTGCGGTACCAGAACATCGACCCGGTCACCGAGCTGATCCCGGTGCGGCCGGTGGTCCACTACATGATGGGCGGCATCCACACCGGCATGGACGGTGATACCGGTCTCGACGGTCTGTACGCCGCCGGTGAGGTGGCCTGCGTGAGCATCAACGGGGCCAACCGGCTGGGCTCCAACTCGCTTCCGGAGCTGCTGGTGTTCGGTGCCCGGGCCGGCCGGGCCGCGGCCGAGTCGGCGCGTGCCGCCGCCGGGTCCGGGCCCGGCTCCGCCGTGCTGGCCCGGGCCCGCGACGAGCGACGGCGGCTCGACCGCCTGGTCGCCGAGCACACGGACGGCGGGGAGCGCATCGCGGACATCCGTACGGCGATGCAGGACACCATGGAGAACGCGGCCGGGATCTACCGCGACCGCGACTCCCTCGACAAGGCGGCAGACACCCTGCTCCAGCTGCGCGAACGCTGCGTCCGCGCGGCGATCGACGATCACAGCCGCGCGTTCAACACCGAGCTGATCACCCTGCTGGAGCTGTCGTTCATGCTGGATGTGGCCGACACCATCGTGCGGTGCGCGCTGCGGCGCGAGGAGTCGCGCGGCGCACATCAGCGCACGGACTTCCCGGCCCGGGACGACCGGCGCTATCTGGCGCATTCGCTCGTCCACCGTGAAGCGGACGGCTCCGCGCGCGTGGCGTATCTGCCGGTGACGATCACCCGTTGGTCCCCGGGTGAGCGCGTGTACGGGAGGCAGTAGCGATGGCCCACAAGGCGGCGACGACGGACACCGACCGGATCACCCTGCAGGTCGCCCGCTACCGGCCGGAGCGGGAGACGGAGCCGACCTGGCAGTCGTACGAGGTGCCGCTGCGCAAGGAATGGACGGTCCTCGACGGACTCAACCACATCAAGGACCATGTGGACGGGACGCTGTCGTACCGCTGGTCGTGCCGGATGGGCATCTGCGGCAGCTGCGGGATGACCGTCAACGGCGAACCCCAGCTGACGTGTTCGTCCTTCCTGACCGATGCCGCGCCGGGGCCCGTACGGGTGGAACCGCTGAGCAATTTCCCCGTCATCCGCGATCTCATCGTCGAGATCGGCGACTTCATGAACAAGCTGACCGAGGTGAAACCCTGGATCATCCGTGCCGAGGACAAGCCGCTGGACGAGGGCGAGTTTCTGCAGCGGCCGGAGGAGATGGACGAGTACAAGCAGTACAGCATGTGCATCAACTGCATGCTCTGCTACGCGGCCTGCCCGGTGTACGCGCTCGATCCGGACTTCGTCGGTCCGGCGGCCGTCGCGCTCGCCCAGCGCTACAACCTCGACTCGCGGGACGAGGGCGCCGAGGACCGGCGGGACGTGCTGAGCTCGGCGGCGGGCGTCTGGGCCTGCACCCTGGTCGGCGAGTGCACCACGGCCTGTCCCAAGGGCGTGGACCCGGCCGGCGCCATCCAGCGTTACAAGCTCACGGCGGCGACGCGGTCGCTCAAGGAGCTGCTCTGGCCACGGGGGGCGCGATGAGCCAGTCGTCCGCCCGGCCCCGCCCGGCGTTGTACCGAAAGCCCGTCCCCGCCTTCTGGTGGCTGGAGCGACGCGCCTATCTCGTGTTCGTGCTGCGGGAACTCAGCAGTGTCTTCATCGCCTGGTTCGTCGTGTACCTGCTGCTGCTCGCCTGCGCGGTCGCCGACGGCGGCGACACATACGCCCGGTTCCGGTCCTGGAGCTCGGGCGGATGGATCATCGCGCTGAACGTGATCGCCCTGCTGTTCGTCCTGCTGCACACGATCACCTGGTTCGGCCTTGCGCCGCGGGCCCTCGTGGTGCGCCTGCGCGGCCGGCGCGTGCGCCCGCGCTCGATCGTGGCACTCCACTACCTGCTGTGGGCGCTGCTGTCGGCGGCCACGGCCTGGCTGATCCTGGGCGGGTAGCACGATGGGCAGGAGCAGAAGCAGGAGATCATCGGAGCCGCTGCTGTGGCTGCTCTTCAGCGCGGGCGGTACGGCCGCGGCCCTGCTCGTCCCCGTTCTGCTGTTCCTCTTCGGCGTCGCCTTCCCCCTGGGCTGGCTCCCGGCCCCCGACCACGCCCATCTGCTCTCCGTGCTGCGGTACCCCGTCACCAAGGTGGTCCTCTTCGGCCTGTGCGTGCTGTGCCTCTTCCACTGGGCCCACCGCTTCCGCTACACGCTGTACGACGGCCTGCGGCTCAAGAGGCTCGGCGGCGTGATCGCCCTGTTCTGCTACGGCGGGGCGGTGGCGGGATCGGTTGCGGCGGGCGTGGTGCTGTTCGGGGTCTGACCGGGGCCGGCGTCCGGCGCCGAAGGTGCCGCCTGGCGGCATGTCAGGCACCGCCCGGTGCCGTCCCACGCTTCCCATCCGAAGGCCGCGGGCGACAGCGACCGCCCCTCGAGTTCTTTGCGCACCGCGACGCGATACTCCCAGACCGCGCCGATATAGGGGTGGTAGGCGTCATGGAAGGCGGTCGACGTCAGCGAAGCCCCCGCGGCGACGGCACGCTGTAGAGCACGAAGCCGCTCGAACATCGCCTGCCCGGCGCCGGCGACCGCGGTGCTGGCGTCGATGAACAGCCTTTCGCGCGCTTCGTAGATCCCGGCGTCGTTCAGCGCCGCGCGGGTGACCGCGTCCAAGTCGGCTTCGGCACCCGGGTCCTCGGCGACCTGACGCAGCCGGGCATGGCATGCCCCGGCGGCCGCGATGAACTCGATGTACACGGCGCGTCTGCGTGACCCCACACCGCGGTCGTCCTCGTGACGACGGCGCAGATGGTCGGCCAGAACCGTGCCGGATATGGCGATCGAGCCACCGCTGACCGTCGCGATGAGAGTCCCCCAGTCCACGTCTCCCCCGTAGTGATCCGACGCGCCGCCGGTCCGAATCTACGCGGATGTCCACCACGGGCGACAGAGCGCGGGACGGGCCATCCGCGTCCCCCGCACCGGGCTCCCGGCGCTCCCGCAGACGGCCGCTGCGAGATGCGCCGGGAGCCCGTGGGGCAGCACGGTGGCCCGGCGGGGACGGGAGCAGAGCCGACGTCACCGAGGACGGGCGTGCTCCCGGCGGTTGCGTGTCCGAAGCAGCACGATGCCCGCGATCAGCAGCGCGGCTCCGGCCGCGGAGGGCCACAGTTGGGCGCCGGTGGCGGCGAGCCCGCCCCCGGCTGCCTGGGGCTCGTTGCCGGAGTCGGGCACAGGGCTGTTCTCACGAGCATCCGGCGTGGCCTGAGGACTGGACGTGCCCGCACCCGCCCCGGACAGGACCGTGGGCTTCTGGGCCTCGGGCTGCCGCGCCTCGGGCTGCTGCACCGCGGGCTTCTGCACCGCGGGCTTGTCAGGCTCCGGCTGCTGCACTGCGGGCTCCTGCGCCTCAGGCTCCTCACCCGCGGGCTCCTGTTCACCAGGCTCCTGACCACCAGGCTTCTCACCCCCGGGCTCCTGACCACCGGGCTTCTCACCGCCGGGCTCCTGTTCACCAGGCTCCTCACCACCAGGCTCCTGACCACCGGGCTCCTCACCACCAGGCTCCTGACCACCAGGCTCCTGACCACCAGGCTCGTCACCACCAGGCTCCTCACCACCAGGCTCCTGACCGTCGCCGGCCGGAGGGGCACCGGGGCCGCACCGGCGTCCGTCGTTGATGCAGCTCACCATGCTCTGCATCAGATCGTCGTCGAAGACGTTGATGAAGTCGCCGTGGTCGGTGACCGGCTTGTGCAACTGCTCGGGGAAGGAGTCGACCGCGAACACCACGGGGTTCTCACCGTCGAGGACCGGCGGCGGCACGTCGTAGACGATCCGCTGCACGAGCTGCGGGATGGCCTTGAAGCCGTTCTGGCAGCGGCCGTTCTCGTCGGCGAAGGCCACATGCGTACGGTGGTTGGCGCTGTCCGTGTTCTGACCGTCCCAGCAACTCTGGAACTTGAAGGTCCGCACCACCTGGCTGCCCTCGGGACAGATGGGGTACTTGTCCTTCAACTGGCGGTCCTCAAAGCCGGTGCAGCTCCATGAGGCGTTGGCATTCGCGTTGCCGTTGACAAAGGCCTTGGCGTCACCGGTGATGATCCGCAGGAATCGCGGCATCGCGGCGACCTTGCCGACAGGGCTGCCCACGAAGTTCAGCGTGACCTCGGCCGGAGTGAGGATCTCTCCGACGTTCTTGTCCTTCCCGCCTCCGTCGGCGTCTGCATCGGCATCGTTCTGACCGTTCTGCAGGCGCAGCACCGGCCAGTAGTACGTCGACTTGTCCCCCTGGTCGCGGCACGTGGTCGCGCCTTTGGCGAGATCGTCGTCACTCGCGAAGGCGTCATTGGCCTGGTTGCCGACGTAGTCGTGCATATGGTGCGCGCCATGGCTCACACCGGGCGCAACGATCACGTTGTCCGGATTGAACTTGCCGTTCGCGTTCACGCCGCAGTCGGTGGAGAAGGTGCCGCGAGAGGCGTCACCGAGCCGGCGAGGGCTCTGGACGTTCGGCTGGACGGACTGGACGTCGACGAAGTCGGACGCCTCGGGACCGTTGCCCGCCTGGCCTACGCCGCCCTGATTCCCGTTGCCCTGATTCCCGTTGTCCTGATCGCCCTCGCCGTCGCCGTCGCCGTTCTCCTGACCATCGCCCTCACCGGAGCCGGCTCCGCCCGCATCGCCCGCATCGTCCACCTGCAACGTACAAGGAGCCATGGACTCCAGCCCCTGCGGGCGCTCCCCGGTCACACGGCTGATCGCTATGACGATGCCCTCGATACTCGCCGTGCGCTTGCTCTTCAGCGGCCCGAGGACTGCGTTCTCGGCGAACTGCGGATCCCGCGCTATCTGTTCCTTCTCATCGACGAACCGCTCGTACGCCTCGGTGATCTGGCTGTCCATCGTGGCGAGTTCACGATCGACCTCCGGCCTGGCGCCCTCCGGGACCTCGGGGAGCCCGTTCGCAACCTCAGGACACCTGATGGTGGACGCGGAACGGATCTGGTTCTGCTGCTGGTCACCCTGTTCGCCGGTGCGGCCCCATCCTTCGCCCGCGGAGGCGTAGGTGTTGACCGCGATGAGTCCTCCCCCTGCCAGCATCAGCGCGATCGAGGCACCGACCACTCTTCTGCCGCTTTTCGAACGTCTCCGTCTGGTCTGTCTCACTGGAACTCCTGCGTCGTTTCCGGTCGGCCGTGCTCGCATCCGGCTGCGGGAGGAAGCACCGAGCTACATACGCAGGAGACAGGCGGAGCGTTCAAATGAGCGCCGGCTCAATTGGATTCGGGCAGACGGGACATGCTGACGGCTATTCATGGCGCGCCTTGCCGCCTTTGGTCGCAGAGTGCGAGACATATGCGGCGACTCTTCACTGCTGGTTCGGCGGGGGCTGAGAGGGAAAGCCGAAACTGGATCTGGCGTCAGTCTGCGATTGATCATCGCAATCTGCGGGTTCGTATCAGATTCCGAACGTCGCGTGCTGACGCTGGTCCGCCCGACACCTGACCCGGCGACGGCGCTGGACCCCACCGCGGTATCGGTCGGGACCGGCCTGGCCTCCGGAACCCGCCCCGGCGGCCCGCGGCGGCGCCCTCTCGCTCTCACGGAGGCGGAACTGCGCCTCACACAGCTCGTCGGCCAGGGAGCCGGCAACCAAGCCGTATCTGAGCGTGACGACGGTCGAGGCCCGGCTGACCCGCATCTACCAGAAGTTCGACGTGCGTTCCCGGGCCCAGCCGGCGGCGGCGCTGAACGCCTCACCGCCCTGCCGCCGACCGGCCGCCGACCGGCTGGGGCCCCGGGTGTGGATCCGGCGGTGGCGGCGGCCGGATCATCCGTCGGCGGCCGCTCGTGCCGTCCCGCGCGAGGCGCGTGCATCATCGAAGGAAGGAGACGAGCGACAAGGAGTGGCGATGAGGTTGTCGTTCCTGCAGCCTCTCTACGCGGAACCCGGCCCGTTCACCTCCGTGTATCTGGACACCTCGCGCGACATCGAGGATCCGGAGCGGGCCATCGCGCTGCGCTGGCGCCGCCTGCGCGACGAGCTGGCCCGGCAGGGCGCGGACAGGGCGTCCATCACCGCAGTGGAGCGCGTGGTGGGTACGGATGCGGAGCTGCCCGGCATGCACGGGCAGGCGATCTTCTCTGCCGACGGGGCGCTGGTGCTGGACGGGGAGCTGCCGGCGCCGCCCGAGCACGACTCCGCGCGCTACGGCACGCTCCCCGACGCGATGCCCCTCGTGGCGCAGCATCTGCCGGAGATCCCCTATCTCGCGGTGGTCGTGCACTACGGCGGACTCCCGACGGCCGGGGCCGAAGGCACCGTGACCGTGGTGGCCGAGTGCGGGACGTGGCCCGTGTCCAGCGTCACCCCGGGTGAACGGCTGTCCCGGCACGTCCCGGTCGCGCGGTGGCACGACGCCGCGGCGCGGCTCGGCCGCGAGCTCGACGCACGCGCCCGGCACGAGGGCGCCGATGTGGTCGTGGTGGGCGGGGACAAGTGGGCGTGCAGCGTCCTGGTCCGCCGTCTGCCGGACAGGCTGCGGACCCGGGTCGTACGGGTCGGCGGGCCCACACCGACGGACACCGGGCGTGCGCTTCTGGAGGCACAGCTGGAGGCCCTGCTCCGCGGGCGCATGGCAGAGCACGACCGTGCGCTCGTCGAGACCTTCGTCGCCCGGCGGGCCCGGAACGGCGCCACGGCCGAGGGCCTGACCGCCGCTGTCGCCGCACTCCAGCGCAGCCAGGTCACCGCGCTTCTGCTCAATCCGCGCACTGATCCCCCGCCCCTGATCTGGACCGGGCCACGGCCCACCCAGCTCGCCCTCACCGAGGAGGAGCTCATGTCCTTCGGCGTACGGGCACCCCGCGAGGAGCCCGCCGACGAGGCTCTGGTCCGGGCCCTGGTGGCCACGGCCGCCGAGCTGGTCGTCGTACCGGAGAGCGAGCTGTGGCTGCGGGACGGGGTGGGGGCGCTGCTCCGGTACGCGGATGCGGGCACGCCATGAGCCCCGCGGAGGACTGGATGCCGACGAGGATCCTGCTCGAAGGACGCCCGGGCATCGGCAAGACGACCGCCGTACGGCGGCTGGCCGCGCTGCTGCGCACGCGTACGCCCGTCGGCTTCACGACCGAGGAGATCCGGCAGGGCGCCGCACGGGTGGGCTTCGCGCTCGAGACGCTGGACGGCCGGCGGGCCGTGCTCGCGCATGTCGACTTCCCCGGGCCGCCGCGGGTCGGGCGTTACGGCGTGGATCTGCGCGTCATGGACGAGCTGGCGCTGTCGGCGCTGGCGCCCGTGTCCCGGAATCCGGCGCCGCGGGATCTCGTGCTCATCGACGAACTGGGCCGGATGGAGCTGGCCGGCGCCGCGTTCCGGGAGGTCGTGCGGATCCTGTTCACGGCCGACGTCGACGTCGTCGCCACCGTGCACGCCCACCACGACCCGTTCACCGATGACCTCAAGCGGCGTGCCGGCATCGAACTCGTCCAGGTGACAGCCGGGAACCGGGACGTGCTGCCCGAGCAGCTTGCGGCCCGGCTGGAGAACTAGGACCCGTCTGCCGGCGTGAGGGGCCGCACCGGCTGCTCCGGTGCGGCCCCTCGCGCCGACGTGCGCGGGCTCCGCCGCGGTCAGCGGACCCAGGCGCCGGTGAGGCCGAGCACGGCCGAGCCGTCCAGGTCGGCGAGCTTGGTTCCGGTGAACCCGCGGGCCCAGTCGGACGTCTGGATGCGCAACGCCGGGCGGTCGGCGGTGAGCGCCTCCAGCACGGCCTCGGCGGCCTCGGCCGGGGTCTGCGCGCCGTTCAGGAACTGCGCGACCGTGCGGTTCACGTAGCTGTCGAGCGCGGGCGCGTACGGTCCGGCCGCGGCGATCTCTGCCTCGAGGTCGAGTCCGATGTTGTTGACGAACTCGGTGGCGACGGCGCCCGGCTCGACGACGGAGACGCTCACCCCGACGGTGGCCGCGACGGGCGCCAGGCTCTCCATGTATCCCTCGACGGCGAACTTCGCGGCGCAGTACGCCTCGTTGAACGGCTGGCCGACCACGCCGCCGACACTGGTGACGGTGATCAGACGGCCACCGGAGGCCCGCAGATGGGGCAGGGCGGCCTTGGAGACGGTGAGCACACCGAAGAAGTTGACCTCCATGACCGTGCGGACGTCGTCCACGGACTCGTTCTCCAGCGTGCCGACGTGACCGGCGCCCGCATTGTTGATCACGGCGTCGAGGCGGCCGTGGTCGGCGATCACACTGTCGACCGCGGCGGTGACGGAGGCCTCGTCCGTCACGTCGAGCTGCCGGATGTCGAGCTCCACCCCGCCTCCGCGGCGGCCTTGCGCAGCGCGTCGGCGCGGTTGGTGTCGCGCAGGGTCGCGACGGTGTGCCAGCCGGCCCGGGCCGCGCCGACGGCTGCGGCGAGGCCGATGCCGGAGGAGGTGCCGGTGATCAGAACAACCTTGGAAGGGGTGGAAGACATGGTGCGGCCTTTCGTGCAGCGATTAGGTGCGTGTACACACACCTTAAACATTATGTGCGTGCGCACGCAACCCGTAAGATCGGCACATGCCGAAAAGGAAGCTCACCGAGGCGGAGATGTCCGCCGCCGACTACGCCTTCTACGGTCTGGTCTGGGCCGGGACCACGCTCACCGAACGCGTCGACCGCGCCCTGAGCAAGGCCCACGACCTGCCGGTCTCCTGGTTCGAGGTCATGCTGTGGCTCGCCGGCAGTCCGGATCCGGTCCCGGCCTCGGTCCTCGGCAACAGCACGATGCTCAGCCGCAGCCAGGTCTCCCGCGTCGTCGACGCCCTCCAGAGCCGTGGCCTCGCCACCCGTACGCCGTCCGCCAGGGACGCCCGCTCCGTCGAGGTCTCCCTCACCCCGGAGGGCCACCGCCTGTTCGCCGAGGCGGACGCCACGCGCCGGGAGTGCCTGGCTCCCGTCTTCACCGACCTCCTCGACCAGCAGGATCTCGAGGCGCTCAGCTCGGTGTGGCGGAAGCTCAAGGCCGCCAAAGAGAGCGCGGAGGGCTCGGCCTGAACAGCGGAAACGGGCCAGCGGCCGGTGTCGCCCCGGCGGTGACGGAAGCTCCGGCGCCCGACGCGCAAATGACCAAGAGGCCGCTTCGGATCACTCCGAAGCGGCCTCTTGGTCGCGAAGAGCGGCAGGCGCTCCGACTCCGGCGGGGTGGCGCCGGTGTCAGTTGGCGCGCAGGCCGGAGAGGGCGTTGCTCCAGGCAACGACCTGGTCCAGGGTGGCGGTCAGGGCGTCGAGCTGCGCATCGATGGGCTTGAAGACGCTGAAGTTCTCGAAGTCGGTGAACAGGGAGAGGGCGACCTGGGAGCGCACGTCGGCCATCTGGAGTTCGCCGGCGATCAGACGCAGGTGCTCCACGGCGCGGGTGCCGCCGGTCGAGCCGTAGCTGACGAACCCGACGGCCTTGTTGTTCCACTCGCCGTAGAGGAAGTCGATGGCGTTCTTCAGCGCACCGGGCACCGAGCGGTTGTACTCGGGCGTCACGATCACGAAGCCGTCGAAGGATGCGATCTTTTCGGCCCAGGTCAGGGTGTGCGGCTGCGCGTACTGCCCCATCGACGGCGGGTAGGCCTCGTCGAGCAGCGGGAGCTTGTAGTCCAGCAGGTCGACGAGTTCGAACTCCGCGTCGGTGCGCCGGGCGGCGTTGTCGTGCACCCAGCCGGCCACAGCCTCCCCGTTCCGCCCCGGGCGCGTGCTTCCGAGGATGATGCCGATCCTGGTCATGGGTGTTCCTCCACGCTTCTTGAACAGCTTGAGCATGTAATTGCCTCATCAAGTAGATACTTGCCAGGTGAAGTAGATACCAGAACTTCTTGACGCGTCAAGCAGGCGCGGCGCGGCGCACCATTCCAGCGGTCAGGCGGCGGTCCTGGCTGTGGCGAGCATGTCGAGGAAGACCCGCCGGAGCGGCCCTCCGATGCGGGTCGAGGGCGTGGTCGGCCACGCCGCGCCAGATGCCCGGCCGGTGCGGGCCGGCCTGGCTGAAGTCCTCGAAGTCCCGGCCGGTGACGCCTTGCACCGGCGGGGAGTCGGCGGGCAGCCGGATGAGGCGGCGCCCAGGCCGAGCTCGCACGCCGGGCGAGGCCGATATCGGCGATCCGGCCGTTCCCTGGTGGCGGTCACGCCCTCAGCGGTCTTCGCACGTGCTCGGCGACGCGGGTCGACTCGGCATCGACGGGCCAGGGCGCGTGCGGCCTGTGACACCGGTGCGTGCCCGAGGAGCCGCCGATGACGATTGCTCGACGACCGGTCAGGGCGACGGCCGGTCAGGGCGACGGCCGGCCAGAGTGACGCACGCACCAACCTCCGCTGCGGAGGTCTGTGCGCCGAACGGAATGGCGGGTCAGAGCGAGGGAAAGGCGCCCTGCCCGAACGGGCCCCTCACCCCGGCCGGGTCCGTCAGGCCTCAGTCGTGGTTCGCCTCGTCAGAGGTTGCGACACACCGGAGTGCGGCTGTGAGTTGAGTGAGGTCCTGGCCGCTGAAGTGGTCGAGGAGGTGCCGTCGCACGCTGACCAGATGGGTCGGCCAGGCCCGTTCCAGGCGAGCGAGCCCCGACTCGGTCAGCACAGCGTTCCATCCGCGCCCGTCTTCGGCGCACTTGCTGCGTTGGACCCAGCCTTGCTGCTCGAGCCGGTGCACGACGCGGGTCATACCGCTGAGTGAGAGGTTGCAGACGGCGGCGAGCTCGCTCATCCGCATGCGCCGCTCCGGAGCCTCGGACAGGTACATGAGAGGCGTGTACTCGGAAAGCGGCAGCCCGGCGCCGCGGGTCAGATCGGCGTCGACCACGCGCGGCAGGGCGATCAGCACCCGGCCCAGCGCACGCACGAACGCTTCCTCGTTCTGACTCAGAGGCTGCAGGGGCTGCTCTTCGGACGGCATGCCCACACCTTATCTCCTTGACGGGTCAAGCGGTCGACACCCGCGAACCGCAGGAAGACCGCGCCGAGGCGAGCCGTCGCCGAAACCGCTGCACAGCCTTTCGCAGCGACGGGGGCCATCGTTCGCCCGTCCGGTTGGCACTATACGGTCGGTCATCTATTATTTAGTCGACCGACTGTCTATTTCGTCCCCGCCGGACGCCCATGGAGGTGCCGACAGATGCACGTCGAGATCTGGACCGATATCGCCTGCCCCTGGTGCTACATCGGCAAAGCGCGTTTCGAGCGAGCACTCGCGGCCTTCGAGCACCGCGACCACGTCGAGGTGGTGCACCGGTCGTTCGAGCTCAATCCGCGGGCCGAGGACGGCACGACACCGATCATCGACGCCGTCGCGGCCCAGTACGGGCGCACCCGCGATCAGCAGATCGCGAGGGAGGAGTACGCCGCTTCCGAGGCGCGCTCCGAAGGACTGGACTTCCGGGTCGGCGGGCGCGTCCACGGGAACACCTTCGACCTCCACCGCCTCCTGCACTTCGCCAAGGCCCGTGGCCTCCAGGCCGAGCTGATGAATCTCGCATTCCAGGTGAACTTCGCAGATGAGCGCTCGATCTACGACACGGAGACCCTGGCGAGCCTGGCGGTCGAAGTGGGGCTGGACGAGGCAGAGGTCCGCGAGGTGCTTGCCGATGCCGGCGCGTACGCCGAGCACGTCCGGGCCGACGAGCGACGAGCCACGGAACTGGGTGCGGGCGGCGTGCCGTTCTTCGTGCTGGACCAGCGGTACGGCGTGACGGGTCTGCAGCCCGTCGAGCTGTTCACGCAGACACTGGAGCAGGCATGGAAGAACGGAAGCAGAAGTAGCCGACCGGTCTAGCGTGGCCAGGTCACCGTCACCGGCCCCCGAGCAGCTGCCCGATCCGTGTCGCGCAGTTTGAGGGCCAGGTCTTGTTCGCCAAGCTCGACAACACCACTTCCCAGCTCAGCGCGCTCTGGACGAACTGCCGGGGACTGCTGGGCGCTCGCTCGCCGCAGGCCGCCCCGGCCACGCCTTACTTCTCCTTCGAATACGTGAACACGTGCCTGGGTTCCTGCTCAGCGGCTCGGAGGGTCCCGCCGTGCGCCACCACCGAGGACTTGGCCCGCACGATGCGGCGGCGGCGCGAGAGGATCCGTACGCCGACGACGATCGCCAACGCCAAGCCCACGGCTGCGAGCGCGGCAGCGCCCGCCAGACCGGCCGAGTGCAGGAGCTCGGTGGCGGCGGCACCGGCGAAGTAGCCGAGGAGCACGTTGCCGACGCCCCAGACCAGCGATGCGGCGGTGCTGTAGAGGAAGAAGCGGCGGTACGGCATGCCGGACGCCCCGGCGGCGAAGGGCAGGAAGCTCCGTACGAAACCGACGAACCGTCCCGTGAACACCGCCGCCCCGCCATGGCGGACCAGGAAGGCCTGGGCCCTTCCGAACCGACGGTCGGACCGGATCCCGCCCACCCGCCGCGCGCTGGGGCGTCGCGCACACCGGCGGCCCAGCACATAGCCGAGATTGTCACCGGCCATGCCCCCGGCCACCACGACAGCGGCAAGTACCAGGGGATTGAGATCGCCGCGGTTGGCGATCGCGGACGCGAGAAGGATGATCGTCTCACCGGGTACCAGCAGACCGATGAAAGCGCCGGTCTCGCCGGCCGTCACCGCGAACACGACGGCGTACGACCACCATCCGGCCGCCTCGATCAGGGCATCGATACGCATGGCCGTCAGCCCGCCTGCCGTAGCGGTACGAGATCCGCATCGGCCCGAGGCTCCACGGCCCCGCCACGGTGCCGGAACGGAACCACGTCCGCCTCCGGCTCCGCGGCGTGCGAGGCGTCCACGGCCGAGCGCCGTCGCACTCGGTCCCGGTCCTGGAGATGCCCCGCGGCGTACCAGGCGAGAAGCGGCGCACCGACTGCCAACAGAGCGCCGAGCAGGTGGTGTTCCGCGGTCAGTACCGCCCCCGCGACCGCGGACAGCGCGAGCACCATCACGGCGACCCGTGCCCGGACCTTCGCGGCCGTGGCGACCACCGCCAACGCCATCAGCAGGTACCAGCTCGCATGCACACCGGGCAGCGCCAGGTAGTCACGCACGAGGGACACCTCGCGCACCGGGAAGCTCTGCAGTGAGGCGAAGACGGCCAGACCGGCCGAGCTGGACAGCAGCAACGCGATGGCACCGCGCACATAGACCCCCTGGCGCCGGTGGGCCAGCCAGAGCAAGGTCAGTGCCATCAAGGGCCAATGGGCGACGGCCCGGATCCAGGCCGTCACGTGCGCCGTGTCCTGCACGAACGTCGCCCAACTCTCCGCCACGGCGGCCCCGTAGGGGTGGAGGCGCTCGGCGGCGGACGACGTCCAGCCGGCGTCGAGGAAGGACTCGTCACCCGGGGCCGCCGCGAGGAGCGCGCCGTACACGAACACCATCGCCGCCACGCCTGCCGCTGCGCGCCACAGGCTCCGCCGCGCTGTCACCTCCCGCGACGCGATGCGGCCGGAGACCGGACCGCGGCGCGAGCGGCGGATGCGATGGGCACATGCGGCGACGCAACTCACCGGATCCCTCCGGAAGCGAGGGCTGAGCCGCGACGGCCGGACTCGGCGAGGGCGGAGGAGGGAACCAGGCCATGCGTCCGGGCCGCCTCCCACAACGGCATGACGCCCTTGGCCCTCCGCTCCGCCACGCTCTGCGACGGGGATGCGCTGTCCTCCACGGACACGGATGGGTTCACGGCAGCCTCCTGATCAGCCGGGGAGCGCCACATCGGCGGACTCCGAGATACTTCATCGATCAAGCAACTGGACCGGACTCTCCACTTATTTCGACAGTGACGCACATCACAACGAGCTCCGATCGGTCGCCGGTCACCCCTCGGCGGTCGGCACGCCGTCGGCGGTCGACGCGTTGCGGGGACGGCTCGGCATCAGCCGAATGTGAAGGAGTAGGCGCTGAGCCCCGGGGAAAGCGTCAGGGTGAGAACGCCCTGGCGAGGAGCGCTCCCGCTCACCACTCGGTAGATGTTGGGCGGCCCCGAGACGGCGTGGGTGGTGGTCTTCCCGTCCAGGGTCGCGGTGACGGTGCCGCTGCCGCCGACATTGAGATAGACGTCGCCGGCGGAGAAGTTCAGCTTGATCCCGGCATTCCGCCTGCTGGTCAGCGCCTCCTGACCGACGCTCCAGGTGCCGGTCAGGGCGAACTCGCCCGGCGCGAGCGCCGACGGGTATCCGAAGCCGCCGGTGCCTTCGGCCAGGCGTCCGTTCGCGAGGGCGTCGGTGCGCCCCGCGCCCAGAGCGATCTCCGGAGTCTGGCTCCGGTCGGTCGGGGTGTCGTCCGGCACGTCGGTGGGGGCCGGCAGAGCGGTGCCGGGGTGCGCGGCGGTCAGCAGTTGCCGGATCAGCGATTCGCGGGTGGTGTAGTCGCCCTCACCGATGGCGACGTGCCGTACCCGGCCCTCGGCATCGATGAGGTACTCGGCAGGCCAGGCGCACGTCGCAGTCCAGCGTCAGGGGGCCCACCTGCGGGTGCTCGATGGTCTTGCGCGCGGCCTCCTGCTGACCCACGGCGCCCGCATCCCACAGTTCGGCGAACCGGTCGCTGTTCGTGCGCAACTCTGTGACCAGGCGCCGCAGTTGCTGGTCATCCAGGTACCGGCCGGCGGTCGCGCGCAGCTCGGCGACCACCGCGGTCTCCATCGCGCGCCGGGACTGCGGTGTGTGGCGGACGCGACCGCCCGAGCCGAGGAAGGTGCGCCACACGCCGTTGCGCTCGCGGCCGTGCCACTCACCCATGAGTGCCGTGTAGAGCGGGTTGGCCAGCAGCAGCGTCCACGCCGCGTCGAAGACTGCGACGGGCGTCTCGGTCAGCCGGTCCAGCATCCGGTGCACACTTGGCGTGATGTAGGCGGGCACCGTGCCCTGCCCCGGGGGTACGAGCCCGGCGACGTGGAACAGGTGCTCGCGTTCGGCTGCGGAGAGGCGCAGGGCCCGCCCCAGGGCCTCGACGACTTGCTCCGAGGGGTTACGAACTGCTCGGGCTTGAGTCAACTCTAGTGTGTCTTATAGCCTCTGAGTGGCTGTTATGGTCACTGCATGAACCTCAAGGAGTGGGCGAAGGCGAACGGTGTGCACCCGCATACTGCCTATCGCTGGTTCCGTGAGGGGACGTTGCCGGTCCCGGCCGAGCGGGTCGGACCGCGCACGATTCTGGTCAACATTGAGGCGAATTCCTTACCGGCCGTGACGGGCGGTGTGGGCCTCTATGCCCGCGTGTCGTCGCACGATCAGAAGTCTGATCTTGAACGTCAGGTTGCCCGGCTCGCACAGTGGGCTGCCGCCGGCGGCCACCGTGTGGTGCGGATCGAGTCCGAGATCGCCTCGGGCATGAACGGCGGCCGGACAAAGGCCAGGCGGCTGCTCGCCGACCCGGACGTGATAACCGTGGTGGTGGAGCACAAGGACCGGCTCGGCAGGATGGACGTGGAGCTGGTCGAAGCCGCGCTGTCTGCGACCGGGCGCAGCCTGGTGGTGCTGGATGACGGCGAAGTCGAAGACGACCTCGTGCGGGACATGATCGAGATACTCACCTCCTTCTGTGCCTGCCTGTATGGTCGCCGGTCGGCGAAGAACCGGGCGAGGAAAGCCCTGGAAGCGGCGGCTGCCAATGGGTGAGCCGAAGAAGCCGCTGCGCCGAATCGGCCCGCCGTTTGTCGCGCTCGGTCCGTCGGGTGTGTCGATACGCGACCGCCTCAAGGGGCTCACCGCCGAGGATGACAAACTCCTGCGGCTGCTCGGCGAGCACCTTGGCTCGCTGGCATCTCGTGATCTGGCGGCCCGCTGTGCTGACGGGCTGGAGCACTCCACCGACACGTGGGCCGCCCGCAAGCGCGACCTGACCGCCCAGTCGTCGTCCCGTTGGGCCGGCAGCATCACGAAGGCCACCCACGATCAGTGGGCGCTGTCCCGGCGCGGTCAGGCCGCGTACCTGGACTCCCTCGATGCAGGCATCCGCACGCTGCGGCACCGTCTGTCCCTGCCGATCGGGGAGAAGGGCACTAAGC
>NZ_JBHWKX010000060.1:0-40837 GCF_042730885.1 Streptomyces sp. NPDC059909
TACTGCAGGGGGGACCCTGTGGGAGAGTAGGACGCCGCCGAACAATCATTGCGGGAAGCCCCGCACCATTTCTGGTGCGGGGCTTTTCTGCGTTCAAGGCCAAGCCAGGTCAGGGCCGGCGGCAGAGGCTTCAGGGTGCGACCTTCGGGTGGGCCTCGAAGAACTCCCAGATCAGATCCGTGGCGTTGACGCCGGCCGTGGGGTCGCCCATCGACTGGTCCTTGCTGCCAGGCCAGTTGTGGCCCATGTCCGGGAGGCGGTACGTCACGAACTCGGACTTGTCGCGGCACTTGGCCGTCGTACGGGTGATGTTGGCCTTCATCTTCTCCGGTCGGCCGGCCTTGCAGCTCAGGCGCGTGGACCAGGCCGTGATGCCTCGTTCGAACTCCCCGTAGTGCTGGTCGAGGCCCCCGATGAACGTGGCGACCGAGACCGGGCTCTTCGGCATGTACGCGGGCTTCGCGGTGTCCAGGCCGATGTAGCCGCTACTGACCGGAGCTATCGCGGCCAGGGTGTCCGGGAGTTCGACGGCGAGCTTGAAGGACATGTCGCCGCCGTTGGAGATGCCCGTCGCGTACACCCGCTGGGGATCGGCGTTCCACGTCCCGAGGACGCGCTTCGTCATGGCGCCGATGAAGCCGACGTCGTCCTCCGTGCCGCAGCAGACCAGCGCGTTGTAGGCCTGGTCCAGCCCGTTCGGATAGGCAACGAGGAAGCCTTCCTGGTCCGCCTTCTCGTTGAGGCCGGTCAGCTTGGCGGCGTATGCGCCGTCGCTCGGGTACGGATGCATGGCGATCACCAACGGGAGCTGATCGGCCGGGGTGTAGCCGGGCGGAGCATGGACCGTGTAGACGCGGTCCTTGCCCTTCCAGGGCAGCGTGACCGTCTGGTCGCCCGGGCGGGGCGACTCCTTCGCGGCGGCGGGCTTCTTCGGCCTCTCCGTTCCGGCGCCACCGCCCTTGACGTCGTCGGAGCCACAGCCCACTACGGGCAGCAGCAGGGCCAGAGCGGCGATCCACTGTGGGCGTATCCGCATGGGCGCATGGTGACAGTGGGGCGGGGAGCGGTCCAGAGGAATGGATGGTTCAGGGCACACGTGGGTTCGGGTATGATTCTTTTCGTTGCCGCGCGGGAGACCGTGAGAGCAACAGGCCCCTATAGCTCAGTCGGCAGAGCGTCTCCATGGTAAGGAGAAGGTCAACGGTTCGATTCCGTTTGGGGGCTCAGCACTCCAGAAGGCCCCCGCCTCACGGCGGGGGCCTTCTGCGTGCCCCGACGCGTCCTCGATGCGTCGCTCAGATCATCTGCGGCTCCGGGACGCGCATCGCGAGGATCGCCATGTCGTCCGATGCGGGTTCGGCCGCGAAACGCTCGACCGCGCGCAGGATGCGTGACGCGACCGCACCGGCCGTCAGGCCCGTACAGGTCGTCAGGACGTCGACGAGGCCGTCGTCCCCGAGCATGCGGGTGCCCTCGCGGCGTTCGGTGACGCCGTCGGTGACGCAGAGCAGGACATCGCCCGGATCGAGGGTGACGGTCTGCTCGTACAGCTCGAGGTCCTCCATCACGCCGAGCAGCGGCTGAGGTTCGGCCGCGGGCTCCACGGTCCCGTCCTGACGCAGGCGCAGGGGGAGCGGGTGGCCGGCGCAGACGACCTTGAGGAGCGCCGAGCCGTCCTCCTGGGGCCACAACTCGCCGTACAGGAGCGTGAGGAAGCGGCTGCGGGCGCCCTCGTCGAGGATCGCCGCGTTGAGTCGCTCCAGCACCGCCGGGCCGCCGAAGCCCTCGCGGGCGAGCAGGCGCAGGGCGTGCCGGGCGAGTCCCGTGACGGCCGCGGCCTCCGGGCCCGTGCCGCAGACGTCGCCGATGGCGAAGCCGTACGCACCGTCGCGGATGGGGAAGAGGTCGTAGAAGTCGCCGCCGACCTCGTTGCCTTCGCCCGCCGCGCGGTAGATGACCTCGACCTCGACGCCCGGGATCTGGGGGAGGCCGGGCGGGAGCAGGCTGCGCTGCAGGGACTGGCTGATGGCCGTGCGCTCGGAGTAGAGGCGTGCGTTGTCGAGGGCGAGTGCCGCTCGACGGGAGAGGTCCTCGGCGAGTTCGAGGATCTCCTGGCGGAAGTGGTCGTCCGACGGCTTGCCGAGGGTGAGCATGCCGATGACGCGGTTGCGGGCGACGAGTGGGAGGACCACGGTCTCACCGCCGACCGCGGAGGCGGTGGCCAGGGTCGTACCGATACCCGACGACAGATGCGTGGCGCCGAGGCCGAGTTCACGCATGGAGGTGCGCAGGGCGGCCTGGTGGGCGGCGTCGGCAGGGGCCGTCCAGACGCGGGCGCCGGGGGTCGGCACCGGGTCCGGGGGCGCGATCCTGGACAGGAGGGCCTTGAGGCCGTCGATGCGCTCCTCGTCCTCGTGGAGGACGTACGAGAGGTACGGCTCCGAGGCCTGGTCGGCGATCGTGTAGACCGCGCACCAGGTGGCCAGGGTGGGCACCGTCATCTGGGCCATGAGGGCCAGGGTCTGGTCGCGGTCGAGCGTGCCGGCGAGCAGGTCGGAGGCTTCGACGAGGAAGCTGAGGGAGCCGCGGCGGAGCCGCTCGAGCTCGCCGAGGCGGGCGGACTCGACGGCGAGTGCGATGCGGTCGGCGGCGAACTGGAGGCGCAGGGCTTCCTCGTTGGAGTAGCATCCCGCGGCCTCGGCGGCGACGCCGAGCGAGCCGGTGAGGCGGCCCTCGACCTTGAGCGGGACGGTGACGACGGAGCGCATTCCGGTGCCGGCGAGCAGCGGGACGGCGCCGGGGACGGCCGTGAGGTCCTCGTGGACGGCGGGCATGCGCGCCGAGCCGTAGCGGCCGGTGCCGGCCTCGACGGGGACGCGGGCGAAGCGCTGCCGTGCGGAGGGGAGGCCGGTGGTGGCCCGTACCTCGAGCTCCGTCTCGTCGTCCGTGGCGAGCAGCAGGAACGCGGAGTCGCCGTCGAGCATGTCGCGGGCGCGCTCGACCGTGCGCTGGAGGAGGCCGTCGAGGTCGTCGGGGGCGGGGGAGCCGATGAACAGCTCGAAGGGGTCCGAGCTCCGGCTCTCGGATCCCACGCCGTCGCCGGAGGGTACGCGCAGGGGGGTCTGCAGGACCGCCCGTTCGTAGTCGCGGACGAGGAGACAGACGGTGGAGGCCTCGCCCTGCGTGTCGCGGACGCGGAGGTGGGAGGCGTACACGGCGACGACACGGCCGCCGGTGTCGCGGACTCCGTAACTGCCTTCCCAGCGGGAGAGTTGGAGGGCCTCGACGATGCCGGTGCCGGTGCCGGGCGTGTGCGGCCAGGCGGCGAAGTCACCGAGGGGCTTGCCGAGGACCTGGTCGGCCGCGTACCCGAAGAGGTGCTCCGCGTCGTCGTTCCAGGAGCTGATCGCTCCGTTCCGGTCGATCTGGACGACGGCGACACGGACGCGTTCGTCCGCGACGGGGAGGAGGTCGGTGGGCAGGACCGGTCCTGCCGAGCGGGTGCCGACCTGGCGCTGCGGCATGTCGAGCTGGAACCAGACCTGCTTGTGGGTCGGTGTGTACTCGACGCCCCAGCGGGTGGCGAGGGCGGCGCAGAGCAGCAGTCCCCTGCCGTTCTCGCGGTCGGGGTGGGCGAGGGTTCTGCCGGTGCCCTGGAGGGGGATCTCGCGCTCTGGGTAGCGGTCGGCCACCTCGACCAGTACGCCGTCGTCGGTCCGCAGACAGAGCACGTCGGCCGCGGTGCCGGCGTGGATCACCGCATTGGTGACGAGCTCGCTGGTGAGGACCACGGCGTCGTCGACGACGTCGGAGTACCCCCAGCCCTGGAGCGTGTCCCTGACGAAGGCCCGGGCGGTCGCTACGGACCGCCCCACAGGGTCGAAGCTGGCAGCCGCCCGCGCGGTGATCTCAGAAGTCCTCGTACGCGTCTCGACGCCCGGCTCTGCCATGGTCGGTGCCTGCCCCTCCCGGTACCCGGTGGTAGTCCTCGCTCCGTCCCGTCCGCGCCGGGCGACCGGGGCGGTTGGACAGCCGGATGCCAGGTTACTTACCTTCGCTGTCCGGACGGATGCCGGTCACCGCCGTTTCCGCCCACGGATGGCGGGGACGCTATGCGAAGCTGCCGAACTGTTATGGCCTGGTTCGGCTGCGGTGAAACACTGGGCAAGCTTCCTGAGACAGCACGAGCATGACGGTCAACCCTTGCGGGAGGGACACGGTGGAGTCTGGTGCAGCAGCGCGGGTCACTGGCACGCGCGCACAAGGCGGACAGTCCCGGAAAAATCAACCACGCGGGGGGACGACGGCGGTGGACACGGCGGCTCTGAACCGGCTGCTGTCGGCGCTCGTCGCGATGCGGGACGGGAACTTCCGCAAGCGGCTCACCGTCTCCGGCGACGGTGTCATGGCCGAGATCGCGGCCGTGTTCAACGAGGTCGCCGACCGCAATCTGCATCTCACCGGTGAGCTGGCCCGGGTGCGCAGGGTCGTCGGGCGTGAGGGAAAACTCACGGAGCGGCTGGAACCCGGCGCCTGCGAGGGCTCCTGGGCGGCCGCGATCGACGCGTCGAACGCGCTGGTGGACGATCTGGCCCGGCCCGTGTCCGAGGTCGGGAGGGTGCTGTCCGCGGTCGCGGAGGGCGATCTGCAGCAGCGTATGGAGCTCCGGTCGCACGGGTCGGAGGGTGACGGTTCGGTGCGGCCGCTGCGCGGCGAGTTCCTGAAGGTCGCGCGTACGGTCAACAATCTGGTCGACCAGCTGTCGGCGTTCACCGACGAGGTGACGCGGGTCGCGCTGGAGGTCGGCACCGAGGGCAAGCTCGGCGGCCAGGCTCAAGTGCGAGGTATGTCCGGTTCGTGGAAGGATCTCACGGATTCGGTCAACACCATGGCGTACCGGCTGACGGCTCAGGTGCGTGACATTGCTCTCGTCACGACGGCGGTCGCGAAGGGCGATCTGTCGCGAAAGGTCACTGTCCATGTGGCCGGCGAGATGCTCCAGCTGAAGAACACCGTCAACACGATGGTGGACCAGCTGTCCTCGTTCTCCTCCGAGGTGACGCGGGTCGCGCGCGAGGTGGGTACGGAGGGCGAGCTCGGCGGTCAGGCGACCGTGCCGGGCGTCGCCGGTGTGTGGAAGGACCTCACCGACTCCGTCAACACGATGGCGGGCAATCTGACCTCGCAGGTGCGGGGCATCGCCGAGGTCACCACGGCCGTCGCCAACGGCGATCTGTCGCAGAAGGTCACGGTGAGCGCGCGCGGCGAGGTGGCGCAGCTGGCCGAGACCATCAACCAGATGACGGAGACGCTCCGTACGTTCGCCGACGAAGTGACCCGGGTGGCGAGCGAGGTCGGCGCCGAGGGTCTGCTCGGCGGTCAGGCGCAGGTGCCGGGCGCGGCGGGTACGTGGAAGGACCTGACCGACTCCGTCAACACTGTGTTCCGCAACCTGACGACGCAGGTGCGGGACATCGCGCAGGTGACGACGGCGGTCGCGAACGGTGATCTGTCGCAGAAGGTCACCGTCGATGTCGCGGGCGAGATGCTGGAGTTGAAGAACACCGTCAACACGATGGTGGACCAGCTGCAGTCGTTCGGTTCCGAAGTGACCAGGGTGGCCCGGGAGGTCGGCGTCGAGGGCCGGCTCGGCGGCCAGGCCGAGGTGCCGGGCGCGGCGGGTACGTGGAAGGACCTCACCGACTCGGTGAACACGGCGTTCCGTAACCTCACCGGCCAGGTGCGGGACATCGCGCAGGTGACGACGGCGGTCGCGAACGGTGATCTGTCGCAGAAGGTCACCGTCGACGTGGCCGGCGAGATGCTGGAGTTGAAGAACACCGTCAACACGATGGTGGCGCAGCTGTCGTCGTTCGCCGACCAGGTGACGCGGATGGCGCGGGACGTGGGTACGGAGGGCCGGCTCGGCGGCCAGGCCCGCGTCGACGGTGTGTCCGGCACCTGGAAGGAACTCACAGACTCCGTCAACTTCATGGCGGGGAACCTGACGTCGCAGGTGCGGCAGATCGCTCAGGTGACCACGGCCGTGGCGCGCGGTGACCTGTCGCAGAAGATCGATGTCGATGCGCGCGGCGAGATCCTCGAGCTCAAGAACACCATCAACACGATGGTCGACCAGCTGTCGGCGTTCGCCGAGCAGGTGACCCGGGTGGCCCGCGAGGTGGGCACGGACGGCCGGCTCGGCGGTCAGGCGCAGGTGCCGGGCGTCGCCGGTGTGTGGCGCGATCTGACGGACTCGGTGAACGGCATGGCCGGGAACCTCACGGCCCAGGTGCGCAACATCGCGCAGGTCGCCACGGCCGTGGCGCGCGGTGACCTGTCGCAGAAGATCGACGTGGACGCGCGCGGCGAGATCCTGGAGCTGAAGAACACCCTCAACACGATGGTGGACCAGCTCTCGAACTTCGCCGAGCAGGTGACCCGGGTGGCCCGCGAGGTGGGCACCGAGGGCATCCTGGGCGGCCAGGCCGAGGTGCAGGGTGTCTCCGGCACCTGGAAGGACCTCACCCAGTCCGTCAACTTCATGGCCAACAACCTGACCTCGCAGGTGCGCAACATCGCCGAGGTCACGACGGCGGTCGCCAAGGGCGATCTGTCGAAGAAGATCACCGTCGATGCCAAGGGCGAGATCCTGGAGCTGGTGACGACCGTCAACACGATGGTCGACCAGCTGTCCAACTTCGCCGACGAGGTGACGCGGGTCGCCCGCGAGGTGGGCACCGAGGGCATCCTCGGCGGCCAGGCCCGGGTGCGCGGCGCCACGGGCATCTGGAAGGACCTCAGCGACAACGTCAACACGATGGCCGCCAACCTGACCAGCCAGGTGCGGAACATCTCCCGGGTGTCGTCCGCGGTCGCCAACGGCGATCTGACGAAGAAGGTGACGGTCGAGGCGCGCGGCGAGGTCGCCGAACTCGCCGAGACCGTCAACACGATGGTGACGACGCTCTCGTCGTTCGCGGCCGAGGTCACGCGGGTGGCCCGCGAGGTGGGCACCGAGGGCGAGCTGGGCGGTCAGGCCCGCGTCCCCGGCGTCTCCGGTACGTGGAAGGACCTCACCGAGTCCGTGAACTCGATGGCGTCCAACCTCACGGGCCAGGTGCGCCAGATCGCCACGGTCACCACCGCCATCGCCAAGGGCGATCTCACCAAGAAGATCGACATCGACGCCCGCGGTGAGATCCAGGAGCTGAAGAACACCATCAACACGATGGTCGACCGGCTGTCGTCGTTCGCCGAGGAGGTCACGCGGGTCGCCCGCGAGGTGGGCACCGAGGGCATCCTGGGCGGCCAGGCGCGGGTGCGGGACGTCGACGGTACGTGGCGCGACCTCACCGAGTCCGTGAACGAGATGGCAGGGAACCTGACCCGGCAGGTGCGCGCGATCGCCGCCGTCGCCACCGCGGTGACCCGCGGCGACCTGAACCTCAAGATCGACGTGGACGCGGCGGGCGAGATCCAGGTTCTCCAGGACAACATCAACACGATGATCGCGAACCTGCGCGACACCACCCTCGCCAACGAGGAGCAGGACTGGCTCAAGGGCAACCTGGCCCGTATCTCGGGCCTGATGCAGGGCCGCCGCGATCTCGACGATGTCGCGTCCCTCATCATGAGCGAGCTGACGCCGGTGGTCTCCGCGCAGCACGGCGCGTTCTTCCTGGCGATGCCCACGGGCGGCGGGGAGCTCGGTGCGGGAGGCGAGGGCTCGTACGAGCTGGTGATGCGCGGCAGTTACGGTTACTCGGCGGGCTCGATGCCCATCTCCTTCCGGCCGGGGGAGACCCTGATCGGGACGGCGGCCGAGGAGAAGCGGACGATCCAGGTCAACGTTCCGCCGGGTTATCTGAAGATCTCGTCGGGGCTCGGCGAGGCCCCGCCCGCGTACGTGATCGTCCTGCCGGTGCTCTTCGAAGGGAAGGTCCTCGGGGTCATCGAGCTGGCGTCGTTCCAGCCGTTCACCCAGATCCAGCGCGACTTCCTCAACCAGATCGCCGAGATGATCGCGACGAGCGTCAACACGATCAGCGTCAACACGAAGACCGAGGTGCTGCTCAAGCAGTCGCAGGAGCTGACCGAGCAGCTCCGCGAGCGCTCGGAGGAGCTGGAGAACCGGCAGAAGGCGCTCCAGGCGTCCAACGCCGAACTGGAGGAGAAGGCCGAGCTGCTGGCCCAGCAGAACCGCGACATCGAGGTGAAGAACACCGAGATCGAGGAGGCGCGGCAGGTGCTGGAGGAGCGGGCCGAGCAGCTCGCGGTCTCCATGCGCTACAAGTCCGAGTTCCTGGCGAACATGTCGCACGAGCTGCGCACCCCGCTCAACTCGCTGCTGATCCTTGCCAAGCTGCTCGCCGACAACGCCGACAGCAATCTCACGCCGAAGCAGGTCGAGTTCGCCGAGACGATCCACGGCGCGGGCTCCGATCTGCTGCAGCTCATCAACGACATCCTCGATCTGTCGAAGGTCGAGGCGGGCAAGATGGACGTCAGCCCGACCCGTATCGCGCTGGTGCAGCTCGTCGACTACGTGGAGGCGACGTTCCGGCCGCTCACGGCCGAGAAGGGGCTCGACTTCTCGGTGCGGGTGTCACCGGAGCTGCCGGCCACGCTGCACACCGACGAACAGCGGCTCCTCCAGGTGCTGCGCAATCTGCTGTCGAACGCGGTGAAGTTCACCGACACCGGTGCGGTGGAGCTGGTGATCCGGCCGGCGAACGCCGACGTACCGCAGTCGATCCGCGAGCAGCTGCTGGAGGCGGGCTCGCTGCGCGACGCGGACGGCGATCTGATCGCCTTCTCGGTCACCGACACTGGTATCGGAATCGCCGCCAGCAAGATGCGGGTCATCTTCGAGGCGTTCAAGCAGGCGGACGGCACGACGAGCCGCAAGTACGGCGGTACGGGCCTGGGGCTGTCCATCAGCCGGGAGATCGCCCGGCTGCTGGGTGGCGAGATCCATGCGGCGAGCGAGCCAGGCCGCGGTTCGACGTTCACGCTGTATCTGCCGCTCCACCCGACCGAACTTCCGCCGCAGGGCTACCCGCAGCTCGCTCCCGGCGCCGATGCGCAGTTCGCCGCGGTCGACGGCCCGGCGGCCGTCGACGACGGCACGCAGGATCCGCAGCCCTCGCACTCCCAGCACTCCCCGAGCGCGCCTGCGTCGGCCTCCGACGGGTACGCCGGCTCGGCGACGCTCTTCCGGCGCCGCCGCAAGGCCCTGGGCGGTGCGGACCTGAGGGCCGCCCTGCCCGGCCAGCCGGCCGGATCGCCGGGTTCGGCGCAGGACGCGTGGGCCGGGCAGCACCCGCAGGATGCCGCGCCCGAAGTGCGGCGCACCTTCGAGTTCCACAGCGAGAAGGTGCTCATCGTCGACGACGACATCCGCAACGTTTTCGCGCTCACCAGCGTGCT
Organism: Streptomyces sp. NPDC059909; assembly: GCF_042730885.1. Classification (NCBI taxonomy): domain Bacteria; kingdom Bacillati; phylum Actinomycetota; class Actinomycetes; order Kitasatosporales; family Streptomycetaceae; genus Streptomyces; species Streptomyces sp. NPDC059909. The sequence goes on from NZ_JBHWKX010000060.1 coordinate 9,433, forward strand.
GGAGCAGCACGGGCTGTCCGTGCTTTACGCGGAGAACGGACGCGAGGGCATCGAAGTCCTGGAGCAGCACGACGATGTGACGGTCGTACTGATGGACATCATGATGCCCGAGATGGACGGCTATGCGACGACGACGGCGATCCGCAGGATGCCGCAGTTCGCCGGGCTGCCGATCATCGCGCTCACCGCGAAGGCGATGAAGGGCGACCGGGAGAAGGCGATCCAATCGGGCGCGTCCGACTACGTCACCAAGCCGGTCGATCCTGATCATCTGCTCTCGGTCATGGAGCAGTGGATGCGCGGAAAGTGACGGTGGTTGGTCGCGGGCGCATCACGGTCTGATTGCAGGCTGTGCGAATTTTCGCGAGTTGCTGACGGACTGTGGCCGAAGGCGTGTGAGAGGGCGGTATCCGGGGAACCTTCTGGTCTCCCATCGCGTTTCTGCTACGTGCACAGTGACATCGCGGTGACAGGGTGTGGCGACGGGCGGGGTGCGGCTACCATGACCGGCACAAGGACGGGCGACGCAAGGGAGTCGTCCCCTGGGGCGGCGCCCGGTGCTTCCCCCGGCTCGTCGAGCTGGGGTGACCCAAAGCCGGGGCGAGGAGGGCGAGGCATGGTGCAGAAGGCCAAGATCCTCCTGGTCGATGACCGGCCGGAGAATCTGCTGGCGCTGGAGGCCATCCTCTCTGCGCTCGATCAGACGCTGGTACGGGCATCGTCCGGGGAGGAAGCGCTCAAAGCGCTGCTGACAGACGATTTCGCGGTCATTCTGCTGGACGTCCAGATGCCAGGAATGGACGGATTCGAGACCGCCGCGCACATCAAGCGACGGGAACGGACCAGGGACATCCCGATCATCTTCCTGACCGCGATCAACCACGGCCCGCACCACACCTTCCGCGGGTACGCCGCGGGCGCGGTGGACTACATCTCCAAGCCGTTCGACCCGTGGGTGCTGCGCGCGAAGGTCTCCGTCTTCGTCGAGCTCTACATGAAGAACTGCCAGCTGCGCGAGCAGGCCGCGCTGCTCCGGCTCCAGCTGGAGGGCGGCCACGCGGGCGCGGGCGACAGCAAGGAGCCGGCGGGCCTCCTCGCCGAACTCTCGGCGCGGCTCGCGGCCGTTGAGGAGCAGGCCGAGGCGCTGTCCAAGCAGCTCGACGACGAGTCGGCGGACGCCGCCGCGGTCGCCACCGCCGCCCATCTCGAGCGTAAACTCACCGGTCTGCGCAGGGCGCTGGACGCCCTGGAACCGGGCGCGGGCAGCAAGGCGCCCACGCTCCCCTCGCAGAGCTAGGGCCGATCCGCACAGGCCTGGCCCCTGGCCCGTTCCGGGAGAACCGGGCCCGGTCCGCGAAAAGGCACGCCCGGGGTCCATTCCGGTCGATCGGGCGCGAGCCCGGCGCGGCCCCTTGGCGTCTTGGCGTCTTCGGCCGGACGGATCGCCGGCGGACACGACCCCGTTCGCCTGCTGCTGGTGTGCCGTTTGAGGAAACGTCAGTTTCCCGCTGCCGTACGGCGACACGAACGGGTGAAGCGGTGGGCACGCGTGTCCGCCGGCGTTCACACCGGTAACCTCACCACCATGGCCTCACGTACGTCCGGCAAGGGTTCCCAGGGCACGGCGGGCACCGCAAAGCCGCGCGCCGGCCGTACGACGGGCGCCGCGAAGAAGGCGGCGCCCGCCAAGAAGCCCGCGGCGAAGAAGACCGCCGCCAAGAAGACCACCCCCGCGAAGAAGGCACCCGCGCGGAAGACGGCGGCGAAGAAGGCCGCACCCAGGCCCGCCCCCAGCCCCACCGGCGGCGTGTACCGGCTCGCCCGCGCCCTGTGGCTGGGCGTCGCCCACGCCGTCGGCGCGATGCTCCGCGGCATAGGGCGCGGCGCCAAGGGACTCGACCCGGCGCACCGCAAGGACGGCCTCGCGCTCCTCCTGCTCGGTATCGCGCTGATCGTCGCCGCCGGCACCTGGTCCAATCTGCGCGGCCCGGTCGGCGACCTCGTCGAAATGCTCGTCACGGGCGCATTCGGACGGCTCGACCTGCTCGTGCCGATACTGCTCGCCGCGATCGGCGTGCGGCTGATCCTCTACCCCGAGAAGCCCGAGGCCAACGGGCGTATCGTCATCGGCCTCTCGGCACTCGTCATCGGCGTGCTCGGCCAGGTCCACATCGCCTGCGGTGCGCCGGGCCGCGGCGAAGGCTCGGAGGCGATGCAGGACGCGGGCGGGCTGATCGGCTGGGCCGCCTCCAAGCCCCTGATCCTCGCGATGGGCACAGTCCTCGCCGTACCGCTGCTGGTGCTTCTCACCGTCTTCGGCCTCCTGGTCGTCACCGCGACCCCGGTCAACGCGATCCCGCAGCGGCTGCGCGGGCTCGGGGTCAGGCTGGGCCTCATCGACGCGCCCTACGAGCCCGGGGCCCGCGAGGACGGCGAGGACGACGAGCGGTACGACCAGCAGTGGCGCGACGTCGTGTCCGCGAGGCCCTCCCGCCGCCGCGGCCCTTCCTCGGCGGAGGTGTACGACGCGGAGCACGCGGAGGAGGAGGCGCTCTCCCGGCGCAGGCCGCGCAAGGCCTCCGCGCAGCCCGCCGCCCTCGACCGGTCCATGGACCCGGTCGACGTGGCCGCGGCCGCCGCGGCGGCCCTCGACGGCGCCGTACTGAACGGAATGCCGCCCTCCCCGGTCGTCGCCGATCTGACGCGGGACCTCACCGCCGACCGGCGGCGCGCCATCGGCCCCGTACCTGGTGCACGGACCGGTCAGCCCGAGCCGAGTGTCCCCGTACCGGACCTGACCAAGTCCGCGCCCGAGGCGCCCCAGCCGCTCCCGCCGCGCGCCGAGCAGCTGCAGCTGTCCGGCGACATCACCTACTCCCTGCCGTCGCTCGACCTGCTGGAGCGCGGCGGACCTGGCAAGACCCGCAGTGCCGCCAACGACGCGATCGTCGCCTCGCTGACGAACGTCTTCGCGGAGTTCAAGGTCGACGCCGCCGTCACCGGCTTCACCCGGGGCCCCACCGTCACGCGCTACGAGGTGGAGCTCGGCCCCGCCGTGAAGGTCGAGCGGATCACCGCGCTGACCAAGAACATCGCGTACGCCGTGGCCAGCCCCGACGTACGGATCATCTCGCCGATCCCGGGCAAGTCCGCCGTCGGCATCGAAATCCCCAACACCGACCGCGAGATGGTCAACCTCGGCGACGTGCTGCGGCTGGCCGACGCGGCGGGGGACGACCACCCGATGCTGGTGGCGCTCGGCAAGGACGTCGAGGGCGGCTACGTCATGGCCAACCTGGCGAAGATGCCGCACGTCCTGGTCGCCGGTGCCACCGGCTCCGGAAAGTCGTCCTGCATCAACTGCCTCATCACCTCGGTCATGATGCGGGCGACCCCGGAAGACGTCCGGATGGTCCTTGTCGACCCCAAGCGGGTCGAGCTCACCGCGTACGAGGGCATCCCGCATCTGATCACGCCGATCATCACCAACCCCAAGCGGGCCGCCGAGGCACTCCAGTGGGTCGTCCGCGAGATGGATCTGCGCTACGACGACCTCGCGGCGTACGGCTACCGGCACATCGACGACTTCAACCAGGCCATCCGCAACGGCAAGGTCAAGCCGCCCGAGGGCAGCGAGCGCGAGCTCCAGCCGTACCCGTATCTGCTGGTGATCGTCGACGAGCTCGCGGACCTGATGATGGTCGCCCCGCGGGACGTCGAGGACGCCATCGTCCGGATCACGCAGTTGGCGCGCGCGGCCGGCATCCATCTGGTACTGGCCACCCAGCGGCCATCGGTCGACGTCGTCACCGGTCTGATCAAGGCGAACGTGCCGTCCCGGCTCGCCTTCGCGACCTCGTCGCTCGCCGACAGCCGCGTCATCCTCGACCAGCCCGGCGCCGAGAAACTGATCGGCAAGGGCGACGGCCTCTTCCTTCCCATGGGGGCCAACAAGCCGACCCGTATGCAGGGCGCCTTCGTGACCGAGGAGGAGGTCGCCGTCGTCGTCCAGCACTGCAAGGACCAGATGGCCCCCGTCTTCCGGGACGACGTGGTGGTCGGGACGAAGCAGAAGAAGGAGATCGACGAGGACATCGGCGACGATCTGGATCTGCTCTGCCAGGCCGCCGAGCTGGTGGTGTCCACCCAGTTCGGGTCAACGTCCATGCTCCAGCGGAAGCTGCGCGTCGGCTTCGCGAAGGCCGGCCGGCTGATGGATCTGATGGAGTCGCGGAACATCGTCGGACCCAGCGAGGGGTCCAAGGCGCGCGACGTTCTGGTGAAACCTGATGAGCTGGATGGAGTGCTTGCCGTGATCCGTGGGGAGTCTGACTCCTAAGGGATGTCATAAAGGATGACGTACGGGATTGTGAGGCAACCGTTTCCCTTGGTTGTACGTCAAGTTGGGAGGAGGGACGGGTTCGTGTCCCACCCTCTCGCTGTCCGGCCGTGCTGTCCGGCCATTCTGATGGCGTACAAACGGCATCCGCCCGGTTGCCCCACCCTTTCGTACCACCCCTAGACTGAACATCCAGCAGGTGGCTACACGCTCGAAAGGCGCCCCCGTGTCCATCGGCAACTCCCCCGAAGACGCCCGGCCTTCCACCGAGGACGACCGGCCCTCGATCGGAGACGACCTGCCTTCCATCGGTCGCTCGCTCCAGCAGGGCCGTATCGACGCAGGTCTGACCGTGGACGAGGTCAGTACCTCCACCCGTGTCCGCGTCCCCATCGTGCAGGCGATCGAGCAGGACGACTTCTCCCGCTGCGGCGGCGATGTGTACGCGCGCGGGCACATCAGGACGCTTGCGCGCGCCGTAGGACTGGACCCCGCCCCGCTCGTCGCGCAGTACGACGACGAGCACGGCGGCCGGCCGGCGCCCACGCCTGCCGCGCCGCTCTTCGAGGCGGAACGTATCCGTCCCGAGCCCAGGCGCCCGAACTGGACCGCCGCCATGGTGGCGGCGATCGTCGCCGTCGTCGGCTTCGCCGGATTCACGCTCTTCAACGGTGGGGACGGCGCCAACAGCGGCAAGCAGGTCGCCGGGCCGGCCCCGGCGAAGACCACCCCGAAGCCGACCCCGACCCAGCCTGCCGCGCCCCCGCCTGCGCCCTCGGAGAGCGCGATCGCCGCTGTTCCGCAGGACAAGGTGACCGTGAAGCTGTCCGCCGTCGACGACAAGAGCTGGATCTCCGCCAAGTCCGCCAACGGGAAGCTGCTCTTCGACGGGCTGCTCCTCGCGGGCGAGTCCAAGACGTTCCAGGACGACGAGCGGCTGGACCTGATACTGGGCAACGCCGGTGCGATCGAGCTGTACGTGAACGGCAAGAAGGTCGAGGACAAGTTCGAGCCCGGGCAGGTCGAGCGCCTGTCGTACTCGAAGGGCGACCCCGAGGCCGGCTGAACCGCCGGGACCTGGTGGTTCCCCACAGTTCACCTCGCGGATCGGGCGTGGGCCAGGACAAAGTAGTCTTGAGCCCATGCCCGAACGCCGTACCGTCGCCCTTGTCACTCTTGGCTGCGCCCGTAACGAGGTGGACTCGGAGGAGCTCGCAGGCCGCTTGGCAGCGGACGGCTGGGAGCTCGTCGAGGACGCCGCCGACGCGGACGTCGCGGTCGTCAACACCTGCGGATTCGTCGAGGCCGCCAAGAAGGACTCCGTCGACGCCCTCCTCGAAGCCAACGATCTCAAGGACCACGGGAAGACCCAGGCCGTCGTCGCCGTGGGCTGCATGGCCGAGCGGTACGGCAAGGAGCTCGCCGAGGCCCTGCCCGAGGCGGACGGGGTGCTCGGCTTCGACGACTACGCCGACATCTCCGACCGGCTCCGGACCATCCTGAACGGCGGCATCCACGCCTCGCACACCCCGCGCGACCGGCGCAAGCTGCTGCCGATCAGCCCGGCGGAGCGGCAGGCGGCCGACGTGGCCCTCCCGGGGCACGCCCAGGCACCCGCCCACGCCCAGGTTCCGGCCCAGGCACCCGCTCAGGCTCCGGAGAACGTGCCCGCCGACCTGCCGGCCGGTCTGGCGCCCGCCTCCGGGCCGCGCGCCCCCCTGCGCCGCCGCCTGGACACCAACCCCGTCGCCTCCGTGAAGCTCGCCTCCGGCTGCGACCGGCGCTGCTCCTTCTGCGCCATCCCGTCCTTCCGCGGCTCCTTCATCTCGCGGCGCCCCGGCGATGTGCTGGGCGAGACGCGCTGGCTCGCCGAACAGGGCGTCAAGGAGATCATGCTGGTCTCCGAGAACAACACCTCGTACGGCAAGGACCTCGGCGACATCCGGCTGCTGGAGACCCTGCTGCCGGAGCTGGCGGCCGTCGACGGGATCGAGCGCGTACGGGTCAGCTATCTGCAGCCCGCCGAGATGCGCCCGGGTCTCATCGACGTCCTGACGTCGACGGAGAAGGTCGCGCCCTACTTCGACCTGTCCTTCCAGCACAGCGCGCCCGGCGTGCTGCGCGCGATGCGGCGCTTCGGCGACACCGAGAGGTTCCTGGAGCTGCTGGAGACGATCCGTACGAAGGCCCCGACGGCCGGTGTGCGGTCCAACTTCATCGTGGGCTTCCCCGGCGAGACCGAGCAGGACTTCGCCGAGCTCGAGCGCTTCCTCACGGCCGCGCGGCTGGATGCCATCGGCGTCTTCGGCTACTCCGACGAGGAGGGCACCGAGGCCGCCACGTACGACCACAAGCTGGACCAGGACGTCGTGGACGAGCGCCTCGCGCAGCTGTCCCGGCTCGCCGAGGAGCTGACCGCCCAGCGCGCGGAAGAGCGGATCGGAGAGACCCTGGAAGTACTCGTCGAGTCCGTTTTCGACGCGGATCAGGACGAGGAGCGCGACGAGGACGAGTACGCGGCGGTGGGCCGGGCCGCGCACCAGGCGCCCGAGACCGACGGTCAGGTGATCTTCACGGGTGCCGACGGCCTGGTCCCCGGACGTATGGTCGAGGCCAAGGTCGTCGGCACCGAGGGCGTCGACCTGGTGGCCGAGGTCGTTACGGAGTGTCGTGAGGAGGCAGCCAGATGACGGGAGTCCCGGCATCCGCGGCGGGTGGGACCGGAAGGCCGGCGCCCGGGGGCAAGCTGGGTGCTGCGGCCGTCAATCAGGCCAGCCTGTGGAACATCGCCAACATCCTCACGATGGTGCGGCTGCTGCTCGTGCCGGCGTTCGTGATCCTGATGCTCCAGGACGGCGGGTACGACCCGGCCTGGCGCGCCTGGGCGTGGGCCGCGTTCGCCGTGGCCATGATCACCGACATCTTCGACGGCCACCTGGCCCGTACGTACAACCTGGTCACCGACTTCGGGAAGATCGCGGACCCGATCGCCGACAAGGCGATCATGGCGGCCGGTCTGATCTGCCTCTCGGCGCTCGGGGATCTGCCCTGGTGGGTGACGGGCGTGATCCTCTTCCGTGAGCTGGGGATCACTCTGATGCGCTTCTGGGTCATCCGGCACGGGGTCATCCCGGCCAGCCGCGGCGGAAAGATGAAGACCCTCGCGCAGGGCACCGCGGTCGGGATGTACGTGCTCGCGCTGACCGGTGCGCTGGCCACCCTGCGGTGGTGGGTGATGGCCGTGGCGGTCGTCCTCACCGTGGTCACGGGACTCGACTACGTGCGCCAGGCAGTGGTCCTGCGGCGCAAGGGGCTCGCGGCCGAGCGCGCCGAGCGGGCCGCCGCCGAGGCGCAGACGGCCGGACGGGACGGCGCGGAGCGCTCGCGATGAGTGCCGTGCCGGGATCCGCAGCCGGGGTGCTCGCGCTCCTTGCGCGGCGTGGCGAGACCCTGGCCGTCGCCGAGTCGCTCACCGGCGGCCTGGTGGCCGCGGAGCTGACCGCGGTGCCCGGCGCCTCGAAATCCTTCCGCGGCTCCGTGACGGCGTACGCAACGGCCTTGAAGCAGGACATCCTGGGGGTCGACGGGACCCTGCTGGCCGCGCGCGGCGCGGTGGACCCCGACGTGGCGGCCCAGATGGCGGCAGGCGTGCGGGCCAGGCTCGGGGCTGGCTGGGGGATCGCGACCACGGGTGTCGCAGGTCCCGAGGAGCAGGACGGACAGCCGGTCGGAACGGTCTTCTTGGCGGTCGCCGGGCCGGACGGCACACGGAAAGTGGCCGCTCTGCGATTGAACGGCGACCGTTCGGAAATCCGTAGAGAGAGTGTACGGAGCGTGTTGGAGCTGCTCGCGGGAGTGCTTGCCGGCGAACTCCCGGGGAATGAGCGGGCACAGGATACGGAACAGAACGGGGGGACTTGATGTTTGCAGCCCTGAGTGAACACGTCATCGCTCCCCGCACGGCCGCAGCGCGAGGCGGTACGGTGGGGCGTGAAGGATGCGGCTACGCGGTCCGAGGAGGGAGCCACCGATGATTCTGCTCCGTCGCCTGCTGGGTGACGTGCTGCGTCGGCAGCGCCAGCGCCAGGGCCGTACTCTGCGCGAAGTCTCCTCGTCCGCCCGAGTATCGCTCGGCTATCTCTCCGAGGTGGAACGGGGGCAGAAGGAGGCTTCCTCCGAGCTGCTCTCCGCGATCTGCGACGCGCTTGACGTACGGATGTCCGAGCTCATGCGTGAAGTGAGCGACGAGCTGTCGCTGGCCGAGCTGGCCGAGTCGGCAGCGGCGAGTGAGCCGGTGCCTGCGCCAGTACGCCCGATGCTCAATTCCGTGTCCGTGACGTCGGTGGCGGGCGTGCCGACGGAGCGGGTGACGATCAAGGCGCCCGCAGAAGCGGTGGACGTCGTCGCCGCGTGACGGCGATGTGCCGAATGGCGTCCGTACGCTGAATCTCCACGTGTGAGCCCCGGTCGGGTGGGTATCCGGCCGGGGTATCACTGTGTCCGCTTTCGCGGTGCCGCTTTCGTTGCGTCACCGATTTCGCTTTGTCACCGAATGACTGTTTTTCGGCATATGTGCCATCGTGGGATGCGGTGTCATCTCAAGGGAGGTCACGCATGTCTGTTGTGAAGAGCCCACTGTCCGAGGCGGACCGGAAGGTCACCGGCGAGGCGCTCCAGGGCGCGCTGGTGGATCTGGTCGATCTGGCGCTGGTGGCCAAGCAGGTCCACTGGAACGTGGTCGGTCCGCGCTTCCGCTCGGTCCATCTTCAGCTGGACGAAGTCGTCGCCGCTGCGCGGCAGCACTCCGACATCGTGGCGGAACGGGCCTCGGCGATCGGCGTCACGCCGGACGGGCGGGCCGGGACCGTCGCGTCGACGAGCGCGATCGGGAAGGTGCCGGAGGGCTGGATCCAGGACGTCGATGTGGTCAGCACGATGGTGCAGGCGCTCGGTGCCGTGATCGGCAAGATGCGGGAGCGTATCGACGCCACGGCGGAGCCCGACCCGGTGAGCCAGGACATCCTGATCGGGCTGACACGCGAGCTGGAGAAGCACGCGTGGATGTTCCAGGCGGAGAGCGTCTGACCTCGTGGGGAAGTCCCCTGTAGCCCCGGCCGGCCGGGACTCCGGCAGGCCGGGCCCGGGGGCGGCCTGCCGGTGAAGTGCCCGGTAAGGAACCGGATGAGGAACCCAGTTGCTCTGGCTGGGTGCCGCTGACAGGGTCGTGCCGCACGCCTGCCTTCTCCGCGCACGACGGGACCGAGCTCGCCCAACACCTGGTGGGAGACGGCCCTCCGGCGGTCTGCCTTCCCGGCGGACCTATGCGGGACTCCATGTGCCTCGGCGACCTCGGCGGACTCTCCGCGCACCGACAGTTGATCATGCCGGACCCTCGGGGAACCGGTCGGTCGGCGACACCGTAAGACTCTGCCTCCTACCGCTGCGACCGCCTCGTCGATGACGTCGACGCCCTGCGCGAGCACCTGGGCCTCGACCGGATGGACCTGCTGGCGCATTCCGGCGGCACGATTCTGGCCGCACGCTATGTCGAGCGCCATCCGGAACGCGTCGGCAGGCTCGCGCTGATCACGCCGAGCCCCATCGGCGTCGGCATCACGATCACCGGGGACGTCCGGCGCGCGACGGCCCGGCTCCTCCGGGACGAGCCGTGGTTCCCGGCGGCGTTCGCGGCCCTGGAAGCGATCGTCGCGGGCAAGGCCACCGCCGACTCCTGGGAGGCCGTCGCACCGCCGCGCCACTGCCGCTGGGCCGACGCGGCCCGGGCTCATCAGGCCGCGGAGGGCGGGCACAGGAACGGGGAGGCCGCGGCTGTCTTCGGTGCCGAGGGTGCCTTCGACCCGGACGCGACCCGCACGGCACCCGCAGCGTTCGGGCAGCCGGTGCTGGTACTCGCCGGGGAGTTCGATCTGAACTCCCCGCCTCCCGCGATGGCCGAGCTCGCCGGGCTGCTTCCGAACGCCCAGTACGTCGTCCAGCCCGGAGCCGGACACTTCCCGTGGCTCGACGACGCCGACCGGTTCGTGGCGACCACTGCGGCGTTCCTGGGGTGAACGACCCGACGGGCAGCGCCCTTCGACGCATGACGCGGACGGACTCGGCGAGGACGCGGTCGCGCAGCGTGCGGTGCGCGTACGTATGTTCGCCCGCGCGCGGAGGGGTGGACCTGCTCGGTTCTGGATGCGGCGGGGGATGGCGCGGGTGAGACTGGCTCGACGGAGGAATCTCCGGAACCGAGCGGAAGGATCCCGGAATCTCGTGGCGACGAACCGAGTCTGTCCCAGGCCAGGGCGTGTCCCGCGACGTCACACCTGGGTGTTCCCAGCGGAGAGCCTGTAGGCGAGCGTCCGGTGGCGATGGTGTCCGAGGGGCCTGCCGGAGGGGTCTCCGAGAGGCGCCCCCGGGCCGCCCTGGCCGCGGGTGTTCCCGCCGTGATCGACGACGCTCCTGCGCTGATCGAGGATGCTCCCGCATCGATCGAGGGTGCGGCTGACGTTTGGGGTGTGCGCGGGCGCATGGCCCGGGGCATGAACCCCTGGGGCGCCTGGCACATACGCTGCCGGCGCGCCCGGTGTGCATCCGGTGCGCCCTCCCGCCGAGTGATCGGTCCGGTCTAGCGTCGACCGGAGGAGGCGGCCATGGTGAGGCGATGGGTCCTGCTGCCGGCGCTCGCACTGGGCGCACTGTGGTGGTGGGCCGTACTGCGGCTGGCGCTGGTGCCGGAGCATGCGGGGCTCGTCGAGGGGGCAGTGGCGGCAGGCGGGTGGGGGCTCAGTCTGCTGCCGGTGCATGTCGCGTCGCGGGCCGGGAATGCCGGCACGGCCGGGGGAACGACCACGGCTACCACGGCATCGCGACGCCCCCGTTCGGACGGAGGATCTGACCCGTCGTGAACGACGACGCGTCGGAGGCGAGATGGAGGACCGCGTGTGCGATGTCCTCGGGCTCGCCGACCCGGCCGAGCGGTGACAGCCGAACCATGGCGGCCTCCGCCTTCTGCCGAAGGCCTGCGTCATGGCGGTCGGTCATGGGGGTGCGGATCCAGCCCGGTGCGACCGCGTTCACCCGAATGCCGTGCGGTCCGAGCTCGGCGGCAAGGGTCTTGGTCAGCTGTACGACGGCCGCCTTCGCGGCGCTGTAGCAGAGCAGGCCGGGGTTCGCGGCATCGACCGCGCCGGAGGCCATGGTGACGATGGAGCCCCTCACGCCTGCGTCGATCATGGATCGGGCAGCTGCCTGGCCGGCGTAGAGCACGCCCTTGAAGTTGACCGCGAGGACCCGGTCGAGGTCCTCGTCGAGGGTCTCCAGGACCGGGCTGGAATGCATGATTCCGGCGACCGCGGCCATGATGTGCAGGGGTCCCGAGGCCTGTACGGCAGCCTGTACGGCCGCGTGGAGCCGGTCGCGGTCGCTGACGTCGACGAGGTGGGTGTGGGCAGTGCCCCCGGCGTCGTCGATCAGGGTCCGGGTCTCATGGAGGCCCTTCTCCTGCATGTCCGCGCAGTGGACGGTGGCGCCCGCCTGGGCGAGGAGGACGGCGGTGGCGCGGCCTATGCCGCTCGCCGCACCCGTGATGAACGCGGTGCGGCCGGTGAGGTCGTACGCGGTGAGGGGCATGGCGGTGAACGTACGACCATATCTGACGGATCGTCAACTAGGTGTCGTGGTCCGGTCGGCGGGGCCGGACTGGCAGTCCGGGCACCAGTAGGTGACGCGGTCGTCCTGGCCCGCCCTGCGGATCGGGGTGCCGCAGCGCAGACAGGGATGGCCCTCGCGGCCGTAGACGAACAGGCGCTGCTCGGTGCGGCGTTGCGCGGTGCCACGCGCCGTGGGTGTCGTGCGGCGGTCGAAACGGTCCTTGTTCGTCTCCAGGAGGCGATGGGCCGTGGCGACGAGCCGGTCGGGGACGCCGGCGGGGAGCTCACCCACCGGCAGCCAGGGCGTGACCCGCGCCATGAAGGCCAGCTCCGACTTGTAGACATTGCCGATGCCGGCCAGATTGCGCTGGTCGAGCAGGGCTTCGCCGAGGGGGCGGGTGGGGTCGGCCAGCAGATTGCGCGCCGCGATGGCGGGGTCCCAGTCCGGGCCCAGCAGATCGGGGCCGAGATGGCCGACAACCTGTTCCTCGTCCCTGGTGCGGAGCAGCTCCAGGACGGGCAGGCGATAGCCGACGGCGGTGCTCTCGTCGTTGCCGAGGATCGCCCGGATCTGGTGGCTCGGACCGCCGCGCCAGCGCTCCCCGGCCGCGTACACCTGCCAGGAACCGTCCATCCGCAGGTGGGAGTGGAGGGTGAGGCCTCCCTCGATACGGGTGAGGAGATGCTTGCCGCGCGGGGTGACGTCAAGAACCTCCCGGCCCGTGAGATCCGCGGTGGCGAACCGCGGAACCCGCAGGTCGGAACGGGTGAGTATCCGCCCGGCAAGGGCGTCGTGCAGCTTCCGGGCGGTCAGCCAGACGGTGTCTCCTTCGGGCATGGCATCCATCATGCGGGACGACGGGCTCGGGCGCGGTGGCACCCGAGGGTCGCTACGGGCGTATCCGGAGGCCTCGGGGGGTGGCGTGGAAGCCGGACTCCTCCAAGGGGCGGGACAAGGGGGAGGTCAGGGCCGCGGCTCCGTTGATCCGCTCGACGGTGACCGTGCCGAGTGTGCCCGCCCGGGCCGCCGCGGCGAGGGCCTCGGCGGCGGACCGGAGCTCGGGGGCGTCCGGCTCGGTGGGCCAGGACAGCAGGGTCTTGCCGCCCCGCTCCATGTAGAGCGTGAGCTCGCCGTCGACCAGGACGACGAGGGAGCCCGCCTTGCGTCCCGGCTTGTGGCCCGCGCCGCTCGGCGGCTCGGGCCAGGACAGCGCCGCCCCGTACGCGTTCGCCGGATCGGCCGCCGCGAGCACCACCGCGCGGGGCGCCGCCTGCGCATCGGCGCGGTCGCGGGCCGTGGCTGCGGCGCGCAGCCGGTCGACCGCGCCGTCCATCGCGAACTGGGCGGCCCCCAGGCCCTCGACGACATAGCCGCGCCGGGCCTGCCCGCTGTCCTCGAAGGCGGACAGGATGCGATACGTCGCCGAGAAGCCGCCCTCGACGCCTTCGGCGGCGACCGCGCCCCGGGTGACCACGCCGTGGCGGTCCAGCAGGGTGCGGGCCAGGGCGTGGGCGCGGTGCGTGGGGTCCGGCTCCTGGGCGGGGAGCAGGGACCAGCGCCCGGAGACGGTGGGCGGGCCCGTGCGGGACGCGGGGCGGGCGGCCGCCGTAAGCGAGCCGTAACGCCCGCGCGGGACCGTGCGCTTGGCGCGGTGCGCCGTGGAGCCCGCGGTGCGGCCCGAGCCGAGGAGCGAACGCAGCGGTGCCAGGGTGTCGTTGGTGAGCCGTCCGGACCATGCCAGGTCCCAGACGGCGTCGGCCAGTTGGGGATCGGTGGCGTCGGGGTGGGTGGTGGCGCGGACCTGGTCCGCGATCTGACGGAAGAACAGCCCGTATCCGCCGGAGAGTGTGGTGAGCACCGATTCGTGGAGGGCGGTCAGCTCCAGCGGGTGCGGCTGCGGGAGCAGCAGCGGTGCGGCCTCGGCGAGGTAGAGGGAGATCCAGCCGTCCTTGCCGGGGAGCGCGCCGGCTCCGGCCCACACGACTTCGCCCGTCGTCGTCAGCTCGTCGAGGAGCGCCGGGGAGTAGCCCGTGACGCGGGACGGCAGGATCAGCTTCTCCAGCGCGGAGGCGGGCACCGGCGCGCCCTGCAACTGCTCGATGGCGCGGGCCAGTCCGTCGACGCCGCGCAGGCTGTTGTTCCCCAGGTGCTGCCACTGGGGGAGGAACGTGGCGAGCGCGGCCGGGGGGACCGGCTCCAGCTCCTGGCGCAGCGCGGCGAGGGAGCGCCGCCGCAGCCGCCGCAGCACGGCCGCGTCGCACCACTCCTGGCCGATGCCCGACGGATGGAACTCGCCCTGCACCACCCGCCCGGTCGCCGCGAGCCGCTGCAGCGCCCCGTCGGTGACGGCGGCCCCGAGGCCGAACCGGGCAGCGGCCTGCGACGAGGTGAACGGCCCGTGCGTACGCGCGAAGCGGGCCAGCAGATCGCCCAGGGGGTCCTTCACGGGCTCCGTGAACGCCTCGGGCACGCCGACCGGGAGCGCCGTGCCCAGCGCGTCCCGCAGCCGTCCGGCGTCCTCGATCGCCGCCCAGTGGTCGGCCCCCGCGACACGGACCCGGATGGCCCGGCGGGCCGCGGCGAGCTCCTGGGGCCAGCGCGGGTCGGCACCGCGCTCCTCCAGCTCGGCGGTCGTGAGCGGCCCGAGGACGCGCAGCAGATCGGCGACGCCTTCGGCGTCCTTGACACGGCGGTCATCGGTGAGCCACTGGAGCTCCTGCTCCAGCTCGGTCAGCACGTCCGCGTCGAGCAGCTCGCGCAGCTCGGCCTGGCCCAACAATTCGGCGAGGAGCCGCGAGTCCAGCGACAGGGCGGCGGCGCGGCGCTCGGCGAGGGGCGAGTCCCCCTCGTACAGGAACTGCGCCACGTACCCGAAGAGGAGGGAGCGGGCGAAGGGGGAGGGCTCGGGGGTGGTGACCTCGACGAGCCGGACCCGGCGGGACTCGATGTCGCCCATCAGCTCCTCGAGCCCAGGAACGTCGAAGACGTCCTGGAGGCACTCCCGCACGGCCTCCAGGACGATCGGGAACGAACCGAACTCGCTTGCCACCTGCAGCAGCTGGGCCGCGCGCTGCCGCTGCTGCCACAGCGGGGTGCGCTTGCCGGGATTCCGCCGCGGCAGCAGCAGGGCGCGCGCAGCGCATTCACGGAACCGGGACGCGAACAGCGCGGAGCCGCCCACCTGATCGGTGACGATCTGACCGATCTCGCCCTTGTCGAAGAGGGTGTCGGCCGCACCGACCGGGGCCTGCTCGCTGTCGTAGGTCGTGTCCAGGTGCACAGGGTCCTGGTCGAGCAGGTCCAGGCCCATCAGATCGGCGTCGGGAAGCCGCAGCACGATGCCGTCGTCGGCGTGCATGACCTGCGCGTCCATCCCGTACCGCTCCGCCAGCCGGGCGCCGAGCGCGAGCGCCCAGGGAGCGTGCACCTGCGCGCCGAACGGGGAGTGCACCACGACTCGCCAGTCGCCCAGCTCGTCACGGAACCGCTCGACCAGGATCGTGCGGTCGTCGGGCACATGGCCGCAGGCGCGGCGCTGCTCGTCCAGATACGCGAGCACATTGCCGGCAGCCCACGCGTCGAGACCGGCGGCCAGCAGCCGCAGCCGGGCGTCCTCCTCGGAGAGCGAGCCGACCTCACGGAGGAACGCGCCCACCGCGCGCCCCAGTTCGAGGGGCCGCCCCAGCTGATCGCCCTTCCAGAACGGCAGCCGGCCCGGCACACCGGGAGCGGGAGAGACCAGCACCCGGTCGCGCGTGATGTCCTCGATGCGCCACGAGGTCGTGCCCAGCGTGAAGACGTCCCCGACACGGGATTCGTACACCATCTCCTCGTCGAGCTCGCCGACCCGGCCACCGCCCTTCTTCGGGTCCGCCCCGGCGAGGAAGACGCCGAACAGCCCGCGGTCGGGGATCGTGCCGCCCGAGGTGACGGCGAGGCGCTGGGCTCCGGGACGCCCCGTGACTGTCCCGGCGACCCGGTCCCACACCACGCGCGGGCGAAGCTCCGCGAAGGCGTCGGACGGATAGCGTCCCGCGAGCATGTCCAGCACGGCCGTGAAGGCCGACTCGGGGAGCGAGGCAAAAGGCGCGGCGCGCCGCACCAGGGCGAGCAGGTCGTCGACCTGCCAGGTGTCGAGGGCGACCATCGCGACGAGCTGCTGGGCCAGCACGTCCAGGGGGTTGGCGGGGATACGGAGCGACTCGATGGAGCCGGTGCGCATCCGCTCGGTGACCACGGCGGCCTGGACAAGATCGCCCCGGTACTTGGGGAAGACGACGCCCGTGGAGACCGCGCCCACCTGGTGTCCGGCTCGGCCGACGCGCTGCAGACCGGACGCGACGGACGGCGGCGACTCGACCTGGACGACCAGATCCACCGCGCCCATGTCGATGCCCAGCTCCAGACTGGACGTCGCCACGACCGCGGGCAGCCGGCCCGCCTTCAGGTCCTCCTCGACCAGGGCGCGCTGCTCCTTGGAGACCGAACCGTGGTGCGCGCGGGCGAGCAGGGGCGGGGCGCCCTGCGCGGCCCCGGACTGCGCCATGATCTCGGCCGGCGGGGCGCTCTCCGGGAGAGCCGCGCCCATGGCCCGTTCGTACGCGATCTCGTTCAGCCTGTTGCACAACCGCTCCGCCAGACGGCGGGAGTTGGCGAAGACGATCGTCGAACGGTGTGCCTGCACCAGGTCGGCGATGCGCTCCTCGACATGGGGCCAGATCGACGGCTTCTCACCAGGGCCGTCGGGCTCGGACGCGGGGGAGCCGCCGAGCTCGCCGAGGTCCTCGACGGGAACGACGACGGAGAGGTCGAACTCCTTGCCGGAAGGCGGCTGGACGATCTCCACCTTGCGCTGCGGCGAGAGGTAGCGCGCCACCTCGTCGACGGGCCGGACGGTCGCGGACAGACCGATCCGGCGGGCCGGGCGCGGCAGCAGCTCGTCCAGCCGCTCCAGCGACAGGGCGAGGTGCGCGCCCCTCTTGGTCCCCGCGACCGCGTGCACCTCGTCCAGGATCACCGTCTCGATCCCCGCCAGCGCCTCGCGCGTCGAGGACGTGAGCATCAGGAACAGCGACTCGGGTGTGGTGATGAGGATGTCCGGCGGACGCGTCGCCAGCGCCCGCCGCTCGGCGGCCGGAGTGTCGCCGGAGCGGATCCCGACCCGCACCTCGGGCTCGGGCAGGCCGAGCCGCACGGACTCCTGGCGCATACCGGTCAGCGGGCTGCGCAGATTGCGCTCGACATCGACCGCGAGCGCTTTCAGCGGCGACACGTACAGCACGCGGCAGCGCTTCTTCGTGTCCGCGGGGGGCGGAGTGGACGCGAGCCGGTCGAGAGCTGCCAGGAACGCCGCGAGGGTCTTGCCGGAGCCGGTCGGGGCCACGACGAGCACGTCCGAACCCTGCCCGATGGCCCGCCACGCACCTTCCTGGGCCGCGGTGGGCGCGCTGAACGCCCCCGTGAACCAGCCGCGGGTCGCGGGGGAGAAGGAATCGAGCGCTGTCCTGGACATGCACCCATCCTGCACCCCGCCACTGACAACGGGTCCGACCTGCGAGAATGTCCTCATGGCCAAGGGTGAGTGGGCGCGTTACTGGCAGCATGACGGGCTGCCGGGCATCGATCTGCTCCGTGCCCACTACGTCCGGCACACCTTCCCCCGCCACAGCCACGAGGGGTACGTCTTCGCCACGATCACCGGCGGGATCGAGGACGTCGGGCTGCCGGACGGGGTCGTGCACGCCGGACCCGGCACCGTCGTCATGATCAATCCCGAGGTCCCGCACACCGCGCGGGCCGGGGGCCCCGAGGGCTGGATGTACTCGACGCTCTACCCGTCGTCCCAGGTGGTCGCCGACATCGCCGCCGAGACGACCACCATCCGCGGCACGCCGGGCTTCGCCGAGACCGATGTGGTGGACCACCAGGCCGCCCGGCTGATCCGTGAGGTCCATCGCGCGGCCGAGGAGGGCAACGCGCTCGCCGCCGACAGCATGCTGCGGATCATGGTCTCCCGGATGCTGCGCACGTACGGCAGCGCACTGCCCCCGCGCGAGCTGCGCACTGCGGGCGCGCGCGACGCCGCACGCGCCCGCGCGGTGCTGGAGGAGCGGATGACGGATCCGCCGACCCTCCAGGCCCTGGCCTCCGAGCTCGGCACCAGCCCGTTCGCCCTGCTGCGGGCCTTCCGCGACAGCTACGGCATGCCGCCGCACACCTGGCTCACGGACGCGCGGGTCCGCCGCGCCCGGCGGCTGCTGGACGCCGGCATCGCCCCGGCGGAGGCGGCCGTGGCGGTCGGCTTCACCGACCAGCCGCACCTCAACCGGCACTTCGCGCGCATCGTGGGGGTGCCGCCGGGCGCGTACCAGCGGGGGCGGGGGCTCGACGGAGCCCGTTGAGATCCGGGCGGAGAGCAGGCGGGCTGGCGGGCTGGCGAGCAGGCGGGCAGGCGGGCACTCGAGAGGCTCAGGGGGTGCCCTGTCCTTCGGGGTTCGCTTCCGGTCCTTCGGGCTCCGTCCCCGGTCTTTCGCGATCCGTTCCGGCTCGCCCGCAAGGGACGTCAAGGGCGCCCTGACATCAAGAGCGCCTGACGTCACGGGTACGCTGGGCCGGGCCGGTGCTGCGAAGCGCAAAAACGTACAAGACCTGATGCGAACCGCCCCCGTAACGTCCACGACGTGGCAGAACAGACAGCATCCGCAGACATACCCATCGGCGAAGGACCGACGGCCGCCCGTGGGCCCGCAGGACACGGTGTACCCGGCGCTTTCGGCACTCTGGGCGCATCCGGAGTCCCCGGTGCTTCCGTGAAGGCCGACTCCGCGGTCGTACGGGACGCCCTCGGCGTCGGTGTCGCCGTCGGCCTCTCCGGCTTCGCCTTCGGCGTCACGGCGGCGGGGGCCGGACTCGATGTGCTGCAGATCTGCGCGCTCAGCCTGCTCGTGTTCACGGGCGCCTCGCAGTTCGCGCTGGTCGGCGCCCTGGCGGCGGGCGGCAACCCGTTCACCGCGGCGGCCGGTGCGTTCTTCCTCGGCACCCGCAACGCCTTCTACGGCCTGCGGCTGTCGCAGCTCCTCGCCCTGCCGCGGCCGGTGCGCCCCTTCGCGGCCCACTGGGTCATCGACGAGACCACGGCCGTCTCCCTGGCCCAGCCGACCCGTCGCGCCGCCCGACTGGGCTTCACCGTCACCGGCCTCACCCTCTACGTGCTGTGGAACCTCACCACGCTGCTCGGCGCGCTCGGCGCCGAGGCGATCGGTGACACCAATGCCTGGGGTCTCGACGCCGCCGGGCCTGCGGTGTTCCTCGCCCTGCTCGCACCCATGCTGCGGACCACGACCGAGCGGATCGTCGCCGGTGTCGCGGTCGTCCTCGGTCTCGGGCTGCTGCCGGTGCTCCCAGCGGGGGTGCCGGTGCTGATCGCGGCGCTCGCCGCGCCCGCCGTCCTCTGGCTCGACGGGCGCAGGATCGGCAGCCGGAAGGAAACCAACAGCCGGAAGGCCATCACCGATCGGCAGGAAACCAACAACCGGAAGGGAACGGACCGTTGAACGTCTGGATCGCGATCGGCGTGACCGCGGTCGCCTGCTACCTGGTCAAACTGACCGGCCTCCTGGTCCCCGCCGGGGTGCTGGAGCGCCCGCTCGTGCAGCGGCTCGCCGCGCTGCTCCCGGTGGCACTGCTGGCCGCCCTCACCGCGCAGCAGACGTTCGGCGCCGACAGCGCACTCGTCCTCGACGCCAGGGCCGCGGGGCTGGGAGCGGCAGCGGTCGCCCTGATTCTGCGCGCGCCCTTCCTCGTCGTCGTGGCCGCGGCCGTGCTCGTCACCGCGGGTGTACGGGCCCTCGGGGGATGAGACTCGTGGGATCCACCCCGTAAAGCCGGCTCGGCGACGGGTGCCTCAGCGCACCGCGCGTCCGTGCGCCCTCAGCGTCCTGAGGGCCTCGATCGTCACGATCGGACGCGACTCCAGGGCCGTGCCCGGTGCCCACTGACGCCACTTGACGGGCCAGCCGCCGTCCTCCTGCTGCTCCGCCGCGAGGTGGTCGAGCGAGCGCTCCATCTCCTCGTCCGTGAACCAGCGGCGGGCCAGCGAGTCGGGCACGCGCGCGTAGTCGTACGGGAAGTGGTGCTCGCCCGGGGCGTACCCCTCGGCTACCGGGTACGCGTCCGTCCGTGACGGGTCGAGGACCACGAGGCGCTGCTCGCGCACGAGCCGGCCGAGCCGGTCCGCCGCGGCCTCGGCGCGGGCCCGGTCCGGGACGCCGTCCAGGAAGGCGACCGCCGCCTCGATCTCGTACGGATGCGACTTCTCCAGCGCGTCGACGGCCGCCCAGCAGAAGTCGGTCGCGCGGAAGAGCCAGGCGTGCCACACACGGTTGCGGTGCAGCAGTCCGACGACCGGCCCCGTCGCCAGCAGCTCGCTCGGTGGGTCGTCGACGATCGGGATGAACGGCGCAGCGGGATAGCCCCGCTGCGAGGGGTGCACCGCGGGCAGTGCGCCGTCCCGGGTGGCGACGCCCGTGAGATAACGGCACATCCGCTCCACCCGCAGCCCGCCGCAGCGGCCGATCGAGTCCAGCACGCGCAGCGCGTGCGCCGTGTGGAGCGGCTGGCTCACCGGGCCGCGGAGATCGGGCTCCAGGGCGTGTCCGTAACCGCCGTCCTCGTTGAGATACGCGCTCAGCGCGGCCTCGACCGGCTCCGCGTCCGCGCGCAGGAAGTGGTACGCGAACCGCCGCTGCTCGAGCACGCGGGCCGTCAGCCAGATGAAGTGCTCGGCCCGTGCCGAGGGTGTTCCAGCCATGTTCCGACCGTAGGGCGGAAAGGGCTTTCGGCAAGGCGGACGGACACGGCTGCACTCTCAGGAGCGGGATACTGAGGGCATGCGGTTGACGATTTTCTGGGAGCGGATGGAAGAGCACTTCGGCGCGGCGTACGCCGATTCCTTCGCACGCGACCATGTGATGGCCGAACTCGGCGGGCGCACGGTGCACGAGGCACTGGCGGCCGGATGGGAGACGAAGGACGTCTGGCGAGGGGTCTGCGCCGCCGTGGGGATCCCCGCGGACAAGCGATGAGCCGAGGAGTTTTCCACAGGCCGTGGTCCAGTCGTCGGAGCGGTACGCGAGACTGGCTCCGTGGCATCGACTGACGAGACAGTCCGGGACGAAGAGCCGCCGACCGCCCTGCCCGGCGCCGGCGGGGCGGACACGCGCACGGAAGCGGGCGCGGCTGCCGACACGGCCGCGGACGCGGACACGCGTACGGCACCCGGGACGGACACCTGTCCCGGGACCGCCCCCGCCTCCGCCCCCGGCTCCGCCTCTGCGCCCGCCTCCGCGACCGTCCCCCAGCCGGGCGCCGCTCCCGAGGCAGGCCCCGGAGCCGGGATCGCCCCTGGACCCGACCGCGACGCAGGTCAGGGTGCAGGCTCGGGCACAGGGACCGCCAAGACCGGCGGTCCCGCTCGTATGCCCCGCTGGCTGCCCCGCGCCATGATCCTGGCCCTGGCTCTCTACGCCTGCTTCCAGCTCGGCAGCTGGGCCTTCCACCAGCTCATCGGGCTGCTGATCAACATCCTGATCGCGTTCTTCCTGGCGCTGGCGATCGAGCCGGCAGTGGGCCGCATGGCCGCCCGCGGCATGCGCCGCGGTCTCGCGACCTTCCTCGTCTTCTTCGCGGTGCTGGCCGTAGGCGCCGGCTTCGTCGTGCTGCTCGGCTCGATGCTGGCGGGTCAGATAGTCGAGATGGTGGGGGACTTCCCGAAATATCTCGACCAGGTGATCAACTGGATCAACGAGACGTTCCACACCGAGCTGTCCCGCGTCGAGATACAGGACAGCCTGCTGCGCTCCGACTGGCTGCAGCAGTACGTGGAGAACAGTGCGACCGGCGTGCTCGACGTCTCCGCGACCGTGCTCGGCGGCATGTTCAAGGTGCTGACGATCTTCCTGTTCTCCTTCTACTTCGCGGCCGACGGGCCCCGGCTGCGGCGGGCGCTGTGCTCCGTGCTGCCGCCGGCGAAGCAGACCGAGGTGCTGCGCGCCTGGGAGATCGCCGTCGACAAGACGGGCGGCTATCTCTACTCGCGCGGTCTGATGGCCCTGATCTCCGGTGTGGCGCACTACGTCCTGCTGGCGCTGCTCGACGTCCCGTACGCTCCGGTGCTGGCGGTGTGGGTGGGCCTGGTCTCCCAGTTCATCCCCACGATCGGCACGTATCTGGCGGGCGCCCTGCCGATGCTGATCGCGTTCACGGTCGATCCCTGGTACGCGCTGTGGGTGCTCTGCTTCGTCCTGATCTACCAGCAGTTCGAGAACTATGTGCTGCAGCCCAAGCTCACCGCCAGGACCGTGGACATCCACCCCGCGGTGGCGTTCGGATCCGTCATCGCCGGCACGGCGCTGCTCGGGGCGGTCGGCGCGCTGATCGCGATTCCGGCGGTCGCGACGCTCCAGGCGTTCCTCGGCGCGTATGTGAAGCGGTACGCCGTGACGGACGACCCGCGCGTGCACGGCCACCGTCGCCACGGCGAGGCGGTGGTGGCCCGGCTGCAGCCCGCCCCGGGCAGCAAGAACGCGGCTGCCCGGGAGGAGCAGGCGCCGGCCGCGGAGGGCGACGCCTGAGACGCCTCGGGCGGTCCCGGCCGCGCGTCAGTGGTGCTCCAGCTCCACCTTCGGCAACGCCCGGCGCAGCCAGGAGGGCAGCCACCAGGCACTGCGCCCGAGGAGCTGAATGACCGCAGGGACGATGGTGTCGTCGATCTGACGCCTGCCCGCGGTCTGATGTGCCTCGCCGAAGCCGACGGCGAGCAGTGTGATCACGCCGAGCGCGACCGCGCGTTCGAGGCGGTTCCAGGTGGCCGGCCGGAGCTGGTGCGGATTGGCGATGAGGAAGTCGAAGAGGCGGCCCGCGTAGCCCGGCAGGTCGTCGGCCGTGAAGGGGACCTCGTCGAGCACGCGCGCGACATGCGCGTCCTGCCGGCCCGGTGAGCGCGGACTACGACCGGACGGTCGGCGAGATGAACCGATACCGCGAATCCACCGTCGCCACCTGGCCGGGAGACCCCGCCCGCGCGGCGAGGATCATCACCGACATCGCCCGCCTCGACGAACCGTCTCTGCGCCTCCTGCTCGGTGCCGGGGCCGCCGAGCTCGCCGACCGGGCCTCCAGGGACCGTGCCGCCGAAGCCGCGGAGTGGGCCGAGGTCAGTCGCTCCGCCGACTCCCCAACGGGCGAGTAGCCGTCGAGTGGGGCTGTCGGCAGCGGCCCGTCCGGGCGGGCGGGACGGTACGCCTCAGGCGGTCGTCGCCGCGAACGCGTCGACGCCCGTGAGCTCGGCCGAGAGCGTCCACAGCCGCGCCGCCTGCGCCGGGTCGATCGCGTAGGCGCGCACCCCATGGGTGAGCTCTCCCTCACGGTCGTCCTCGCTCGAAGGCTCCGCGATGTCGCAGTCCTCGCAGTAGACGCCGCCCATGCCTGCCAGCTGTGGGGAGGTCGCGGCCCACACCTGCGTCGCCGCGCCCTGCTCCGGCGTCTTGAAGCTGCGGTCCGTCGGGTTGCCCTCCTCGTCGATCCAGCCGGCGGCGACCATCTCCTCCTTGGCCAGGTGGCGTACCAGCTCGGTCATGATTTCGCCGGGATGAAGCGCGAACGCCCGCACTCCGAAGTCCCGGGCAAGCGCATCGAGCCGTACCGCGAACAGTACGTTCGCCGTCTTCGACTGACCGTACGCCTGCCACTTGTCGTAACCGTGTTCCAACTGGACGTCATCCCAGCGGATGCGCGAGAGGTGGTGGCCCCTGGAGGACACGGAGACCACACGCGCACCGCCGTTGCGCGAGAGCGCCGGCCAGAGGCGGTTCACGAGCGCGTAGTGGCCGAGGTGGTTGGTCGCGAACTGCGCCTCCCAGCCCGGGCCGACCCGTGTCTCCGGGCTGGCCATGATTCCGGCGTTGTTGATCATCAGGTCGATGCTGCGGCCGGAGGCGATGAAGCGGTCGGCGAAACCGCGGACGCTGTCGAGGTCGGCGAGATCGAGCTCGTCGACCTCCACGCCGTCGATGCCCGCGACCGCCTCCTCGGCGACCGGGCGCCGCCGGGCAGGTACGACGACGTGGGCGCCGGCGCTGACGAGTGTCCGCGTCGTTTCCAGCCCGAGGCCCGCGTAGCCGCCGGTGACGATCGCGAGCTTTCCGGTGAGGTCGATCCCCCGCGCAACCTCCTGTGTGGTGCTCCGGGCTCCGAAGCCCGATCCGATCTTGTGCTGAGGAGTTGTCATGCTTCGACGCTACGAATTGGAGCGCACTCGAAGGCAAGTCGTGGCGCCGTGGCGTCGGCGCGCCACGCACCGTGGCGCGCTTGACACCAAAATCGAACATCCATTCTTATGGGGTTCGGCCCTTGAAACTCCGGGGTATTCCGCCGGGTTTTCCACAGGCCGGACGGACGTCGGGGCGCATTGTCAGTGGCAGGGGTTAGCGTCTTTGACGTGAAGCGATCGACTCAAGCAACCCGGGTGGAACCCATGGCAGGAACCGACCGCGAGAAGGCGCTCGACGCCGCGCTCGCACAGATTGAACGGCAATTCGGCAAGGGCGCCGTGATGCGCCTGGGCGAGCGGCCGAATGAGCCCATCGAGGTCATCCCCACCGGGTCGACCGCGCTCGACGTGGCCCTCGGCGTCGGCGGCCTGCCGCGCGGCCGTGTGGTGGAGGTGTACGGACCGGAGTCCTCCGGTAAGACGACCCTGACCCTGCACGCCGTGGCCAACGCGCAGAAGGCCGGCGGACAGGTCGCCTTCGTGGACGCCGAGCACGCCCTCGACCCCGAGTACGCGAAGAAGCTCGGCGTCGACATCGACAACCTGATCCTGTCCCAGCCCGACAACGGCGAGCAGGCGCTCGAGATCGTCGACATGCTGGTCCGCTCCGGCGCCCTCGACCTGATCGTCATCGACTCCGTCGCCGCGCTCGTGCCGCGCGCGGAGATCGAGGGTGAGATGGGCGACTCGCATGTGGGTCTCCAGGCCCGGCTGATGAGCCAGGCGCTCCGGAAGATCACCAGTGCGCTCAACCAGTCGAAGACCACCGCGATCTTCATCAACCAGCTCCGCGAGAAGATCGGAGTGATGTTCGGCTCGCCGGAGACCACGACCGGTGGCCGGGCCCTCAAGTTCTACGCATCGGTGCGCATCGACATCCGCCGTATCGAGACCCTCAAGGACGGCACGGAGGCAGTCGGCAACCGCACCCGCTGCAAGGTCGTGAAGAACAAGGTGGCGCCGCCCTTCAAGCAGGCCGAGTTCGACATCCTGTACGGCCAGGGCATCAGCCGCGAGGGCGGGCTCATCGACATGGGCGTGGAGCACGGCTTCGTCCGCAAGGCCGGCGCCTGGTACACGTACGAGGGCGACCAGCTCGGCCAGGGCAAGGAGAACGCGCGGAACTTCCTGAAGGACAACCCCGACCTGGCCAACGAGATCGAGAAGAAGATCAAGGAGAAGCTGGGCGTCGGTGTCCGCCCGGAGGCGCCGTCGGCAGAGCCGGGCGCGGACGCGGCGAGCGCCGCGGCCTCGGCCGATGAGCCCGCGAAGTCGGTTCCCGCACCCGCCGCGAAGGCCACCAAAGCCACCAAGGCGGCGGCCTCGGCCAAGAGCTGAGCCGATCCGTGACCCGGCGCACCGAATGGCCGGGCGACAGCCCCGACTCGTCGAGGGCCGAGAAGGAGTTGTCGCCCCAGGATCCGGCTGAGCGGGCGCGGGCGATCTGCCTGCGCCTGCTCACCGGGACCCCGCGCACGCGGAAGCAGCTCCGCGACGCGCTGCACAAGAGGGACATCCCGGATGATGTCGCCGATGAGGTCCTGTCCCGTTTCGAGGATGTTGGCCTCATCGACGACGCGGCGTTCGCGGACGCCTGGGTGGAGTCCCGGCACCATGGGCGGGGCCTGGCCCGCCGCGCCCTCGCGCGCGAACTGCGCACCAAGGGCGTCGACCCGGCGCTGATCGACGAGGCGGTCGGTCAGCTCGACTCGGACCAGGAGGAGGCGACGGCCCGCGAGCTGGTCGCCCGTAAGATCCGGACCAGCCGCGGCCTCGACCGGGACCGCAGGCTGCGCCGCCTCGCGGGCATGCTCGCCCGCAAGGGATACCCGGAGGGCATGGCCCTGCGGGTGGTCCGCCAGGCGCTGGAGGAAGAGGGCGAGGACACCGAGGGTCTGGGCGAGGGCCTGGACGACGGCCTGTACTGACCCGGTGCCCACCCGGTACCGCTCGTGCCACCAGCACCGTGCCCACCAGCACCGTGCCCACCGGTACCGCTGTGCCGGCACTGCTGTGCTCGCGGCACTGCTCTGACCACCGGCACCTCTGTGACCTCAGCACCATGACGGCCCGCGCTCGGGGCGGGCCGACGGGTGCATCTGCCCGCAGTACCGGGCACCACCGGACCGGCGACCCCGGAGGGGACGGGGTGGGGGAAGCTCCACCCCGGGGTCGCCGGTCCGGTGCACCGAGTCATACGCACCGGCCACCGGTGGCGCTCAGGGCAGCATGCCCCTCGCCGCCGGGCCGGGTACCGCAAAGCCCGCACCTGTGCCCTTCCCCCAGCCCGGGGCCCACGGGCACGCGGGTGCAGGGGCCCACGGCCAGGCGCGCCTACGCCACCGCCCCCGGCGGCACCTGCACCGGCAGGCCCTCCGCCCGCCAGGCCTGGAAGCCGCCCACCAGATCCGTTGCCCGGTGCAGCCCCAGCTGCTTGAGCGAGGCGGCCGCGAGCGACGAGGCGTACCCCTCGTTGCAGATCACCACGACCTGCAGGTCATGGCTGGTGGCCTCGGGCGCACGGTGGCTGCCCTGCGGGTCCAGCCGCCACTCCAGTTCATTGCGCTCCACGACCAGCGCGCCGGGGATCAGCCCGTCCCGGTCCCGTAGCGCGGCATAGCGGATGTCCACCAGCAGCGCCCCGTTCGCCGCCGCGTCGAAGGCCTCGCTCGGCCCGACCCGGTCGAGGCCCACCCGGACCTGCTCCAGCAACTCGTCGACACCCACAGGGCGGTTGCTCACTGCCAGTCCTCCGGACGCTCGACCTGCTCAAGACGGAGCACCGCGCCGGACCGGCTGAAGCGCCGGATCAGCGGCAGCGGCGGATAGTACGCATGGACAGAGACCGCGTGCTCGGTCTCCGACTCGTTCAGCACCTCGTGCACATGGTGCCGCCCGAACGCCCGGCCCTGGCCGGGGCCCAACTGCCGCTCGCGGTCCACCCCTTCGGCCAGCTCCAGGGTCTTCCAGCCGCTCGCCGGGAGCCGTACCGCGAGCGAGTTCTCCTTCAGCTCGCCGGAGGCCGTGGCGAACGCGCCGACCGACTCGGCGTGGTCGTGCCAGCCCGTTCCCGTGCCCGGAGGCCAGCTGATCAGCCAGGCCTCGCTGCCACCAGGCCCGTCGAGCCGTACCCAGGTGCGGCCCTCCGGATCGAGCGGAAGGGAGCTGATCAGTCCGGCGTCGGCGACGGTGCGCCGGACGAAGTCGAGGAGGTCGGCCGCGGTGGGCGCGGCCGTTTTCGTGGGTACAGGGACAGACTGGGCCACAAGAACCGTCCTGGAAGTTCGCTGAGATGCATACGGCCCGGCGTACGAAGCGCGCACGAATTCATGCGCGCGAACCACGCGTAGGAGAAGCGCGTACGAGGAACGCGTACGAACGCGAAGGGGCCGCGAGGGGGGAAGAAGGCGAATTCAGCAGGACGGACGACACACGCAGCCCGCATAGCGGAGCAGATCCATATGGACCCTCCGCCACAGGCGCACATCGGTGTCGGTCACGATCCGGAGTACACCATGTGCGCCTGCGTCGGTCAATTGATGTCCGCAGTGCGGTCAGCACCGACCGAGGAGGACTCGGGCACGCCCCCACGCACCGCGTCCGCCGCCGCGTACAGCTCGGCCGGGTGCACCCCGCCGAACGCCGCCACGAGATGCCCGTCCGGCCGTACCAGCAGGACCGTGTGCGCCGAAGCCCCCGGGTAGGCCTCGGTGACCAGCAACTCGGCCCGTACCGGCAGTGCCTCGACGGCCGAGGCCAGCCGCGGCATCACACCCGCGCTCACCCAGTGCCGCCGGTCCCACACCCCGGTGCCGGGCGCCACCAGCACGACCAGCAACCGGCCCCGCCCCAGCCGGTCCCGGAGCCGTACGGCCGTG
This sequence comes from Streptomyces sp. NPDC059909, assembly GCF_042730885.1. Taxonomy (NCBI): domain Bacteria; kingdom Bacillati; phylum Actinomycetota; class Actinomycetes; order Kitasatosporales; family Streptomycetaceae; genus Streptomyces; species Streptomyces sp. NPDC059909. Next base: position 37,634 of record NZ_JBHWKX010000060.1, read on the forward strand.
CCGTCCGGGGCCGTGACCCGGATGTCGTCGACCGGTGCTCCGAACGGGGTACCGACCGCGGTGTGCGCCTCGGCGTGTTGAGGTGCGAGGGGAGAGTGCGGGTACGAAGGGGGCGCGCCCAGCGGCCCGAGCCCCAGATGCCCGTCGGTCAGCAGGGTGTCGTGCCCGCGCCCCGCACCCGGCAGATAGGTCCGCAGACCGCCGCTGCTCCGCAGTATCGGCAGCGACTGGTCGGCGGCGCGCAGCCGCGCGGCGACGGCGGTGCGCCGCTCGGCCTGATAGCTGTCCAGCAGCGTGTCCGAAGCGCCGTGGTGCCAGGCCTGCGCCAGCTTCCAGGCGAGGTTGTCGGCGTCGCGCAGCCCCTCGTCGAGCCCCTGCGTACCGACCGCGCCGAGGAGATGGGCCGCGTCGCCGGCGAGAAAGGCCCGGTCCACGCGCCAGCGCCGGGCGAGACGGTGATGCAGGGTGTAGACACCCGTGTCGATGAGCTCGTACTGAGGTGGCCCGTCGCACCAGCCGGACAGGGTGTCCCGCACCCGGGACACCAGCGCGTCCGGTGTCACCAGCTCGCCGCGGGCGGGCAACAGCCAGTCGAGCCGCCAGGCACCGTCCAGCAGCGGCCGGGCCGTCACCTCTTCGCCGCCCGAGCGCCACGGCGGCAGCCGGTGCAGCACCGCCTCGTCCGGCCACGGCATTTCGGTGCGGAGAGCGGCCACGGCATGGCGCTCCACGGCGGTACGCCCGGGAAAGCGGACCCCCAGCAGCTTCCGCACGGTCGACCGTGCCCCGTCGCAGCCGACCAGATAACTCCCGCGCCACCAGGTCGCCTCGGGCCCGCGCGTGTGCGCGGTGACCCCGCTGCCGTCCTGCTCCAGTGCGTCCAGCCGGCTGTGCGTGGCGACCTGCACGAGGTCGTCCGCGGCGATGGCGTCGCGCAGCCCGCGCAGCAGAGCGTGCTGCGGAATGTGCAGTGGAGCCGGCATCTCGTCCCCGCCGAGCTCCAGCACGCGCATCTCCTGCTTGCGCCGAAGCGAACGCCAGCCGATCCAGCGGGCTCCCTCGTCACGGATCGTGGCGCAACCGAGCCGTTCCATCAGGGCCGCGGTGTCGGCACGCAGTACGACCGTGCGGGCGGGGCGCGGTTCGTCCTTCCCCGCACCCTCGTCGAGCACGACGGAAGGAACACCCTGCGCAGCGAGAGCGAGCGACAGCGCGAGCCCGACGGGCCCCGCGCCGACGACGATCACCGGGTCCACGGCGCTGCTCCTGAGGCCCGCGGAGACAGAGGGAACAGTGGGAATGGGCTGGGCGAAGCCCGGTGCGCGATCACAGAACGTATGCAACCCACTGCCGGTGCCCCCGTCAAGCGACGGGGGCGGCAGCGCGTTCGCGCCGCCGCCCCCGTGGAGCGTTCGCTCGTGGAACCTTCGCCCGTGGAGCCTTCGGACTCGTGCCGTCAGATGCCGCCGCCTCCGGCGCCGGACTTGAAGTCGCCCTGCGTCGAGATGCCGTCGCCGGGAGGCCCGACCGTCTCCAGGCCGCCCCCGGGCCCGGCGTGCACCACCGCGCCCGTGCTCTTCTTCCCGCGCCGGAGCTTCTTCTCCAGCCAGCTCGCGACCGAGGTGAGAGCGAAGTTCAGGGCCACGAAGATGACGGCGACGACGGTGAAGCTGGCGATGGTGTTCGCGCCGTAGTTCGCGCTCATCGGACGGACCGATGCGAGCAGTTCGGAGAAGGTGAGCATCGCGCCGCCGAGCGCGGTGTCCTTCACGATGACCACCATCTGGCTGACGATCGCCGGAAGCATGGCGGTCACCGACTGCGGCAGCAGCACGTACCGCATCGTCTGGCCCTTGCGCATACCGATCGCCTTGGCCGCGTCGCTCTGCCCCCTGGGCAGCGACAGGATGCCGGCCCGGACGATCTCGGCGAGCACCGAGGCGTTGTAGAGCACCAGGCCGGTGACCACCGCGTACAACGGCCGCACATCACTGCTGATGTCGGTGAAGTCCGAGTACGCCTGGTTGGCGAACAGCATCAGGATCAGCACCGGGATCGCGCGGAAGAACTCCACGACGGTGCCGGCGACGCCCCGGACCCACCGGTGGTCGGAGAGCCGGGCGATACCGAAGAACGCGCCCAGCGGCAGCGCGATGACCAGCGAGAGGCTCGCAGCGATCAGGGTGTTCTGCAGACCCGGCCAGATGTACGTCGTGTACGGCTGGGAACTCGTGAAGAACGGCTCCCACTTGATCCAGTCGAGCTGGCCCTTGGCGTTCAGGCTGTCGTACACCCACCACAGCACACCGGCGAGGGCGATCGTGAACAGCACCGTGTAGAGGATGTTGCGCCGCTTGGCGCGGGTCCCCTGGGCGTCGTAGAGAACGGAACTCATCGCTTCACCGCCACCTTCTTGCTGACCCAGCCGAGGACCAGTCCGGTCGGCAGCGTGAGGCAGATGAACCCGAACGCGAAGACAGCGACGATCGGGATGAGGGCGGCGTACTCCTCGATCCAGCCCTTCATGAGGTACGCGGCCTCGGCGACGCCGATGGCCGACGCCACGGTCGTGTTCTTCGTCAGCGCGATCAGCACGTTCGCCAGGGGATTGACCACCGAGCGGAAGGCCTGCGGGAGGATGATGAGCCGCAGCACCTGCGTGAAGCTGAGGCCGAGCGCACGCGCGGCCTCAGCCTGCCCGACCGGCACCGTGTTGATGCCGGACCGCAGTGCCTCGCACACGAACGCGGCAGTGTAAGCGATCAGACCGAGCACCGCGAGCCGGAAGTTGATCACCTTGAAGTCGTCTGCGCCGAGGGTGACACCGAGCGTCTGGAACAGGCCCAGCGAGGTGAAGACGATGACGACGGTGAGCGGGATGTTACGCACGACGTTCACGTACGCGGTACCGAAACCCCGCATCAGCGGGATCGGACTGACCCGCATGCCGGCCAGCAGCGTTCCCCATATCAGGGAGCCGAGGGCCGAGTAGACGGTGAGTTTCACCGTCACCCAGAAGGCCCCCAGTAGGGCGTTCATATCAAGAAAGTCGAACACGATCTCCCGCGCTTCCGCGTATGCGTGTGGGAAGGGCCCGGGGGGGGGGGGGCGGGCGGGGGGGGGGGGGGTGCACGAAGCGCAGGAGCGCTGCGAGGGGGGGGGGTGCTTTTGGGGGGGATGTTTTTTTTGCTGATTAGGTGAAAA
>NZ_JBHWKX010000060.1:40847-47869 GCF_042730885.1 Streptomyces sp. NPDC059909
GCCCAAAAATTGAAAACACCCCCCCCTACTCCGCCGCGTGCGCGTGGGAGAGGGCCTTGCCCCGCCACCCCCCCTGCGTCCAGCCCGCCTCACAGGCCCCGCGGTCACTTGACGATGTTGCCGATCTTCGGCGCGGGCTCGCTCTTGTAGCCGGCCGGGCCGAAGTGGGCGTCCACGGCCTTCTGCCAAGAGCCGTCGGAGACCATCTTCTCCAGCGCCTTGTTGATCTTGTCCTTGAGCTCGGCGTCGCCCTTCTTGAGGCCGATGCCGTAGTTCTCGTTGCTCATCTTGAAGCCGGCGAGCTTGAACTTGCCCTTGAACGCCTCCTGCGCGGCGTAGCCGGCGAGGATGGAGTCGTCCGTGGTCAGAGCGTCGACGACCTTGTTCTCCAGGCCGGTCAGGCACTCGGAGTAGCCACCGAACTCCTGCAGCTGGGCCTGCGGGGCGAGCTTCTCCTTGACGTTGGTCGCCGAGGTCGAGCCGGTGACCGAGCAGAGCTTCTTCTTGTTCAGGTCCTCGGGCTTGGTGATGGTGTTGTCGTCGGCGCGGACCAGAATGTCCTGGTGGGCCAGCAGGTACGGGCCGGCGAAGTCGACCTTCGCCAGACGCTTGTCGTTGATCGAGTAGGAGGCGGCGATGAACTTGACGTCGCCGCGCTCGATCGCGGTCTCACGGTCGGCGCTCTTCGTCTCCTTGAAGACGATGTCGCCCTCTTCGTAGCCGAGCTCCTTGGCGACGTACTTGGCGACGTCGACGTCGAAGCCGACGTACTTGCCGTCCGGGGTCTTCAGGCCGATACCGGGCTGGTCGATCTTGATGCCGATCGTGATCTTGTCGCCGCCGCCCGTGGAACCGCCGGCGGAGTCGTCCTTCTTGCCGGAGCCGCACGCGGTGACGGTCAGGGCGAGCGCGACGGCGGCTGCGGCGGCGGCGGAGGCCTTGCGGAGCTTCATGGTGAACTTCCCTTGGTTAGACGTGATGTGGGCGGTCAGCAGAACCCTGTCCAGGGCCAACGATGCCCAGGACGGGCCGGGTTCAAAGGGCCCGCTTCAGTGGTGCAGGATCTTCGAAAGGAAGTCCTTCGCCCGGTCGCTGCGCGGGTTGCTGAAGAACTGGTCGGGCGTGGCCTCTTCGACGATCTTGCCGTCCGCCATGAACACGACGCGGTTGGCGGCCGAGCGCGCGAAGCCCATCTCGTGCGTGACGACGACCATGGTCATACCGTCGCGCGCCAGCTGCTGCATGACCTCGAGCACCTCGTTGATCATCTCGGGGTCGAGGGCGGAGGTGGGCTCGTCGAAGAGCATCACCTTCGGATCCATCGCCAACGCCCGGGCGATGGCGACGCGTTGCTGCTGACCGCCGGAGAGCTGCGCCGGGTACTTGTCGGCCTGGGAGCCGACACCCACCCGGTCGAGCAGCGCACGCGCCTTCTCCTCGGCGGCCTTCTTGTCCGCCCTGCGGACCTTGAGCTGGCCCAGCATGACGTTCTCCAGCACGGTCTTGTGCGCGAAGAGGTTGAACGACTGGAAGACCATGCCCACATCGGCACGCAGCCGGGCGAGCTCCTTGCCCTCCTGGGGCAGCGGCTTGCCGTCGATCGTGATGACGCCGGAGTCGATCGTCTCCAGCCGGTTGATGGTGCGGCACAGCGTGGACTTACCGGACCCGGAGGGTCCGATCACGACGACGACCTCGCCGCGCGCGATCGTCAGGTCGATGTCCTGGAGCACATGCAGCGCGCCGAAGTGCTTGTTGACGTTGTTCAGTACGACCAGGTCGGCCGCCGCCGGTACGGCATCCTCCGCACCCTTGGTCACTGATACTCCGCTCATCGGCTTCTTGCTCCGTCCTCCTCGATTGGGAGGACCCTAAGCACGCGGTGCCATCAGCGTCAGTACATCTGAGCTGAAATTGAGCATAACGATCCGGCCGCAACCGGACACTCTGGGTGAACGGGGCGGCGCTCGCCGTACCGGGTGGGTAACGGAAACCCCCATGCAACGAGATGCCTCTTGACTGACCGGGCGGCAATCGGCGTTCATGCCCTGTACACACGCAAGAGCTACGCCCTGAGTTCTGCCCGGAGGGGGGCCATGAGACTGCTGCTCGTCGAGGACGACGACCATGTCGCCGCGGCCCTGTCCGCGGTGCTCGCCAGGCACGGCTTCTCCGTGACGCACGCCCGCAACGGCGAGGAGGCGCTGCAGGCCGTGCTTCCGGCGGCCGCCGAGGGCAAAGCGCCGTTCGGCGTCGTGCTCCTCGACCTCGGACTGCCCGACCAGGACGGCTACCAGGTCTGCGGAAAGATACGGAAGCTCACCTCGACCCCGGTGATCATGGTCACCGCGCGCTCGGACGTACGGTCCCGGATCCACGGACTGAACCTGGGCGCCGACGACTACGTGGTGAAGCCGTACGACACAGGCGAACTGCTCGCCCGGATCCATGCCGTGAGCCGGCGCACCGCCCCCGGTGAGGAGGCGGCTCCGGCCGCCGACAGCGCCCTCAGGCTGGGTGCCGTCACCATCGAGCTCGCCACACGTCGCGTCAGCGTCGAAGGCATCGCCGTCCAGCTGACCCGCAAGGAGTTCGACCTGCTCGCTCTGCTCGCCCAGCGCCCCGGCGTGGTCTTCCGCCGTGAGCAGATCATCAGCGAGGTGTGGCGCACGAGCTGGGAGGGCACAGGCCGGACGCTCGAGGTGCACGTCGCGTCGCTGCGCTCCAAGCTCCGGATGCCCGCCCTGATCGAGACCGTGCGCGGCGTCGGCTACCGCCTGGTCGCGCCCGCCGCGTAAGGGCGGCCGCTTCCGTTGCGTACCCGCCTTCTTCCGCTCCTCATCGTCCTCATGGCGGGCGTGCTGCTCGCGCTCGGCTTCCCGCTCGCCGTGAGTCTCGCCGCCGCCGAGCAGCAGGGCGTCGTCGTGGACCGGATGGACGACGCCGCGCGGTTCGCGGCGCAGGCCCAGTTCGTCACCGACGGGTTCTCCGGTCAGGACGAACGGCGCGAAACGCTCAAAGAGGAACTGAGCCGCTACCACGATGTGTACGGGATGCGGACCGGTGTCTTCTACCGCAGCGACGCGGCCATGGCCCGCGCACCCGAGTACTGGGAGATCCCCGAGGAGGGCGAGGGCCGCAGGGCCTTCCAGGAAGCGCTGCTGGGCCGGCGCAGTCACGATCCGCCCCAGGTGTGGCCCTGGCAGGAGGGCGCCAGGCTCGTCGTCGCCTCGCCGGTGGTACGGGACGGCGACGTCGTCGCGGTCGTCGTCACCGACTCGCCCACCGGACAGCTGCGCTCACGGATCCTCACCGGCTGGCTGCTCATCGCCGCCGGTGAGTCCGCGGCGATGCTCCTCGCCGTCGGCGCCGCGGTGCGGCTCACCGGCTGGGTGCTGCGGCCGGTACGGGTCCTGGACGCCGCCACCCACGACATCGCGACCGGACGCCTGAACTCGCGCGTCGCCGCGGCCGGCGGGCCCCCGGAGCTGCGAAGGCTGGCCCGTTCGTTCAACGAGATGGCGGACAACGTCGAAGAGGTGCTGGAGCAGCAGCGCGCGTTCGTCGCCGACGCCTCCCACCAGCTGCGCAACCCGCTCGCGGCCCTGCTGCTGCGGATCGAGCTCCTCGCGCTGGAGCTCCCCGAGGGGAACGAGGAGATCGCCTCCGTACGCACCGAGGGCAAGCGCCTCGCCCAGGTCCTCGACGATCTGCTGGACCTGGCGCTGGCCGAGCACGCCTCCGCGGACCTCCGGCTCACCGACATCGGCGCGCTCGCCGCCGAGCGGGTCGCCGCATGGCGGCCGCTCGCCGACGAGAAGGGCGTGCTGCTGACCGGCGAGGGCCCGGCGGTGACCGCCTGGGCCGATCCCGTGGCGCTCTCCAGCGCCCTCGACGCCGTGATCGACAACGCGCTGAAGTTCACACCCGGGGGAGAGGAGGTCACCGTCGCGGTCTCCGCGGACGGCGAGACCTCCACGATCGTGATCACCGACCGGGGTCACGGGCTGACGGACGAGGAGCTGGGCCGTGTCGGGGACCGCTTCTGGCGCAGCAACCGCCATCAGAACGTGAAGGGCTCCGGCCTCGGCCTCTCCATAACCCGCGCACTGCTCTCGGCCGCCGGGGGCTCGATCTCGTTCGCCCACGCCGAGCCGCACGGGCTGCGCGTGACACTCACGCTCCCGCGTACGTGCCCGGCGGGTCGTGGACCGGTGGACCCCGCCGAGGCGACCGCGCGGTGAACGGTTCCTGAGGGAGCGGTGAGCTGGGAGCGCGTACCGGGGCACGCGAGCCCAAGGGCCGGATCCGGAAGACGGCCCTACGGCTTGGCCGAGCGGTAGTACCGCCGCGCGCCCTCGTGCAGCGGCAGCGGGTCCGTGTAGATCGCCGTCCGCAGATCCACCAGCTGCGCCGGGTGCACCTCACGCCCGATGCGGTCCCGGCTGTTGATCACGGTGCGGGTGAGGCGCTCGGTCAGCTCCGCGTCCGCGCCGGTCGTGGTGACCAGCAGATTCGTGACGGCGACGGTCTCCACCGGAGCAGCGCCTGCGATGCGCGGGTAGGCATCGGCGGGCACCACGGCCGAGCGGTAGTAGCGCGTCGCCCCGCCCCCCTCGTCATGGAGCCGGTCGATCAGCTTCTCGTCCAGCGGGACCAGCCGGATGGGGAAGCGCTCGGACAGCATCTGTACGGCGCTGGTGGGCAGCCCGCCCGACCAGAAGAAGGCGTCCAGGTCGCCCCGCTCCAGCAGGTCCGGCATGGTGTCGATCCCGGCAGGGACCGGAGTGATGTCCTCCGCCGGGTCCAGGCCCGCCGCGTTCAGCACCCGCTCGGCGATCAGCCGCACGCCTGATCCCGCCTGGCCGACGCCCACCCGCTTGCCGCGGAGATCGGCCGGCGTCTGCGCCGACGAGCTCTGCGGGACCACGAGCTGCACGTAGTCGTCGTACAGCCGGGCGCAGCCGCGCAGCCGGTTCGCGCCGGGCCTGACGTCCCGCTGGTACTTCGCCACGGCGTCGGCGGTGGCGATGGTGAAGTCGGCCTCGCCGTTCGCGACACGGGCGAGGTTCTGCTGCGAGCCCTCGCTGGTCCGCAGATCTATCGAGACCCGGGGCAGATCGCGCGCGAGCGCGCCCTCCAGAAGCTCGCCGTACCGCTGGTAGACGCCGGTCTTCACGCCCGTGCTGAAGATGAGGCGCCCGCTCGGGGAGCTCTCCCCCACAGGGAGCAGCCACCACAGCAGCAGCCCGCACACCACGGCGAGCACCGCGGAGCCCTGGAGGGCGCGGCGGCGGCGTCGGGTGAGGCGAGGAAGTGCCGGGGACATGGCCGCGATCCTGCCAGCTCACTCCGGGTGATGGCCAGGCCCCCCGTCGGAGGGCCGTCGAAAGCCCGGGCGGCGTCGCACCCCGCTGGTACGGGTGCGGCGCCGCTTCGCGGTCCGGGCCGGCCGCCGCTCGTCAGGGACCTGCCCCGCCGGTCGTCAGGGACCTGTCCCGTCGGTCGTCAGGAGCGGTACGGGTTGCGCAGGTAGTTCCGATCCAGGCTGCCGGTGTTGGCGAAGTACTGCGAGACCAGCAGCGCGGGGTCGGTGACGATCACGCCGGGCTGCAGCGCGCTGCCGTCGTTCGCGTCGTCCCAGGCCCAGGGTGCGTGCGCCGCGTTGTCCTTGCCGTTGTCACCCCGGAAGGCGCCCCAGGAGGCGTACGTCTCCGCGTTGTCACGGCGCTCCCAGAGGCCGCCGCCGGCCATGATGTCGACGAGCTGGTACGTCGCGTTGCGGTCGTTCCCGCCGCTCGGCACCGATCCCGCACCGCGGCTGGGCCGGTAGACGATGCCGTCGCCGCCCGGGAAGGCGGCACCGTCCCAGGCGTACGCGCCGTGGCCGCGGGCCTCCTGGAAGCTGGCCGGGTGGCCCGCCCCGTCGAAGGCCTGCATGACGAGGGTGCCGTCGATGTTCTCCTGGCCGCCGGTGAAGGGGCTTCCCGGCGGGGTGTAGGAGTAGAAGTTGTCGTGGGCGAGGGTGACCACGGCCTCGAGGCTTCCGTACGCGCTGCCGTCCTTGCGGATCACCTCCAGCTGTCCCTCCATGTCGTTCTCGTGCGAGAACAGGTTGAGGGGGTAGTCCTTCCAGTCCCGCGGGTGGAAGAAGGCGTAGGTCAGGTACCAGTGGGTGCTGGTCTCGGCGACGGAGTAGTAGACCGTGCCGGACAGGCGTCCGGCGTGGGCGTCGAGCTGCTCCCAGTTGTCGAGGGTGTTCCAGTCGCCGTCGTAGTCGACCGGCGCGAGGTAGTCGGCGGTGTAGTACGCGGACGAGGTGTCCTGGTAGTGGACCGGGGCCCAGCGGTAGGCCAGTTCCGGGTCCGACGCGGCGGCGTGGGCGGGGCCGGGGGCGATGAGGAGTGCGGCGACGGCGAGGGCGGCTGCGGGCAGTGCGGTGAGAGCGGATCTCCACCGTGACATGAGCACCTCCAGTGCGGGGGACTGCCCACATGCTGGAGGTGCGACTGCGGCCCGGTGGCCGATGACAGCGGGAGTTCACCAGGCTCTCGCCCGGTACGGGACGAGTGGTGGTTGATCGTTCATCGACCGGTCGGTGCCCGCTGCCCGCCGGTCCGTACGCGTCGTCGGCCGTCGGCGAGTCGAGGCTGCCGGGGTGCCCGGGCCGCACGGATCGCAGACAGCGGCACCACACGGACCGGAGGTGGCGGCACCGCACGGACCGGAGGTGGCGGCACCGCACCGACCGGAGACAGCGGCACCCCGCAACCCCGCCTGATCAGCCCCGGTCGCAGGATGGTCCGTCGCGGCGAAGACTGGGCGGGTACGGGCAGTTCGACGACGGCAGGCGGTGCACGCGGCCGCAGGAAGCCCGCGGTGAACCCACCGCCGGATCGGGTGGTTACTGTGACGACTTCGCCGTTCGGGTCAGTAATCCGGTCGCCTGACGGCGACACCCTGTGTGCGTGAAAATCGGTGCGTGGTCGTCCGGCGGACGTCGTGACGCCTTGGCGCGTTCC
>NZ_JBHWKX010000061.1:0-44271 GCF_042730885.1 Streptomyces sp. NPDC059909
CCGGTGCAGGACCAGCCGGACAGGGACCCGGACTCGAACCCGGGATTGGTGAGCAGATTCGCGGCCTGCGCGGTACTGGGCAGGGCGATGGCGGCGGCCGCGGCCAGCAGCGCCGCGCTGAGCCCGGCCAAGAGCCGGTGTCTGGAACGCACGTGACCTCCCGGTGTGGGGTGGGGATGGTTCGGCGGACCTGTCGCGGCGCCACGATTGGTCTGGACCTGCCAGGCGGATTGAAGCGAAGTGTCGCGTCCCCGTCAAGAGCGCGCGGGGGTCCCAACTCGCCCCGGTCATGGCGGTTCTGGCGATCGGTCGGAAACGCGCGGGGCACGCCGACCCTGTCGGCCGCGCCGGCTGCGAGGCCGCCGCACCGGCCGGAAAATGATCGAGGCCGGTCCGTCGAGTGACGGACCGGCCTCTCCCGGTGGGCGATACTGGGTTCGAACCAGTGACCTCTTCGGTGTGAACGAAGCGCTCTCCCACTGAGCTAATCGCCCGGGAACGCACTGAACCATACAGGTACCGGCGGGTTTCCTTCAAACTCCCTTCGGGTCTCCCCGCAGATACTCGGCGAGTCCGCGCCGCCCGCCGCGCATCATCAGTGCGTGGTTCGCCCGGAAGGCCGGACGCCCCGGCACGGCCAGCAGCCGCATCAGCCTGCGCCGCACCTCCACCTCCTGGTCGTAGCGGGCGCGCGTGCCGCCGCCGACGCGCGGCACCAGGGTCCAGCGGGCCCAGCCGACGAGGTCGCCGGCGAGCTCCACCTCCAGGACCCCGGAGTCGGGATCCCGCAGGCGCTCGCGGGCAGTGACGACGAGGTCGTAGGGGAGGACGGAGCGGAAGCGGGCAGTGCCGCTGCGACCGTCCACGGGAATGACCTCGCGGACCTGCGGCCACCAGCGGGGGTAGTCCTCCACCCGCTCCAGCACGGTGTAGACGAGGCGCGGCGCGGCGGACAGCTCCCAGATGCTGCGGAAGCGGTAGTGATGCCAGTCCATGCCCGGATTCTGCGCAGCGAGGGCCGTACTCACGCGCGATCTGAGTATCCGCCTGAGTATCCGCGCGCATATCGGATTCATGTGTCGCACACCACACTGCTCGCCATGGAGAACGAACTGCCGCCCGCCGAGGAACTGCGGCTCCTCGACGGTGAGCTGGCTCAACTCGACGCGCGACGCGCCCAGTTGCTGGTCCGCAGGGCGTGGCTGGTGCAGACGCTGCAGGCGATGCGGACGGCGCACCGGCCGAGCGCCGCGGCAGGGGCCGGCGGGCCGGGCGGTCCCGGTGGCCAGGTCTGGCCTCCGCGCCCCGCTCCCGACACCTCGCCCCCGAGCGCGCAGAACGTGCTGCTCACCCTGGGCGGGATCCTGCTGACGATCGCCGCGATCGCCTTCACCCTGGTCAGCTGGGGCCACATGGGCATCGGCGGACGTTCCCTGGTGCTCGGCGCGGTGACGGTGGCGGCGCTCGCGACGCCGGTCCTGCTGCTGCGCCGCGGGCTGACGTCGACCGCCGAATCGGTGGCGGCGCTGGGTCTGGTCCTGATGGTCCTCGACGCGTACGCCCTGCGCCGCGCGGCACTGCCGCAGACGCACGCCGTGGGGTACGCGGCCGTCGCCTCGGGCGCGCTGGCCGCGCTGTGGGCCGCCTACGGGCTGGCCCTGCGCAAGCTGCGCACCCCGCTGCCGGTGGCCGTCGTGACCGTACAACTCCCGCTGCCGCTCTGGGCGCTGGCGGCGGACGCAAGCGCCTGGACGATCGCGTGGGCGACGCTGGCGACCGCCGCGCTCGACGTCGCGATCGCGCTCGCCGCGAAGCCGGCGGCGGTCCGGGGGCTCGCGGTCGCGGGTGCGGTGGTCACCGGCGGCTGGTCGCTGCTGACCGGGCTCTGGCTGTCCGTGAGCGCCGGGACGGCTGCGGAGGCGGTGGAGCCGTGCGTCCTGCTCCTCGCGGCCGCGGCTCTCGCACTGGTCGCAGCCTGGCGTACGACGCCGGCCCCGATCCCGACAACGACGCCGACCGCGTCGCCGCAGGAGCAGCCGAACGGGCCGCAGACCACACCCTCGGCAGCGAGGGCGACGGCGGCAGCCGCGATGGCGACGGTGGCGGGGCTGGCCCTGATCGCAGGCATCGGCGGCGTACTCCGCCCCGCGATGCCGGACGACTGGGCCGTGCCCGGGTACCTGGTGTGCGCCGTCGCGCTCCTCGCGCTTCTCGCCGTCGTACGCACCCGGGCGACACGCGGCATCCTGCTCGGTCTCGGCATCGCGTCGGCCCTGGTCCACGGGGCCGCGACCGCCTGGGCCCTGCCGTACGCGGCGACCACGCTCCTGACCCCGGTCACGGTCGTCGACGACGTCTGGTCGGGCGCCGCCGGCCTGACCGCGCCGCCGCCGGGGACGGACACCGCCCCGCTGGTCCTGGCCGCGGTGGCCGTCGTCCTGTGGGCGGTGCCCCGCCTCCTGCCCGGCGTGGCCCTCCCCCGCACGGCGATGTCCTGCATCGCGCTCGTCCTCGCCTGGGGCGCCGCGTTCGCCGTGCCCGCGACGCTGTCCCTGCCGTACGCGGCCACGCTCGCGGTGCAGCTCGTGGTGGTGACGGCGGCGTCGGCACCGGCGGTTCGTGCCGGCGCCCGGGACCGGACACCGGGCGGTGACGACGCCGGGCGTCCCCGCCCGGGTGCCACGGCCTTCACCGCGCTCGTCTGCGGCCTGGCCGGCGGACTGAGCGTGGCGCTGCTCGGGCTGGCCACGCGGCCCGCCACGTTCGCCGTGCTCGGTGTGCTGACCGTCGTGACCGTGGCGGCGGCGTTCGTGACGCGCGCGTCCGTCCAGGCCGTTCTGGCGTGCACGGCGGTCGTGTGGGCCACCGGGCTGGTCGGGGCCACGGCCGCGGCCGCCGGCCTGCCCGCCCACCAGGCCGCCGTCGCGCTCCTCGCGGTCCCCGCGGCCACCGCGCTGCTCACGGCCATCCGCCTGCGCCGTCACGCCGTCGCGCTGCCGGTCGAGCTCACGGGAGCGGTGGCCGGGCTGGTCGCGATCGGTCTGGCGGTGCCCCACGCGCCCACCCTCGCGCTGGTGCTCGCACTCGCGGGCGTCGTCGCGGCGGGCACGGCCGTGCGGGCCGAGCGCCGCCCCGCCGCCGGGTACGTCGCCGCGGTGCTGTTCGTGGCGGCCACGTGGGTGCGGCTCGCGGCGTCCGACGTGTCCACGCCCGAGGCGTACACGCTCCCGGTGACCGTTCCGGCGCTCGCCCTCGGCCTGCTGCGCCGGCGCAGGGACCCTGAGGCCTCGTCGTGGGTCGCGTACGGTCCCGGCCTGGCGGCGACCCTCGTGCCGAGCCTCTTCGCGGCCTGGGGAGACCCGCACTGGCTGCGCCCGCTGCTCCTCGGTGCGGCCGCCCTCGCGGTCACGCTCGCGGGCGCCAGGCTGCGGCTGCAGGCCCTGCTGGTGCTCGGCGGGCTGACCCTGACGCTGGACGCGCTGCATGAGCTCGCCCCGTACGTCGTCCAGGTCGTCGGCGCTCTCCCGCGCTGGCTGCCGCCCGCCCTCGCCGGACTGCTGCTCCTCGCGGTCGGCGCGACGTACGAGCAGCGTCTGCGCGACGCCCGCAGGCTCCGGGACACCCTGACCCGGATGCGGTGAGCGGGCTCGCGACGGGGCGAACGGGTGAAACGCCGAAGGCCCCGGAGACTCTCGGTCTCCGGGGCCTTCGGTCCGGGTGGTGGGCGATACTGGGTTCGAACCAGTGACCTCTTCGGTGTGAACGAAGCGCTCTCCCACTGAGCTAATCGCCCGGGCGCACCGCACACATTACCGCATGTCAGCGGCGCCCCATGACCATGGGCACGACCATCGGGACGTCGCCCCGGGGGTCACTCGTCGATCTTCCAGGGCATGACGAACCCGAACTTCCAGACGTAGATCCCGATCAGCACAGCCATGATCACCAGACCGATCGTGGTCAGGATGATGTTGCGCCGACGGACCCTGGGATCGAGAGCCCGCTGTGCGGCCTCGGTCACCTTCCGCTTCGTCCAGCGCAGGACGAGCTGCGCCCAGACGAACTCGGTGGCCCAGATCGCCATGCCGCCGAAGATCACCAGCCAGCCCGGCCCGGGCAGCGGCAGCATGATCACGCCGGCCACCACCACGGCGAGGCCGACGATGAAGACGCCGACCTGCCAGCTCACGTGCAGCGTCCTGCGCGCCTTCACGAACTCCGGCGCCCTGGATCCGAGCGGCCGCTCCTGGGCCGTCCCGTCCTCGCTCGCGTCCGTGGTCACGTCCCCCGTGACAGGATTCGCGGCCGACCTCGCGGCCGCCTTCTCCCGCTCGTCACTCTCCGCATTCATGAGCCCCAAAGTACCTGACGGGAGGCCTCGCCGGAATGACCGCACGGTCGTAGGTCGGACTCCTCCGTACGGGGTACCTGAAGGATCACAAAACAGACAGAGGGGTTTACAACGGCACCGTAGGTGGCATGTCGATTTCGCCGACGTGCGAATCCCCGAGCGCACACTGAGCGAAAGGCCCTGGCGCTTATGAACACCACGGTCAGCTGCGAGCTGCACCTGCGCCTCGTTGTATCGAGCGAGTCCTCACTGCCTGTACCCGCGGGCCTGCGGTATGACACGGCCGATCCTTATGCCGTGCACGCCACCTTCCATACCGGAGCCGAGGAGACGGTCGAGTGGGTGTTCGCCCGTGATCTCCTCGCCGAGGGGCTGCACCGGCCCACCGGCACCGGCGACGTCAGAGTCTGGCCGTCGCGCAGTCATGGCCAGGGCGTCGTCTGCATCGCGCTGAGCTCCCCGGAGGGCGAAGCCCTGCTCGAGGCCCCGGCACGGGCCCTCGAGTCCTTCCTGAAGCGAACCGACGCCGCGGTACCACCGGGCACCGAGCATCGCCACTTCGATCTCGACACGGAGCTCTCGCACATCCTGGCCGAAAGCTGAGCCAGACCGAGGGCTGCTCGGCGCCGTCCGACTCGGGGAGACGGCGCTGTGCGGAAAACCGCATACGGCATACGTCATACGGCGGCGCTGTCACCGCGGATCACCCCGCAGTGACGGCGCCGTCGCGTGCGTCGGCGAGACGCTAGAGTCAGCGCAATTCGGTGGGCGACGCCCGCCCGCAACCTGGCCAGGGAGCGAATCGTGCTGATCCCCCACGACACCCGCATCGCCCTCGACACCGTCGTCGATCTGGTGAACACCGCGACGCCGGAGCGAGCGGAGGGCGATGAGCTCACGGACGTCTCGTCCCTGTACGACTTCGTACGAAGCCACAACGTCAGCGGAGTGGGCGAGCTGGGCGAGGCCGATCTCGACTCCGTACGTGAGATACGGGGCCGCTTCGCGGAGGTCTTCGCGGCGAAGGACCCCCGTACCGCGGCCGAGCTGATCAACCAGCTCGTCGCCGCCGCGGGCACCACGCCGCAGCTCACGGACCACGACGGCTACGACTGGCACGTCCACTACTTCGCGCCCGGCGCCTCCGTGGCCGACCACCTCGCCGCCGACTGCGGCATGGCGCTGGCCTTCATCGTCGTCGCGGGCGAGCAGGAGCGGCTGCGCCGCTGCGAGGCGCCGGACTGCGGGCGCGCCTTCGTCGACCTCTCGCGCAATCGATCCCGCCGCTACTGCGACAGCCGCACCTGCGGCAACCGTCTGCACGTCGCCGCCTACCGTGCGCGCCGCAAGGAAGCGGCGGCCGGCTGACGGTCGGCGTGCTCACAGGGGACCTCACAGCAGAAACAGGTCGTGGACCGCGGCGATGAGCAGCAGACAGCCGATCACCGCGAGGAAGATCATCAGGGGCGGCTGAGAGAGCGCGAAGAGACAGCCACGCGGCTCGTCGGCGGGGGCGGGGGTCTGGCCCCGGGAGGTATCCAGCATCTCGGGGCGATGATGTCGCAGCGCGGCCCGCGATGATCGAACAACACGCCTTGCGATACGGCGAGTTCATCACATCCCGTGGTCACGAGGGCGTAGGCCGGTGCGCGGCCTGGAGTCCTGGACCCGCTCTGACGCGTAAATACGAACCGGCGTGGGCAAAACCGCAGGTAGCTGACCTCGCCTCCTGTGTTGCCACCCCGCGGCGCGGTGTTGATCAAGGGCTACGGGGCGTTTGTGCTGCCCATTTACCCGTCCCACGGCGGGCGGCGAAGCCGCCCTGGGTCGCTGACCTGCACCTTCGCCCTGATGGCTCCGCGGGATGCCGTGCGCGCGTCAACTCGCCGCGCCGGTACGGATGTTGACCGGGCCGGCGCGGCGGGTCAGATGCCGTGCTTCTTCAGGATCGCCTCGATGTCGCTGAAGTCGTCGCCCGGGTCGGCGGCGCGCTTCTTCCCCTTCGGCGGCGAGGCGGGCCGGGACGCGCTGCCGAGAGCCGGGGAGCCGGCCGGGGCCGAGGCCGACGGGGCGATCGCCCCGGGGCGCGCCGTGTCCTCGGCGGCCTTGCCCAGGGCGCGGCGCTCCGCCACCCGGGTCGTCATGAAGAGCACCCAGGCGAGCCCGAGCACGCCGACGCCGACCCATGCCGTCGGGCTGAACGCCGTGGCGGCGAGCCACTGGACGGCACCCGTCAGCACCAGGCCGAGCGGCACCAGCGCATACGCGGCGATCCGGGCCGCGGTCCGGAATCGCTTCCGGTACGCCGTGATCGCGGCGATGCCCAGCCCGGCCGCGGACACCGCGGAACAAATGGTCTCGGCAAGCATCCGGTCCTCCAGGCCTGTACGGGCGGGTACGTCCCTTCCATCCTGCACTGCCCGGGCCCCTCCGGGCCACGGTGCGCCCCTACCTCAGGGAGATCTCCGGGACGGGAATCCTCCCCAGGTCCCGGTCGGCCGGGCCGGAAGCGGTCGGTCCGGGTTGGGGTGGCCCGCCGGCGGCTGTAAGACTGGCCCCATGAGCGACACCTCCCCCGCCGTGCCCATCGTCATGGACGTGTGGTGCGAGCTGCAGTGCCCCGACTGCCGCACCGCCCTCGCCGATCTGCGCGCGCTGCGCGAACGCTACGGCGACCGGCTCGAGCTGCGGCTGCGCCACTTCCCCCTGGAGAAGCACGCGCACTCCTTCGCCGCCGCGCAGGCCGCCGAGGAGGCCATGGCGCAGGGCCAGGGATGGCCCTACGTGGAGGCCGTGCTCGACCGGGTCGGGGAGCTGGACGGCAAGGGCGAACCGTTCCTCGTGGAGGCCGCGCGCGAACTCGGCCTGGACGCGGAGGAGTTCGACACCGCCCTCATCGACGGCCGCCACATCCTGATCGTCGACGCCGACCAGGCCGAGGGCAAGGCGATCGGGGTCACGGGCACGCCGACGTACGTCATCGGCGGCGAGCGCCTCGACGGCGGCAAGAGCCAGGAGGGCCTGCGCGAGCGGATCGAGGAGATCACGGACCGCCTCCTCGCGGCGGCGCAGGACGCGTAGAATCCGGGGCTCCGCCCCGGCGCGCCCCACGGCGGGCCCGGGTGTGTCCGGCCTCGAACGCCGGACGGACCGCACGGGAGCCCCGTACTACAGCAACTGCTTGAAGTAGTTGATCTGAGTCGTCCGGTAACCGAGCGACTCGTACAGCCCGAGCGCCGGGGTGTTGCCCGCGAAGACGTGCAGCCCGAGCCGTGACGCCCCGGCCTCCGTACGGGCGACGCGCTCCGCGAGGAGCATCAGCGCCCGCCCGTACCCACGGCCCCGGTACGCGTCCGCGACCTCGACGTCGTACACGTACGCGCCCTGCTCACCCGGGTGGAGTTCGCGCTCCGCGACCCAGACGTGCCCCACCGTCGTGCCGTCGGCGACCAGAACGTCCAGCCAGGCGCCGCGGGTGGCGAGTCCGTCGGGCAGGAGATCGCGGTGGTCGGACTCGGACTTCGCTCGGGCCTGCTCCGGCGGCACCCCGCGGGTGACCCATGACTGCGTGTAGCTCTCCACCGCGGCGACCAGCCACTCCCGGAACTCGCCGTCGGTCATGGGCCGCCCCTCGACCCCGAGGGGCAGCGCGGGCGGCGGGCCGTCGGGCAGTTCCTTGATCATGTTGCGGCCGCGCTCCGTGTACCCGAGCGCGGTGGTCAGGCGCAGCGCCGCGGTCTCCTCCACCGGCACCGAGGTGAGGATCTGCGTACAGCCCCAGCCGCGCAGCACCTCCTCGGCGGCGAGCGCCGCGACCGTGCCCCGTCCGCGCCGCCGGTCGCGCTCGTCGATGCGCAGAAACCGTACGACGCCCGCCGACGGGCCGAGCCCGGGATGGGTGGCGAGCTCGATCGATCCGACGGGCCTGCTGTTCACGCAGACGTCGTACGTACGCGACCGGACACCGCCGTCGCTGCGCTGAAGCGGCCCGGACGGCCGCAGGGTGGTGGTCATCAGGGGTGTTCTACCTGTCCCGTGGCCGCCCGTCACCAGGTTTTGCCGGGCGACCGGCTCACGGCACCCGCGGATCGGGGTCGGCCGCGGCGTGGTCCTCGAAGATCCGCATGGCCTTGGCGGTCAGCGGACCGGGCGTCGGGGACAGTTCGCGGCTGTCGACACGGTGCACGGCCTGCACATCACGGGTCGTGGAGGTCAGGAAGATCTCCTCGGCCCGGTCCAGCGCGTCGAGCGGCAGATCCGCCTCCAGCGCCCCGGTCCAGTCCATCGTCAGGGCACGGGTGATCCCGGCGAGGCAGCCCGAGGAGAGGGGCGGGGTGTACAGCTGGCCGTCGAGGACGACGAACACGTTGGAGCCGGTGCCCTCGCAGAGCTGCCCCACCGTGTTGGCGAAGAGCGCCTCGGACGCGCCCTGCTCATGGGCGCGGGCGAGGGCAACGACGTTCTCGGCGTACGAGGTGGTCTTGAGGCCGGCCAGTGCACCTCGCTCGTTGCGGGTCCACGGGACGGTGATCACGGCGGTGGTGTCGGGGCGGCGCTTGGCCTCGGCGGCCGCGACGACGAGGGTCGGGCCCTTGTCGCCCCGGTCCGAGCCGAGCGGCGAGAACCCGCCGGTGTAGGTGATGCGCAGCCGGCCGAGCGGCATGGGATTGGCTTCCAGGACGGCCTCGCAGGCGCGGCGCACCTCGTCGTGGTCCGGGTCGGGCAGGCCGAGACCGCGGGCCGAGCGAGCGAGCCGGTCGATGTGGCGGGTGAGGGCGAAGGGCCGTCCCTCGGTCGCCTTGACGGTCTCGAAGACACCGTCGCCCACGGTCAGCCCGTGGTCGAACACGGACACCAGCGCGGTGTCGGCGTCCCGCAGCCCGCCGTTGACCCAGATCCTCATCACGCGGTCCTTCCACTCTGCGCGTACGTACCCGACGCTACCGCGAGCAGCCGCGCGGCCTTCAGCTCGGTCTCGTCCCACTCGCGCTCGGGGTCGGAGCCCCAGGTGATGCCGGCGCCGGTGCCGAAGCGCAGGACGCCCTGGGCGCGGTCGATCCAGAAGGTACGTATCCCGACCGCGAGCTCGCCGGTGCGGCGGTCGGCGTCCACCCAGCCGACGCCCCCGCAGTACGGCCCGCGCGGCGCCGTCTCCAGGGCCTCGATGATCCGCAGGGCGCTCGACTTGGGCGCCCCGGTGACCGAGCCGGGCGGAAAGGTGGCGTCGAGCAGCTCGCGCCAGCCCGCGTCGGTGGTGAGCTCGCCGCGCACGGTGGACACCAGGTGGACCAGCCCCGGGTGGGGCTCGACGGCGCAGAGGGCCGGCACGGTCACCGAACCGGTGGCACAGACCCGCCCCAGATCGTTGCGGACCAGGTCCACGATCATCACGTTCTCGGCGTGGTCCTTCTCCAGCAGATCCGCGGCCGTGCGGCCGGTGCCCTTGATCGGCCCGGACTCGACCGTGCGGCCCTCGCGGCGCAGAAAGAGCTCGGGCGACGCGGTGGCGATCTCCACACCGTGCGCGGGCAGCCGGATCGTTCCTGCGTACGGGGCGGGGTTGCCGCGCGCCAGCAGGGCCGTCAGGGCGTCGACGTCGGCGGCGTCCGGGTCCGGCAGGGGTGCGGACAGGACGCGGCAGAGGTTCGCCTGGTAGACCTCGCCGGCGGCGATGTACTCACGGATCCGGCGCACGCCCGCGATGTACGCGGCCCGGTCCAGCGACGACGTCCAGTCCTCGGCCGCGGGCCCGCGCCAGGCCGCCGGGTCCGGCTCGGGCACCGGTGAGGGCCGCACGTCGCCGAAGCGAGCGCAGGTGAGGCGGCCCTCGAAGTCCGCCGCGACGGCCCAGAAGCCGGAGGAGTCGAGGGCCTCGGGGTCACTGGTGACGTCCCTGAGGTCGGTTGCGACGAGGCCGCCGAAGCGGGCCAGAGGAGCGAGGTCGTGCACGGCTGAGAGTCTATGGCGGGCCGGTGACGCCCGCTGCGGGCCTGCTCCGGGACGGTTTCCGCCGGCTGCGACCTGCACCCGGTGGTGAACCCGCCGTGAACACAGCTCAGCACGCTGCGGAAACGCGTTTTTGTGCTGGCCCGGGAATCCGCTAGAGTTCAACACGTCGCCGGGACGCGAGAGCGGACCGGGAAACGACAGGCGGACGTGGCTCAGTTGGTAGAGCATCACCTTGCCAAGGTGAGGGTCGCGAGTTCGAATCTCGTCGTCCGCTCGAAGTGGGGGATCTTCCCGAGAACCCCTGCAGCTCCTGGTGGAGTGGCCGA
The DNA here is from genome assembly GCF_042730885.1 of Streptomyces sp. NPDC059909. NCBI lineage: Bacteria > Bacillati > Actinomycetota > Actinomycetes > Kitasatosporales > Streptomycetaceae > Streptomyces > Streptomyces sp. NPDC059909. The sequence continues at coordinate 10,627 of NZ_JBHWKX010000061.1, forward strand.
GAGGCGAGGCAACGGCCTGCAAAGCCGTCTACACGGGTTCAAATCCCGTCTCCACCTCCAAGGACGATTAGCTCAGCGGGAGAGCGCTTCCCTGACACGGAAGAGGTCACTGGTTCAATCCCAGTATCGTCCACTGGACCTGCGAGGGTCCCCCGCGCGATTAGCTCAGCGGGAGAGCGCTTCCCTGACACGGAAGAGGTCACTGGTTCAATCCCAGTATCGCGCACGCAGTACCCATGGCCCCCGGGCCATGGTCCCGAGGACGATTAGCTCAGCGGGAGAGCGCTTCCCTGACACGGAAGAGGTCACTGGTTCAATCCCAGTATCGTCCACAGCCCGGAGCCCCCGGCCGCCCAGTGCGACCGGGGGCTCCGTCGTGTGCCCGCTCAGGAGGAGAAGAGCATCCGGCCGAAGCTCCGCTGGCGGTGGTGACCGCCGTGGTGGCCGTGCTGCGGGGCACCCCAGGCCGGCGCGGCGGGCGCGGGGTAGGCCCCCGGCGCCGGAGGCGCGGGCGGGGCCTGCTGGGTCCACTGGGACTCCAGGCGGGTCAGCGCCTCCAGCTCGCCGTAGTCGAGGAATATCCCCCGGCAGCCGCTGCACTGCTCGATCTGGACGCCGTTGCGGTTGTAGGTGTGCATGGGTGCATGGCACTTGGGACACTGCATGAGTCGCCTCAGCTCCTCGCCGTTCGGATGGTGGTTTCAGCCTACGACGGGATCATGCCTCCAACTCGGGCGGGAGGGAGGCAATTCGGGCGCAGGCGTCGACCATCATCCGTTCCACGTCGTCGAGATCGCGGTCTTCCGCGGCACTCTTGGCGACGGCCAGGGCGGCGGTCTGCACGGTCAGGGCGCGGGCGGGGACGTCGAGTTGGGGCCAGGGGTCGTACGGCGCGGGCGGGACGGCGGGACCTCGAGCGGCCCGGTACGCGGTGAGGAAGCGGGTCCAGACGTCGGGCGGCAGGAGCCCTGCCGCGTACCAGGCAGCGGGGCGGGCGAGGTCCCAGGCGGGGTCGCCGAGTCCGAGGTCGTCGACGTCGATGAGCAGCCAGGAGCCGTCGTGTGCGGGGTGACGGACGAGCTGCCCGAGATGCAGGTCTCCGTGACAGAGCCGGGGCGGGCGGGGCGAGGGAGCCTCGTCACGGGCCCAGGCGGGGAGAGTGCGCCAGGCGTCGAGGACGGGCCGGGCGCCAGCGTGGTGCGCCCGCACTGCCCGTGCGACGGCCGCGGCGGCCTTCGCCGGGCCGCGCATCGGAGGCAGCGGGCCGGGCAGCCCGTCGTACGGCACGAGGTGGAGCCGGGCGAGGAGGGCCCCGGCCTCCTCCCACGGGGCCGCGTCCGGGTCCCCCGGGTTCACGGGCGTCCCGTACGGCCAGGCGGTGACGGGGCGCCCGTCGAACGCGGGGGCAGTGTGCGGGATAGGCGGCAACAGGATCCCGGCGAGACGCGGGTGGGCGGCGACGGCGACGCGCACGTCGTGTCCGTCGGGATCGGTGCCGGCGGCGTGCGCCTTGGCGACGGCCGGCCCGTGCCGTACGACGACCCCGTCCTCGCGCTCGGCCAGCACGTCCGCGCCCCGCCCGCAGGCCCGGCACGCCGCCTGCCCCGGCACGTGGGCGGCGCCCCGCGCGACGTCCGAAAGCACGCCCACCAGCGTGCTGTTGCCCTGCTCCACGCCGCGAGCTTACGGGGCCGGGTCGTCCGCCGACTGCGGCCCGGTGGGTGGCTTGCGCCCACCCGTTCTCCCCAGGACTTCATCCTGGGGGACCCCCAGCGAAACGACCGCCCACAAACCCACGGCGATCCGCCACCCACCGGGGCGAGCCCAACCGGGTGCGCACGAAGGGGGACGCGCAGGGTCGTGTTCTGGACGTAAAGGGCCCGCAACTCGCGCGAAGCGCGGTGAGGACCGACAGTCCAGGACACGAGCCCCGGAGCGGACCCCAACGGCAACCGATCCGGCACGGCGCAACCCCATCCACCCAGGCCGTCCGGCGATTGAGGACGGACACGCCTGGACACCCGCGGCACCGGCCAACCCCGAGCACCCGCCCACCGCCACGGCACCGGCACCGGCACCGGTCAACCCCAACGGGCCGAACGGCACCCGACCCGGCACCGGTCGAGGCCGACCAGTCCGGTGGGGGTTGGAGAAGGGGGCCACGGCCCCCTTCGCTCCACATTGGCGTTGGCCGGCCAGCTCCCCAGCTGACCGGCCGAACGCTGTCGTCCGCCGCACCCCCGTCCCCACGGGGTATGGGTGGGATGTCCCCGACCCGGGCCGCTCTCCCGGGTCCGGGGCGCCGCTCAGCGCCCCAGCATCACGCCCACGGACGACGCCTGTGTGACCACCGCTTCCCAGCCGCCGAAGACGACGACGAGCAGGGCCGCGAGAGGAAGCACCATCGCCGTCGCCACCAGCGGGTGACGTCGGCCGGACGGGCGGTCGCCGAACGCGGCGAAAGCCTTGCGTCCCTGCGTGCGGATCATGGTCCGCGATGCCGTGTCCGCCATGGTTCCTCTCCTGTCGTGGTTGACAGCGGCGAGTGCCTGACCTCGGGGGACGAGTGCTCCACCCGCCGCTTGACCTCAACACTAGGGACACGGCCGGCCCGGGGCGTCATGCCCGCGTACCGATTGCCGGGCCTCCCGGAGGATGAGCCACCGGCCGCTCATGTACTCCCCTGGGTGGAGACGTGGACCTAGGCCTGAGGGTCTTCCCGGAGGGGACGCCTGGGCAGGTCCTCCGAGGAGTCCTCCCGCGGCACCGGCTGCTCGACCAGCGCCAGCACCCGGTTGGCCATGAAACGGGCCGTCCGCACCACGGTCCCGTTGCGCGTGACTTCGCTCACTTCCACCACCCCGCGCCGCACCGCCGTCTCCACCCGGCGCCCCGCCCGGCTTGCCACCACTTCGTACGTCCTCGTCGTGTCACCCGCGTCCACGACTATCTCCACGCGGTCACCCTTCATCGATCCAATCCCCCTTCTGCGACGGACCATTGGGAAATCGCACGGACCGGAAGCCCTGGGCCGACGGCTCCCTGACCACCCTTCAAGTTTCCCATCCGGCACTGACAATCGTTCGGCCCGCGAGGGCGCGGCCTATGAGCACACCGGGCTACGGATACGTAAGCTGTGCCACGTCAAACGGATAACCGCGGCTGCGGGGGTGGGGTCTCCCCACCGTAGGTAGGGGACGGACATGGCGATGATGCGGCTCCGGCGCGAGGATCCGCGTGTCGTCGGCTCGTTCAGGCTGCACCGGCGGCTCGGCGCGGGCGGGATGGGGGTCGTGTACCTCGGTTCCGACCGCCGCGGGCAGCGTGTGGCACTGAAGGTGATCCGGCCGGATCTGGCGGAGGACCAGGAGTTCCGTTCCCGCTTCGCCCGCGAGGTGTCCGCCGCACGGCGGATCCGGGGCGGCTGCACGGCCCGGCTCGTGGCGGCCGACCTCGAGGCCGAGCGGCCCTGGTTCGCCACCCAGTACGTGCCCGGGCCCTCGCTGCACGACAAGGTGGCCGGGAACGTCCCGCTCTCCGCGGCCGAGACGGCGGCGATCGGGGCGGCGCTGTCGGAGGGCCTGGTGGCCGTCCACGAGGCCGGGGTCGTGCACCGTGACCTGAAGCCGTCGAACATCCTCCTCTCCCCCAAGGGCCCGAGGATCATCGACTTCGGCATCGCCTGGGCGACGGGGGCGTCCACGCTCACGCACGTCGGTACGGCGGTGGGCTCGCCCGGCTTCCTCGCGCCCGAGCAGGTGCGCGGCGCCGTGGTCACTCCCGCGACCGACGTCTTCTCGCTGGGCGCGACGCTCGCGTACGCCGCGACCGGCGACTCCCCCTTCGGGCACGGCAGTTCCGAGGTCATGCTCTACCGGGTGGTGCACGAGGAGCCGCAGCTGCACGGCGTGCCGGACGCGCTGGCTCCGCTGCTGCGGGCGTGTCTGGCGAAGGACCCGGACCAGCGTCCGAGCACCCTGCAGCTGTCGATGCGGCTGAAGGAGATCGCCGCGCGCGAGGCGCAGGGGCTGCTGCCCGACGTGCGGCCGCCGGCCCAGCGCGAGCGGGCGGAGCAGGAGCTGTCGTCGGGACGGCACACCGCCCGGTACACCGAGCGGAACACGCAGGGGCGCCCGGCGGGGACCGCGGGAGCGCCCGTGCCCCGGGACCGGAACTCCGGTCCGTCCCATCCGTCGCGCCCCTCGGGGTCTTCGCGCCCTTCGGGGCCGCGCACGGGCGACTCGCGCCCGTCGCAGTCCCGGGGCGGCGCGGGCACGGGTGGCCGTCCCGCCGCCTCCCGGCCCGGGGTACGGACGACGTCCACCGGGCGCAGGCCCGCCAATCCGCGGCTGTTGCGTCAGCGGATCTTCGTGTTCGTCGTGGTGACCCTGGTCGTGGCCCTGGGAATCACGCTGGCGCAGGGCCTGCGGGGCTAGCAGCACCCCGAGGTCCCCTCCGGGCTTCGAGGGCCAGGCGGTGTCCGGGCGGCCGGTGGCGACCGCGCAGTGCGCCGGCTCCAAGAAGAGGGACACACCGTCGACCCCGAGGACCTGGCCCACATCGCGCCGTACCTGACCGAGCACATCCGCCGCTTTCGGCGAGTACTCCACCCACGAACTCGGCCTCCAGCCCGAGGCGTACGACCCTCACCTGGACGTCGACTTCAGTCCGCTCCGCGGTGACGCCTTGCCCGGCGCCGACGGCTACGACCAGGCGGCGTGATCACCCGCGTCCGTTCGGGTCAGGTCCTGCGCGGTCGCAGTGGCGCAGGCGAGGGTGCCATCAGTCGGTGCGGTAGCTGGGCATCAGGGAGGCCGGTAGCGGCTGCCCGCGGAGCTTGAAGCAGCGGTGGATGGGCCCTCGATCTTCCGATCACTCGGGCTTCGGCCGGGTTGCGTAGAACGCGACGGCGGAGGCCGCTGCCACGTTGAGCGAGTCGATTCCCGCCGCCATGGGGATGCGCACCCACTCGTCCGCTGCTCGAAGCGCGTACGTGGAGAGTCCGTGACCCTCGGACCCGAGCATGAGGGCGCACTGCTCGAAGCGATCCGGGTTCAGCTCATCGAGTGGGGTCGCCTTCTCGTCCGGGGTCATGGCGAGGATGTGGTACCCGGCCTCGCGGACGGTGTCGAGCCCCGCCGGCCAGTCGTCGAGGCGTGCGTACGGGACGGTGAAGGTGGCACCCATCGAGACCTTGATCGCTCGCCGGTAGAGGGGGTCCGCACAGTCCGGCGACAGCAGGATGGCCTTGATCCCGAGGGCGGCGGCGCTGCGGAAGGCAGCCCCGAGATTGGCGTGATCGACAAACCCCTCGAAGATCGCGATACGGTGACCTGCGGAATCCTGTAGACCCGAAGCGAACATCGTGCCGATGTCGGTGTGGTCGTCGACCGCCTCCATGTCCACGACCCGGCGGGCGCCCTGCAGCAGCTCGTCGGCCGTCGGCAGCGGCTTGCGCTGCATGGAGGCCAGCGCGCCGCGGTGCACGTGATAGCCGGTGACACGTTCGGCGAGCTCCGGGCTCACGGCGTACACCGGGGCCGGGAGCTCGTCGATGACATCGCGCATGACGTCGACCCACTTGGCCGAGAGCAGCATCGAGCGCATCTCGTAACCGGCGTCCTTGGCCCGTCTGATGACCTTCTCACCCTCGGCGATGAAGAGGCCCTCGGCGGGCTCGCGCTTGCGCCGCAGCTCGACGTCGGTCAGGCCCGTGTAGTCGCGCAGACGCGGGTCGTCGGGATCGTCGACGGTGATGAGATCAGCCACAGGGTGATACTGCCTTGTCCGGGGGATGGTGCCAACGGCTCGGGCGGGGATTGGTTACCGCTGGTTACTTCTGTGGGCCCTCGGCGACGACATCGCCGATGACGATGACGGCCGGGGGCCGCACGTCCTCGGCCGCGACCGTCTCCGCGACCGTCGCGAGCGTGGCGTTCACGCGGCGCTGGGCGGCCGTCGTGCCCTCCTGGACGAGGGCGAGCGGGGTGTCGGGTGCCTTGCCGTGGGCGATGAGCGCCTCGGCGATCGCGCCGATCTTGTCGACGCCCATGAGGATCACGAGGGTGCCGGTCAGCTTGGCGAGCGACTCCCAGTCGACGAGGGAACGCGGGTCGTCCGGCGCGACATGGCCGCTGACGACCGTGAACTCGTGCGCCACGCCGCGGTGGGTGACCGGGATGCCCGCGGCGCCGGGGACGGAGATCGCGCTGGAGATTCCGGGGACGACCGTGCAGACGATGCCCGCTTCGGCGAGTGCCTGGGCCTCCTCCATACCGCGGCCGAAGACGAACGGGTCGCCGCCCTTGAGGCGGACGACCGACCTGCCCGCCTTGGCGTGCTCGATCAGCGCGTTGTTGATGGCCTCCTGGGCCATGAAGCGGCCGTACGGGATCTTCGCGGCGTCGATGACCTCGACGTGCGGGGGGAGTTCGTCGAGCAGGTCGCGCGGGCCGAGGCGGTCGGCGATGACGACGTCGGCCTCGGCGAGGAGGCGGCGCCCCCGGACCGTGATCAGGTCGGGGTCGCCGGGGCCGCCGCCGACCAGGGCGACGAAGGGGGCGCGGGCGCGGTGGTGGGGGGCGACGAGGGAACCGTCGCGGAGGCCCTCGACGATGGCGTCGCGCACGGCGGCGGAACGGCGGGGGTCCTTCCCGGTGAGGACCGCGACGGTCACGCCCTCGCTGCGGCCGGTGGCCGGGGTCCAGGCGGTGGCCGCCTCGGCGTCGTCGGAGCGTACGCACCAGGTCCTGGTGCGCTCGGCCTCGGCGGACGCGGCCTCGTTGGCGGCGGGGTCGGAGGTGGCGACGAGCACGTACCAGGAGTCGGTGAGGTCCCCGTCCTGGTAGCGGCGCTTCGTCCAGGTGATCTCGCCGGCCTCGGCCATGGCCTCCACGGAGGGAGTCGCCGACGGCGAGATCAGCGTGACGTCGGCGCCGGCCCCGATGAGCGCCGGGAGACGGCGCTGGGCGACCTGGCCGCCGCCGATGACGACGACGCGCCGTCCGGAGAGACGGAGTCCTACGGGGTACGCGGGGTGCTCGTCGTGCGCGGGGCTGTCGGCTTGCTTGGCGGACTCGGCCATGGCGGTGCGGCTCCTCGGGGCGGCGGTGCGGGGCCGCTGCGACGGTGAAGCGGCTGGTGGGGACGGGGATGAGGGGTCCTGGCGACCACGATACGGCGTCGCGGTCGCCGGGTTGCGCGGTACCGGGGGCCCATGCGGCCCGGCGCCCGGGGGTCGTTGCCCGTGTGCGGCCCGGTGGGTGGTTCGTGCCCACCCGTCCTCCCCCCAGGACTTCGTCCTGGGGGACCGCAGCGGAACGACTGCCACAAACCACCGGGGTCAGCCCTCACCGGTCACCCCGACAGACCCAGTCCGTCCGGCGCTCGAGGACGGAAACCCCCGGCCACGCCCGCGGCACCGGGCAAGCCCCCGGTACCGCGACCGGCGGGGCTATTTCTCCGTGACCCCCGCGGAGTCGAACGTCGCCACCTCGTGCATCGCGCGGGCCGCGCTCTGCACCAGCGGCAGGGCCAGGAGCGCACCCGTGCCCTCGCCGAGGCGGAGGTCGAGGTCGACCAGGGGGCGCAGGCCCAGCTTGTTGAGGGCCGCGACGTGGCCGGGCTCCGCGCTGCGGTGGCCCGCGATGCAGGCCGCGAGGGCCTCGGGCGCGACCGCCCGGGCGACCAGCGCCGCGGCGCCCGCCGACACACCGTCCAGGACGACCGGCGTACGCAGCGACGCACCGCCCAGGATGAAGCCCACCAGCGCCGCGTGCTCCAGACCGCCCACCGCCGCGAGGACGCCGATCGGGTCGGCCGGGTCGGGCCGGTGGAGGTCCAGCGCGCGCCGGACCACGTCGACCTTCCGCGCGTGCATCTCGTCGTTGATGCCGGTGCCGCGCCCGGTGACCTCCGCCGCGTCCACCCCCGTGTACACGGAGATCAGCGCGGCCGACGCCGTCGTGTTGGCGATGCCCATCTCACCGGTGAGCAGCGCCTTGTTGCCGGCGGCGACCAGGTCTCGGGCAGTCTCGATGCCGACCTCGATCGCGGCGAGCACGTCGTCGCGCGTGAGCGCCGGCCCCGTGGTGAAGTCGGCCGTGCCCGGGCGGACCTTGCGCGGCAGCAGGCCGGGCGTGGCCGGCAGGTCGGACGCCACGCCGACGTCGATGACGCACACCTCCGCGCCGACCTGGTTCGCGAAGGCGTTGCACACCGCTCCGCCACCGAGGAAGTTCGCGACCATCTGGCCGGTCACCTCCTGGGGCCAGGCGGTGACGCCCTGCGCGTGCACGCCGTGGTCACCCGCGAAGATCGCGACCGCCGCGGGCTCCGGGATGGGCGGAGGGCACATCCGGGACAGTCCGGCCAGCTGTGCGGAGATGATCTCCAGCATGCCGAGCGCCCCGGCGGGCTTGGTCATCCGCTTCTGCCGCTCCCAGGCCTCACCGAGCGCCTTGGCGTCCAGGGGACGGATGTTGGAGACGGTCTCCTGGAGCAGGTCGTGCGGCTCCTCGCCGGGCAGGGCGCGGCGGCCGTACGTCTCCTCGTGGACGACCCAGGACAGGGGGCGGCGCTTGGACCAGCCCGCCTGCATCAGCTCGGGCTCCTCGGGGAACTCGTCGACGTAGCCGACGCACAGGTACGCCACGACCTCGAGGTGCTCCGGGAGGCCGAGCGTGCGGACCATCTCGCGCTCGTCGAAGAAGCTGACCCAGCCGACGCCGAGGCCCTCGGCGCGGGCGGCGAGCCAGAGGTTCTCGACGGCGAGGGCCGAGGAGTACGGGGCCATCTGCGGCTGGGTGTGCCGGCCTAGGGTGTGGCGGCCGCCACGTGTCGGGTCGGCCGTGACCACGATGTTCACCGGCGTGTCGAGGATCGCCTCGATCTTGAGTTCCTTGAACTGCTTCGCCCGGCCCTTCGGCAGCGACTTGGCGTACGCCTCGCGCTGACGCTGCGCCAGTTCGTGCATCGTGCGCCGCGTCTCGGCGGAGCGGATGACGACGAAGTCCCAGGGCTGCGAGTGGCCGACGCTGGGCGCGGTGTGCGCGGCTTCGAGGACCCGCAGGAGAACCTCGTGCGGGATGGGGTCGGAGCGGAAGCCGTTGCGGATGTCGCGGCGCTCGCGCATCACGCGGAGCACGGCCTCGCGCTCGGCGTCGTCGTAGCCGGGGGCGGGGGCCGACGCGGGAACGGGGGTGCTGCCGGTGCTGGTGACGGCGTGGTCGTCCGGGACGACGGACTCCGACGGAGGCTCCGCTTCCGCGGCCGCCTGCGGTTCCGCGGGCTCGTCGAGCAGCTCGGGCTCGCCCGTGGGTTCCTCCAGGGGCTGCGCGGGCGGCTCGTCGTAAGCGCCGCCGTTGCGGGGGGCGGGTACGACGGCGATCGCCTCGGGCTCCGGCTCGGGTGCGGGAGCGGGCTCCTCGGATCCGGGCTCCTCGGACACCAGCCCTTCGGATACGGGGCCCTCGGATGCGGGTGCCTCCGACACGGGACCGTCCGACACGGGATTCGCAACGGCCGCAGGCTCGGGGGACTCCACCGGCTCCCCGGCAACGGCGGCGGGCTCGACGGCCGCTTCCACCGGCTCGGCCACCGGCTCCGCGGCCTCCGGTTCGGGCGCGACGGCCACGGGCTCCTGCACGACGGGCTGCTCATCGACGGGGTCCATCACGGCGACCGGCGACGGAGCGAGGTGCGGCGTGGTCGGGAGCGAGCCCTCCACGGGCACGAACTGGCCGACGGGTGCCGGCTCCGAAGCCATGACGGGAGCCTCGGCCCTGACCTCGCCCGGGGCTGCCGCCGGAGCGGCAGCCGGGGCCGCCAGGGCCGTGTCGGAGGCGACCTGGACGGCCTCCGGGACGACCGTTTCTGCGGCAGCCGCGACGGGCGCCGCGGGCATGGGGATCCACGGGATCGCGCCCTGCGGCGGGATCTCGCCCGGCTGCGGCGGGGCAAGGACCGCCGCCCCTTCGCGCGTGACGTCGAGGTACTCGGGACCCGTGGTCGGCGGGCCCGCGTGGCGGACATGCATGGGGTGCGGCGGCGTGTGGCCGCCGCCGGCGGGCTGCCCGGCCGGCCCGCGGTCCGAGAGGGAGCGCACGACACCACCGCCGGCGTCGGGCACCGGCGGGCCCATGTGGAGCGGGCGGCGCGTCGGCGGCGGTGTGTGGGCGGACGCGGGCGGCGGGACACGTACGCCACCGAGGTCGAGCGAACCGGAGTCACGGCCGCCGGCCTCGTGCGCGCCTGCCTCGTGCACCGCGCCCTCGTGCACCGCGCCCTCGTGCACCAGCGGCTCGGGCGCGACCTGGTGCGGTACGGGGACGGCCCGCTCGGCCATCACCTGCTCGGCCGCGACCTGCTCGTGGACCACCGGCTCCGGAGCGACGGCCGCGCCGGGCCCGGGGACCGACGCGGCCTCCGGGGCCATCGGCGCGACGGGCTCCGCCATCACCTGCTCCGCCGGCGCGGGCACCATCGGCGCCACCGGCTCCTGCATCACCGGCTCCTGCACCATCGGCTGCGGCGCCGCCTGCTGCACGGCTGCCAGAACGGCCGCGGCGGCAGCGCCCGGAGCCGCGCCCTCCATGGGAAATTGCACGGCCGGCGCGGGGGCCGGGGCCGGGGCCTGAGGCGCCACGGGAGCGACCGGCGGCACGACGGGAGGCGCGGACGCGGCCTGCGGGGCCATCGGCTGCGGCTCGCTCCACGCACCCTGCGCGCCCGGCATCAGGAGCAGGTCGTCGTCCTCGCCGGCGGGTTCGGCTGCGTGTTCGGAGGGGTCGAGGAAGGTGTACGCGCCCGGAGCGGGGATGCCCGGCTGCTCCACCATGCCTGCGTTCTCCGGCAGCCCCTCGCCCGGGATCTGGCCGGTGTCAGTCATGCGTACCCCTCGCCCATCGGTTGTGCTCCTTCAGACCTTCGCCCGGGGCGCCCGATCGCGGCACACACGTAGCGCCCGTCATGTACAAGAACGAGCGTGTGCGCCGCGCGGCACGAAAGCCCACAGACACCAAGCATTGTCGTGGCCGTTCGCCTCCGTGGCAGCAGGATCCGCCACGGTTCGCTGTGGACTGCGCCACGTTGCGCATCCCCCGGTCGCGCCGTACCACAGCAGGACCCAAAAGGGTCCTCTTTTCCGGATATTGACGAACGAATCGACGAACGACCGGCAGCGGTACAACGATCGGCCAGCCTACCGCGCCGCCGTACGGCGCCGGGGCCAGGGGGCGTCAGAGAGCCTGATCCCGGCGGTGGCCGGCGAGCAGGAAGACGACCGAACGCTCGCGCTCCGACCAGGCAGCGGTGTCCAGTTCGACGGACTGGAGGAGGGCGCATTCGACGGTGTAGCCGCCGTCGGCGAGGGCCGTGCCGATCGCCTCGGCCTCGTCGCGCGTGGAGGCGTGGGTGACGATCCGCTCGGGGCGCCGGTCGGCGCAGGCGGTGACCACGGGCACTCCCCCGCCGCCGATGCGTACGACATCGGGCTCGGGCAGCCGCTCCAGCACGTGCGGCGCGCGGCCGTGCACGGTCTGGAGCTGGACGCCGTGGCGGCGCGCGGCGGCGTCGGCGCGGATGCAGGCGGCCGGGTCGTCGTCGACCGCGATGACCGCGGCGCCGAAGCGGGCGGCGTCGGCGGCCAGCTCCCCGCTGCCGCAGCCGATGTCCCAGACGAGATCGCCGAGGCGCGGGCCGAGGCGGGCGAGCTGCGCGGCGCGCAGCTGCACCGACTCGCCCTCGCCGAGCGGGTGCCGGGCCTGCTCGCCGGGCCGGACATGCTCGCCCACGTGCTCGCGGACGTTGCCCCGGACGTTTTCCCGGGCGCTTTCCCGGACGTCGTCCCGGCCGGTCTCGGCGGGCAGTGCCCAGCCGCGTACCTGCGAGGGATAGCCGGGCTCCCGCCCGGCGACCCAGCCTCCGCCGGTCACGGACGCGGCGCCGCCGATGACGATGACGACGTTCGGGTCGCGCCAGGAGTGGTCGGCGACCTTGTCGGAGGTGAGCACGGTGACCTGTTCGCGCTCGGTGCCCAGCTCCTCGCAGATCACGAAGGTGCGGTGGACGCCCTCGAGGAGGAGGGCCAGCTCGGCGGGGCCCGCGCCGGGCGACGTGAGGACGGCGACCTTGGTGTGGGCGCGGCAGACGTTGACCGCGCGCCGCAGCGTACGGCCGTGGGCGACGACGACCTGGGCGTCGTCCCAGGGCATCCCGGCGCGCGCGAATGCGGTGGCGACGGAGGAGACCGCGGGGACGACCTCGACCTCGAGTCCGTGCTGCGGCGCCCTGAGCGTGCGTACGACGCCGAAGAAGCCGGGGTCGCCGTCGGCCAGGACGACGGGGCTGCCGCGGTGCGCGGCGATCCTGCGGGCGGCGAGGTCGACGCTGCCGAGCCGGATGCGCTCGGCCCCCGCGGGCACCTCGGGGAGCGCCAGGTGGTGGGCGGCACCGGCGACGAGCGTGGCGGCGGCAAGGGCGGACCTGGCGGCCGCGGGCAGGGGTGAACCGTCCCAGCCGATCACCGTGACCCGGTCGGCCATCGTCGTCCGTCTCCTGGAGCTCGCTGAGGTCGCCGGCGGTGTCGCCGACGTTGTCGCAGGTCGTGAGCGTACCTGGTATCAGTTCCAGTCGGCGAAGGTGGAATATCCGGCATCGGCCATCTGGTCGGCGACGCCCTCGAGGTCCTCGGGGAGCAGACTCCAGACGATCAGGTCGGTCCTGATGTCCGCCCAGCCGCTCTCGGTCTGAGTGCGCGCTATGAAGGCGTTGCGCAGGACGCCCTCGCTGATGCAGCCGATCTTCTGGGCGACCTGCTGCGATGCGGCGTTGTCGGCGGCCGTGCGGAGCTCGATCCGCTCGAGCTTCTGGTCCCGGAAGAGCCACTGGGCGGTGGCGAGCGCCGCCTCGGACGCATAGCCCTCACCGCGGGCCCATGACGCGATGATGTACGAGATCTCCGTGGAGCGTACGCGCCAGTCGGTGTTGCTCAGCTGGATCACGCCGACCAGGCGCTGGGTGAGGAACTCGGTGACGGCGAGGTCTATCCCCCGGCCCGCGGCGCGTTCGGTGGGTGCGTACTCGGTGATCCAGGTGCGGGCCGCCGCCTCCGTGTAGGGCTGGGGCACCGCCGTCCAGGCGGCGACCAGTTCGTCGTTCATCATCTCGGCCAGGGCCGGCGCGTCGGCCGGCTCGAACGCGCGCAGCACCAACCGCTCCGTGCTGATGGAGATGTCCGGGAAGGTGGTAGTCATGCGCAGCTCCATGCCGAAGACCGTCGTGAACGTCGTGAAGGCCGTAAAGGCACAGCATGCAGCATCGGGTGAGGGATGTGCATGGCCGGGTCGGTACGCCGAAGATATGCCGAAGGAAACGCGGCGGTGACGCCGAAGGCCCCGCGCATCACCGGGGTGCGCGGGGCCTTCGCCCACAAGGTCCTTACGGGTGCCGTTACTTGGCGGCGGCGCCGAAGGCCGGGACGACCGAACCGTTGTAGGTGTCCTCGATGTACTTCTTCACCTCGGGGGAGTTGAGGAGCTTCGCGAGCTTCTCGACGCGCGGGTCCTTCTCGTTGCCCTCCTTGACGGCGAGGAAGTTGGCGTAGGGGTTGCCCTCCGCCTTCTCCAGCACCAGGGAGTCCTTGGCGGGCGCGAGGTCGGCCTCGATGGCGTAGTTGCCGTTGATGACGGCGGCGTCGACGTCGTTCAGGGCGCGGGGCACGGTGGCGGCCTCCAGCTCCTTGAACTCCAGGCCCTTCTTGTCGGTGATGTCGGAGAGCTTGGCGTTGGTGCCGACACCCGGCTTGAGGGTGATGAGGCCGTTCTCGGCGAGCAGCTGGAGCGCGCGGCCCTCGTTGGTGGTGTCGTTGGGGACGGCGATCGTCTGGCCGGGCTTGATGTCCTTGGCCGACGCGACCTTCTTGGAGTAGAGGCCCAGCGGCTCGAGGTGGACGTTGACGACCGGGACGATGGTGGTCCCGTTCTTCTTGTTGAAGTCGTCCAGGTACGGCTTGTGCTGGAAGAAGTTGGCGTCGACCTGGCCCTGCTGGGTGGCGGTGTTCGGCAGGACGTAGTCCGTGAACTCCTTGACCTCCAGCTTGAGGCCGGCCTTGTCGGCGAGGTTCTTCTTGACGAAGTTCAGGATGTCGGCGTGCGGCGTCGGGGACGCGGCGACGACGAGCGGCTTGGACTCGGCGGCCTTGTCGCCGGAGCCGGCCTGGGCGGCGCCCGGGTCGGAGGCGGTACCGCAGGCGGTCAGGCCGAGGGTGAGGGCGGTGGTGGCGGCCAAGGCCGCGACGAGCTTGACGTTCTTACGCGAGTTACGCACGAAAAGTGCCTCTTTCAGGTGTTGCGGTGGTGACGCCCGGACAAGGAGTGCGGGCCAGGGGTGCAGCAGAGGGTCAGGCGGTGCGGCCGCGGCGGGCCAGCAGGCGCACGACGCCGTCGCCGATCAGCTGTACGGCGGTGACGATGGCGATCAGGATGACGACGGTGATGAGCATGAACTGGGTCTCGAAGCGCTGGAAGCCGTAGGTGACGGCCTTGGATCCGAGACCCTCGCCGCCGACCGCGCCCGCCATCGCCGAGTAGCCGACGAGGACGATCACGGTGGTGGTGATCGCCGCGACGATCGAGGGCAGCGCCTGCGGGAGCAGCACCTTGCGGATGATCGTCGGGATGGAACCGCCCATGGACTGGACCGCTTCGACCAGTCCGTGGTCGACCTCGCGGATCGCCGTCTCGACGAGTCGCGCGAAGAAGGGGATGGCGCCGACGGCGAGCGGCACGATCATGGCCGTCGGGCCGATGAAGGTGCCGACCACCGCGGTGGTGAAGGGGATCAGCGCGATGAGCAGGATGATGAACGGCAGCGAGCGGCCGATGTTCACGATCACGCCGACGACCTTGTTCACCGCGGTGTTCCGCAGCAGTCCGCCCTTGTCGGTGAGGACCAGCAGAATGCCGAGCGGGAGTCCCCCGGCGACGGTGGCGACCGTGGACCACAGCACCATGTAGAGGGTGTCGATGGTGCCCTGGGTCAGCAGCGGCTGCATCTCGGACCAGGTCACTTCACGGTCTCCTTCACCAGCGGGGTGTTCTGCGCCGGAACGGCGGCGGCCGGCGCGTCCTCGTCGACGACCTCGACCTGGAGGCCCTGTTCGCGCAGGAAGCCGACGGGCACGACGTTCTCCTCGTAACCGCCGGGCAGTTCGATGCGCATCCGGCCGATCTGCTTGCCGCCGACGGTGTCCATCGCGGCGCCGAGGATCGAGATGTCGATGTTGTACGTGCGCGAGAGCTGGGAGATCACCGGCTGGGTGGCGGCCTCGCCGTGGAAGGTGACGTCGACGACCGTACGGTCCGGGCCCGAGGCGGCTCCGGTGACCGGGAACAGCTCCTGGGCGAGTTCGGAGCCGGGCGTGGCGAGCAGTTCGCTCACCGTGCCGGACTCGATGATGCGGCCGTGCTTCATGAGGGCGGCCGAGTCGCAGACCGTCTTGACGACGTCCATCTCGTGCGTGATGAGGAGGACGGTGAGCCCGAGCTGCCGGTTGAGGTCGCGCAGCAGCTGGAGGATCGAGCGGGTGGTCTCCGGGTCGAGGGCGCTGGTGGCCTCGTCGGAGAGGAGCACCTTCGGGTTCCCGGCGAGGGCGCGGGCGATGCCGACGCGCTGCTTCTGGCCGCCGGAGAGCTGTCCGGGGTACGCCTTGGCCTTGTCGGCGAGGCCGACGAGGTCGAGGAGTTCGAGGGCGCGGCGGGAGCGTTCGGCGCCGGAGACGCCGAGGATCTCCAGGGGCAGCTCGACGTTGTCCTTGACGCTGCGCGAGGACAGCAGGTTGAAGTGCTGGAAGACCATGCCGATGCGGCTGCGCGCCTGACGCAGTTCCTTGCCGGCGCGGTTGCCGCGGCCGGCGAGGGCGGTGAGGTCGACGCCGTCGACGGTCACGGTGCCGGAGGTGGGACGCTCCAGCAGGTTGACGCAGCGGATGAGGGAGGACTTTCCGGCGCCGCTGCGGCCGATGACGCCGAAGACCTCGCCCTCGCGGACGTGCAGGTCGACGCCGTCCAGAGCGGTGACGTCGCGGCCTCGCGACTGGTAGACCTTGGTGAGGCCCGTAGTGGTGATCACAGGGGTTTCCGTCACTGTCGAGTGCACGGCGTGCGGTTCCGCCGGGCACGGGGCATGTCGTCTTGGGGACAGCGGGGCGCGGCACGGATGACTGGGTGGCAGCGTGCGCGCGGGGCAGGCCGGTCCGGCGGTCTTCCGCGGACATGGCGTGGCTGTCGGGTCTCGCTTCGGGGCGCGAGGCTCAGGCGGGGGCCCTCAGAAGGCGCACATTCGACACATACAACGAGCACCGGGCGTCGTGTTCGCCTCGGTCGCAAGGGTGCGGCTGCTCGTCGTGGTCATGCGGGCAAGTAAAGCAGACACGCGTGAGAGCGGATCGACGCTGTCCGTATAGCGGACTCCTTTGGTCCGCAGAGCGGACAGCTCGGCGGTCCCGGTGACGTCGACGCCATGGGCCGTGGCCAGCGCGGACACGGCGGAGAGGCCCTCGGGCGACGACGTACCCGAGGCGCCCGGCTGACGCGCTCGCTGTGGCCAAGGCCACGGTCCTCGTACCGGCTGCGCAGGCCGCGGTGAGCCCCGCCCGAGCGTCCTCGAGACCACTCGGCGGACCGGGCCGGGGCCCACCGGGTCCGGCGTTCGGCCCCGTCCCGGGCGCGGGGGGCGAGCACGGCAGGCCGGCCGGCCCGTAATACCCTCGGCTCCATGCTCGACGCCCTCACGATCGCCGTTTCCGCGGCGGCGCTCGCCCTCGCCGCCTGGTGCGGTTTCGCCGCGTACCGGGACCAGCCGACGAAGGACTGGCACTTCATCGGCATGGCCGTGGTCACGGTGCTGGCACTGGCCCAGCTGGTGACCGGGATCGTCCAACTGGCCCGGGGCGGGGAGGCCGACGAGGGTTCGGTGATCTTCGTCGCGTATCTGCTCGGCGCGTTCGCCGCGATCCCGGCGGCCGGCTTCCTGTCGCTGACCGAGCGGACGCGCTGGGGTTCGGTGACGGTCGCGGCGGGCGCCGTCGTCCTCGCCGTCCTGGAAGTACGGCTCTACGACATCTGGAAGGCCTGACGATGACCGATGCCGCCACCGACGCCACGGGCGTCACCGAGGAGCGGCCGGGCGGCCGGCGGACCCGGCTCGTCCGCGGCCCCGGCCTGCTGGTCGTCTGGCTGTACGGCGTGATGTCGGTGGGCGCGGTGTCGCGCTCGGTCTACCAGATCGCCACGGAGTACGACCGGGCCCCGCTCGCCTACTCCCTCTCGGCGGTCGCCGCCGTCGTGTACGCGTTCATCACCTACACCCTGGTGCGCGGCGGCGAGGCGGCCCGCAGGGCGGCGCTGGTGTGCTGCGCCGCCGAGCTCGTGGGCGTCCTGGTCGTGGGCACCTGGACACTGGCGGATCCGTCCGCGTTCCCGGATGCCACGGTGTGGTCCGACTACGGCATGGGCTACCTCTTCATCCCGGTGCTGCTGCCGGTCACGGGAACCCTGTGGCTGCGCAAGGCCCGGCGCTGAGCCGCGCGTTCGCCCGCTACGCGCTCGCGGCGTAGTCCCGTGCGTCGGCGTCCTTCTCCAGAGTGATCAGCGTCAGCTTCGGGCCGACCTCGCGGGTCGACACGGGTGCGTAGCCGTGGCTGCGGTAGAGCCGCAGATTGACCTCGCTGCGGTGGCCGGTGAAGAGCTGGAAGCGCTTGGCGGCCGGCTCGCCCGCGAAGTGTGCCTCGATGGCGTCGAGGAGCCGTCCGCCGAGGCCGTGGCGCCGCATCCGCGGATGGACGATGAGCTTGGCGATCCTGGCCGTTCCGGCCTCGTCGATCTCGCCGCGCACGGACGCGATGACCTCCTCGCCGAGGCGCGCCACGAGGGCGTGTCCGCGGGCGAGCTCGGCCCGCAGGTCGGCGAGGGTCTGGGTGAGCGGTTCGATGCCGTAGTCGCCGTAGAGCTCCGCCTCGCTCTGGTAGCACAGGTACTGCAGCTTGAGGATGTGCTCGGCGTCCTGCGCCGCCGCTGCTGAGATGCTCACGCTCATACCCATGTGTGCATGCCTCCCGCTCACCTGTTGCCCGGGTTGTCTACCGCTCCTTTCCCCGGAGTTCAGGAGCTGCAACCTCTGCCGCGAGCATTCTGCGCAGACATCCCAGGCACCGGGAACGCATTGGGCCCAGACTTCCTTGTGAGATACCCAACTGTCCTGCGATTTCGCGGTAGGTGGGGTCCACCGGGGAGAGCATCGCAGTCAGCAGCCGCGGGCAGCGCCCGGGGGTGCGGGCCACCGCGGCCCGCAGCACGCGGCGCCGTTCGGCGACGAGGGCGGCCCGCTCCGGGCAGGCCGTGGGTCCGGCCGCCGGTTCGTGCGCGTACGGCCGCTCGCGCAGGGCCCGCCGCCGGGCGCGGCGCGCCTCGTCGCGCACGGCTCCGCGGACCCAGCCCGCCGCGTCGGCGGGCGGCCCTTGCGCGTCGAGCCGTTCCAGCAGCCGTACCCACACGTCCTGTTCGATGTCCCCGGAGTCCAGGGCACTGTCGTCCGCCTCGGCTCCCGCCTCCGCGACGACGAGCGGCTTCAGCACGCGGACGAGGGCGCTCGCCGCACCGGGCGATGCGACGCCGGACCCGCCAAGGCCCGACGTGGCGGGTCCCGCAGTGGCGGCGGGGGCCGGGCGGCGGCGTCCGCCGGTCGTGAGGTCGGGCTCCGGGGCCCTGCCGTGGCCCGTGGCACGCACGACCGGGGCGGGCTGCCCGGTGACGACGGACAGGGAGGCGATGTCTTCGCGGGGCGTCATGTCCGGCGGGACGTCACCGCCGTGAGCCGCGGTTTCGACGACGGCCCGCTCTCACCCGACCGCATGACGACAGTTCGGCCGCTGACGCACGCCGGCCGGGCAGCGGCGGGTGCCACGGCCCGGCCGGCGCTGTGCGCGCCGCCCGTGGGTCAGCCGGCGGCGAAGTCGGTACGGGCCAGCAGGCCGGTGTCCGGGTTGTCGGTGAAGATGCCGTCGATGCCCTGCGCGAAGTAGGCCTTGAAGGCCCCGAAGGCGTCGCCGTACGCGTTCGGGTCGGTGCCGCGCCGGAAGTCCGCGGGCAGGAAGGAGTTCTCGTTCCGCATCGTGTACGGGTGCAGGATCAGGCCCTCCGCGTGCGCATCCCGGACCAGCGTGGTCGGCGTGCCGAGTGCGCCGCTCGCGTTCTTCGGAATGATCAGGTCGACGGTCGGCCCGATGCCCTGTGCGTACGAGGCGATCCACCGCAGGCCCTCGGGCTTGACGAGGTCCGCGACCGTGCGCGGGTCGCCCGCCTGGACGAAGTCCCAGGGGCGGGTGCCCGCGGCGGAGAGCAGGACGACGCGCGGCGAGGCGACGAGCTTCGCGAGCCGCTGGATGCTGCTGGGCTCGAACGACTGCAGGAAGACGGGCGAGTTCGCGCGGTGGCGTCCGTACCGGCGGAGCAGCTTCGCGAGCCGCTCCTCCAGGCCGAGGCCGATGCCGCGGAAGTAGGTGGGGTGCTTGGTCTCGACGTGCAGCCAAACGGGGGCGCCGCGGCGGTGGCCCTCCTCGTCCGCCCAGCGCAGCACCTCCTCGAAGCTGGGGATCTCCCAGCGGCCGTCGTAGAGGGTGTTCTCCTGGCGGGTGCCGGGAATCCGCTCCTTGGCCCGCAGGGTCTTCAGCTCGGCGAGCGTGAAGTCCTCGGTGAACCAGCCGGTGAGGCTCGTGCCGTCGACGGTCTTCGTCGTCCGGCGCGAGGCGAACTCGGGGCGGGACGAGACGTCCGTCGTGCCCGTGATGTCGTTCTCGTGACGGCAGACCAGATGTCCGTCCTTCGTGGGCACGAGGTCCTGCTCGATGACGTGCGCACCCATGTCGAGGGCCAGCTGGTACGAGCCCAGGGTGTGCTCGGGGCGGTAGCCGCTCGCGCCGCGGTGCGCGATGACCGTGGGCACGGGCAGCCCGTGGATGCCGGACCCGTGCCCCTGGCCCCGGCCGTCGGCGGCGTGACGTTCCTGCGCGTGCGCCGCCGGGGCCACGCCGAGTCCGAGGGACGCCGAGCCGAGCACCGCCGCGCCCAGGACAGTGCGCCGTCCGGGGGTTCTGTCCGCACCCTGAGTCATGAGCGCTCCTCCAAAGGGATGTGATGTCCCGCACCTGTCGGGCGGGGTCTGCGCGGCGCACGATGCTAGGTGCCGGGACGTTACGTGCGGCAGACGCTGGGCGAACGCGTCGAAAACGCGGGTCAACACTGTGTATCCGCTCGGTGAACCCAATGTGCGCGCCGGCCGGACCCGCGAGTATCGTCCTCACCTGCAGAGACTTCGCCGGCCGTACCCGACCGCCCCATGACTTCGGAGGACCCGTTGTCCCGCTTGTCGCTCATCAAGGCAGTGCTCGGACCGATCCTGCGCCTGATGTTCCGCCCCCGCGTGGAAGGCGCTCAGCACATCCCCGGGGACGGCCCGGTCATCCTCGCCGGCAACCACCTCACGTTCATCGACTCGATGGTCCTGCCGTTGGTCTGCGACCGGCCGGTCTTCTTCATCGGCAAGGACGAGTACGTCACGGGCAAGGGTGTGAAGGGCCGGCTGATGGCCTGGTTCTTCACGGGCGTCGGCATGATCCCGGTCGACCGGGACGGGGCGAACGGCGGAGTCGCGGCACTGATGACCGGCCGCCGGGTGCTGGAGGAGGGCAGGGTCTTCGGCATCTACCCGGAGGGCACCCGCTCCCCCGACGGCCGCCTCTACCGGGGCCGTACGGGCATCGCACGCCTGACCCTGATGACGGGCGCGCCCGTCGTCCCGTTCGCGATGATCGGCACGGACAAGCTCCAGCCGGGCGGCGCGGGCCTGCCGCGTCCCGGCCGGGTGACCGTCCGCTTCGGCGAGCCGATGGAGTTCTCGCGCTACGAGGGCATGGACCGCGACCGCTATGTGCTGCGCGCGGTGACGGACTCGGTGATGGCCGAGGTGATGCGCCTGTCCGGCCAGGAGTACGTGGACATGTACGCGACGAAGGCGAAGGCGGCCTGAGCGTCCCCGCCGTCGGCCGAAGGCCGGCACAGCCGCCCGAAGCTCGCGAGGCGCCCAGGCGCCGAGCCCGCGAGGACGGCAGACAAAAACGCCGCCACGAAGGCGAAGGCGGCGCAGCGCTCCGCTTGGCTTGAACGGGCGGGCCCCGGCCGGGTGCAACCGGTCGGGGCCCACCTTTTGGGTGCCGGGACTCGCCGCCGTCGTATCGGCGCCCGGCACCGTGGCTACGGGTGCTCGATGCCGTCGGCCAGCCGCTGGCCGCGCAGCAGGAACCACGCCGCTGCCGCGGTGCCGAGCAGCACCACCGCGCCCACGCCCGACGCGAGCCTGAGCCCGTCGACGAACGCCTCCTGGGCCGCGCCGACGAGCGCCGCACCCTGCTGCTGCGGCAGCGCCGCGGCCGCTTCGACGGCTCCGCCCAGCGACTCGTGCGCCGCGGACGCGGCGTCCGAGGGCACGCCGGCCGGGGTCACGAAGTCCCGGTAGACGCCGGTCACGACGGAGCCGAGCAGGGCGATGCCGAGCGCCGCGCCGAGTTCGTACGCCGTCTCGGACACCGCGGACGCCGCGCCCGCCTGCTCCTTCGGCACGCTGGACAGGATCACGTCCGCCGTGACGGTGAACGAGAATCCTGCGCCGATACCGACGACGAGCAGGGCCGCGCCGAGCAGCGGATACGCCGTCGACTGGCCTATCAGGGTCAGCACGGCGAGTGCGACCCCGACCGCGGCGAGACCGCCCGCGACCACGGACCGCACGGAGAACCGCCGGGCGACCGTGCCCGCGACCAGACCGGTGGCCACCGCACCGATCGCGGCGGGAAGTTCCGCGAGCCCGGCCTCGAACGGCGGCCTGCCCTGTACCAGTTGCAGGAACTGGGAGAGGAAGAAGACGAGTCCGGACAGGCCCAGGATCGTCAGCAGGTCGGCCAGTACCGCACCGGAGAAGCCCCGGTGCCGGAACAGCCGCATGTCGAGCAGCGGCGCGGGCAGGGTCAGCTGCCTGCGGACGAATCCGTACAGCCCGGCCCCACCGATGAGCGCGGCGGCGCCCGCCTCCCAGCCGAGGCCGTGGGTCGCGGCCTCCTTGACGGCGTATACGACACCGACCATGCCGATGAGGGACAGCGCGACACTGATCAGGTCCCACGGTCCCGCCACCGGGTTCTTGGACTCGGGCAGCAGCTTGATGCCGACGAGCACGAGGACGGCCATCACGGGCAGGTTGATGAGGAAGACGGAGCCCCACCAGAAGTGTTCCAGCAGGAAGCCTCCGACGACGGGTCCGACGGCCGCACCCGCCGAGGCCATGGCGCCCCAGATGCCGATGGCGAGGCTGCGCTCCTTGGGGTCGTGGAAGATGTTGCGGATCAGGGCCAGCGTGGAGGGCATCAGCGTGGCACCGGCGACACCGAGCAGCGCCCGGGCGAGGATCATCATCTCGGGCGTGGTGGCGTACGCGTTGAGCACGGACACCGCGCCGAACGCGACGGCACCGCTCAGCAGCAGCTTCTTGCGGCCGATCCGGTCACCCAGGCTGCCCATCGAGACGAGCAGGCCGGCGATGACGAAGGAGTAGACGTCACCGATCCACAGGAGCTGGGTCCCTGACGGCTTGAGGTCCTCGCTGAGGAAGGGCGTCGCAAGGCCGAGTACGGTGGCGTCCACCGCCACCAGCAGAACGGCCAGCACCAGCACCGCGAGCGCGAGCCAGCGCCCGGGGCGGTACAGGGTCTCGGCCGTCCCGCTCGTGGGCTGGACCGTGCTGCTGGTCATTTCTCCACACTCCGTCGTGCTCCGCCGAGCAACAGCTCGGCGATCATGTACTGGAAGTCGTTCTTGGCGACCCGGCCGTCCATGACGGCCCAGGCGCAGGTGCCGATGAGCCCGTACAGGGCCTCGGTGAGCCATGCGGGCGAGAGGTCGATCCGGAACTCGCCCTGCTCCTGACCGCGCCGGAAGAGGGCCGAGACGCGGGCGTCGAGCCTGGCCCAGCCTTCGTTCATCTCGTCGCCCTCGAACAGCTGGTTCTCGGTGACGAGGAAGGCGAGCAGCTCCGCGCCGGGCTCCATCTCGGCGATCAGCCGCCGCAGCCCGTCGCTCGCGCCGCCCTCGTCGAGCCGGGCCCGGTCCAGGGCGGTCTCGAACTCCTGGATACCGAAGGCTTCGAGCGCTCTCACGAGGGCGTCCCGCCCCGCGAAGTGCCGGTGCAGCGTGGCGCGCCCGATGCCCGCCGCGCGTGCGACCTCGTCCATCGTGGCGGTCGATTTGCGGGCGAGGAGGGCGGCGGCGGCGCGGAGCACCTGTTCACGGTCCATGGCCATGAGACAAGCATACACCGAATGAGACAGCAGTGTCTCATTCGGTAAATCGATGCCTCACGAAGAGGCTGAAAGGAATCCTGTGCGTATGAAGCCGCTGCTGCTGATCGACATTGACGGCCCGCTCAATCCGTACGGCGGGAAGCCGGAGCGCCGGCCGGATGGCTATACGACACACCGGATGCGACCGAGCGGCTGGACGCACGACAAGCCGCTGCGGGTCTGGCTCAACCACGGGCACGGCCGCGAGCTGCTGGCCCTGGCCGAGCGGTACGAGCTGGTGTGGGCGACGACCTGGAAGGGCGAGGCCAACGAGTGCGTCGGCCCGCATCTGGGGCTGCCCGAACTCCCGTTCATCGACTGGCCCGTGATGCACGGGGCCTCGCCCCGGGGGACGTTCTGGAAGACGCAGTACGTGCTCGACTACGCGGCCGGGCGGCCGTTCGCGTGGATCGACGACGAGATCACGCACCTGGACAGGGAGTGGGTGCAGCAGCACCACCTCGCCGACGCGCTGCTGTTGCACGTCGACCACCGGATCGGACTGACCCGGCCGGACTTCGACGCACTCGCGGACTGGGCGTCGGCTCTCTAGCGCGACCGGTTGGCTGCGGCCGAAGGGCCACGACCGAAGGGCCGGGAAAGGCTTAAGGGCCGGGAAACACGGCCGCCCCGGCCGGAACGAGTCCGGCCGGGGCGGTCAGTGGTGTGCGGGTCAGGCCAGGGTCGCGAGGGCCTGGTTGAAGGTCGTCGACGGGCGCATGACCGCCGCCGCCTTCGTCACGTCCGGCTGGTAGTAGCCGCCGATGCCGGCCGGCGAGCCCTGCACCGCGAGGAGCTCGTCGACGATGGTCCGCTCCTGCTCGGTGAGCGTCTTGGCCAGGGCCGCGAACGCGCCCGCGAGCTCGGCGTCGTCGGTCTGCCTGGCCAGCTCCTGGGCCCAATAGAGCGCCAGGTAGAAGTGGCTGCCGCGGTTGTCGATGCCACCCACGCGACGGGTGGGCGACTTGTCCTCGTTCAGGAACGTCGCCGTCGCCCGGTCCAGGGTGTCGGCGAGGACCTGGGCGCGGGCGTTGCCCGTGGTCTGCGCGAGGTGCTCGAAGCTGGCCGCGAGCGCGAAGAACTCACCCAGGCTGTCCCAGCGCAGGTAGTTCTCCTTGACGAGCTGCTGGACGTGCTTGGGCGCGGAGCCGCCGGCGCCGGTCTCGAACAGGCCGCCGCCGTTCATGAGCGGGACGACCGAGAGCATCTTGGCGCTCGTGCCGAGCTCGAGGATCGGGAAGAGGTCGGTCAGGTAGTCGCGCAGCACGTTGCCGGTGACCGAGATGGTGTTCTCGCCGCGGCGGATGCGCTCCAGGGAGAGCTTGGTCGCCTCGACCGGGGAGAGGATCCTGATGTCCAGGCCCTCGGTGTCGTGCTCCGGCAGGTACGCCTTGACCTTCTCGATGAGCTTCGCGTCGTGCGCGCGGTCCTCGTCGAGCCAGAACACGGCCGGGTCGCCGGTCGCGCGGGCGCGGGTGACCGCGAGCTTGACCCAGTCCCGGATGGGCGCGTCCTTGGCCTGGCACATGCGGAAGATGTCCTCGGCGCCGACGACCTGCTCCAGAACCACGTTGCCGGCCTCGTCGACGACGCGCACCGTACCCGTGGTGGGGATCTCGAAGGTCTTGTCGTGGCTGCCGTACTCCTCGGCCTTCTGCGCCATCAGACCGACGTTGGGTACCGAGCCCATCGTCGACGGGTCGAAGGCGCCGTTCGCGCGGCAGTCGTCGAGGACGACCTGGTAGACACCGGCGTAGCTGCTGTCCGGGAGGACCGCGAGGGTGTCGGCCTCCTGGCCGTCCGGGCCCCACATGTGGCCGGACGTGCGGATCATCGCCGGCATGGAGGCGTCGACGATGACGTCGCTCGGGACGTGCAGGTTGGTGATGCCGCGGTCGGAGTCGACCATCGCCAGCTCGGGGCCCTCGGCGAGCTCGGCGTCGAAGGACGCCTTGATCTCGGCGCCCTCGGGCAGCGACTCCAGACCCTTGAAGATGCCGCCCAGACCGTCGTTCGGGGTCAGGCCGGCCGCGGCGAGCGTCTCGCCGTACTTCGCGAACGTCTTCGGGAAGAACGCGCGCACCACGTGGCCGAAGATGATCGGGTCGGAGACCTTCATCATCGTGGCCTTCAGGTGCACCGAGAACAGCACGCCCTCGGCCTTGGCGCGGGCGACCTGCGCGGCCAGGAACTCGCGCAGCGGCGCCACGCGCATGACGGACGCGTCCACGACCTCGCCCGCCAGCACCGGCACGGACTCACGCAGGACGGTGGTGCTGCCGTCGTCGCCCTTCAGCTCGATGCGCAGCGAGCCGTCCTGGGTGATGACCACGGACTTCTCGGTGGAGCGGAAGTCGTCGGCGCCCATGGTGGCGACGTTCGTCTTCGACTCGGGCGTCCAGGCGCCCATCCGGTGCGGGTGGGCCTTGGCGTAGTTCTTGACCGACGCGGGGGCGCGGCGGTCGGAGTTGCCCTCGCGCAGGACCGGGTTGACGGCGCTGCCCTTGACCTTGTCGTAACGGGCGCGGATGTCGCGCTCCTCGTCGGTCTTCGGGTCGTCCGGGTAGTCCGGCAGCGCGTAGCCCTGCTCCTGCAGCTCGGCGATCGCGGCCTTCAGCTGCGGGATCGACGCCGAGATGTTCGGCAGCTTGATGATGTTCGCACCGGGGGTCTTGGCCAGCTCGCCGAGCTCGGCGAGGGCGCCGCCGATCCGCCGGCCCTCCTCCAGACGCTCCGGGAACTGGGCGATGAGCCGCCCCGCCAGGGAGATGTCGCGGGTCTCCACAGTGACCCCGGCGGTCGAGGCGTACGCCTGGACGACGGGCAGGAACGAATACGTCGCCAGGGCCGGAGCCTCGTCAGTGTGCGTATAGATGATGGTCGAGTCAGTCACCGGGTGCTCCGCTCCACGTCTGCAACATTGCTCGACATCAAGATATCTCGTGCCGACGGCCCTCTCGACAGGGCCCTGCCCCGGCGCGTGGGGTGCGGCCGAAAGACGACGCCGCCGCCCCGACTCCGTGAGGCGGGGCGGCGGCGTCGTGACGACCGCTGTCAGAGCTTGGCGCCGGCCCAGGCGCGCTGGGCGGCCAGGTCGGCCTTGACCTCGGCGAGCTGGACGGCGACGGCGGAGGGGGCCGTACCTCCGCGTCCGCTGCGGGAGGCGAGCGCTCCCGGGACGTTGAGGACCGTACGGACCTCGGGCGTCAGATGCTCGGAGATCTTGGCGAACTGGTCGTCCGTGAGCTGGTCCAGTTCGATGCCGTGCGCCTCGCACTCCTTGACGCACTCCCCCGCGACCTCGTGCGCGACGCGGAACGGCACACCCTGCTTGACCAGCCACTCGGCGATGTCCGTCGCGAGCGAGAAGCCGGCCGGGGCCAGCTCCTCCATCCGCTCGCGGTGGACGGTGAGCGTGGCCATCATCCCGGTGAAGGCCGGAAGCAGGACCTCCAGCTGGTCGCAGGAGTCGAAGACCGGCTCCTTGTCCTCCTGGAGATCGCGGTTGTACGCGAGCGGCAGCGCCTTCAGGGTCGCGAGCAGCCCGGTGAGGTTCCCGATGAGCCGGCCCGACTTGCCGCGCGCCAGCTCGGCGATGTCCGGGTTCTTCTTCTGCGGCATGATCGACGAGCCGGTGGAGAAGGCGTCGTGGAGCGTCACGAAGGAGAACTCCTTCGTGTTCCAGATGATGACCTCCTCGGCGATCCGGGAGAGGTTCACGCCGATCATGGCGGTGATGAAGGCGAACTCGGCGACGAAGTCGCGGGACGCCGTGCCGTCGATCGAGTTGGCGGCGGAGCCGTGCTCGAAGCCGAGGTCCTTGGCCACGGCCTCGGGGTCGAGGCCCAGGGAGGATCCGGCGAGCGCGCCGGAGCCGTACGGGGAGACGGCCGTGCGCTCGTCCCACTGCCGCAGCCGTTCGGCGTCCCGGGACAGCGACTGGACGTGCGCCAGGACATGGTGGGCGAAGAGGACGGGCTGAGCGTGCTGCAGATGCGTACGGCCCGGCATGGCGACGTCCGGATGGGCCTCGGCGAGGCCGACGAGGGCCTCCTCGAGGTCGGCGATCAAACCGCCGATGATCCGGGCGTGGTCGCGCAGGTACATCCGGAAGAGGGTGGCGACCTGGTCGTTGCGGGACCGGCCGGCGCGCAGCTTGCCGCCGAGGTCGGGGCCGAGGCGCTCGAGGAGTCCCCGCTCCAGGGCGGTGTGGACGTCCTCGTCGGCGATGGTGCCCACGAAGCTGCCGTCGGCGACGTCCGCTTCGAGCCGGTCGAGCCCGGCGATCATGCGCTCCAGCTCGTCGGCGGTCAGCAGGCCGGCCTTGTGGAGCACGCGAGCGTGGGCGCGCGAACCGGCGATGTCGTACGGCGCGAGGCGCCAGTCGAAGTGGACCGAGGCGGACAGCTTGGCCAGGGCCTCGGCGGGGCCGTCGGCGAACCGGCCGCCCCAGAGCCGGACGTCACCGTTGTTGCTGCTCACTTCTCAAGCTCCTCAGGACTGTGGATGTGCCACCTCCCCCTGGGCCCTTGGGGGCCTGGGGGGACCCCACCCGGCGCGGAGGAACGGGGAGGCGGTTGGTTCAACGTGCGGGGGTTACGCGAGGTCCCGCTTCGCGGCAATCTTCGACGACAGGCCGAAGATGTCGATGAAGCCCTGCGCCTTCGACTGGTCGAACGTGTCGCCCGTGTCGTACGTGGCGAGGTTGAAGTCGTACAGCGACTCGTCCGACTTCCGTCCGGTGACGACGGCGCGGCCGCCGTGCAGGGTCATCCGGATGTCGCCTGTGACGTGCTGGTTGGCCTCGTTGATGAAGCCGTCGAGGGCGCGCTTGAGCGGCGAGAACCACAGGCCGTCGTAGACGAGCTCGCCCCAGCGCTGCTCGACCTGCCGCTTGTAGCGGGCGAGCTCACGCTCGACCGTGACGTTCTCCAGCTCCTGGTGCGCGGTGATCAGCGCGATGGCGCCCGGCGCCTCGTACACCTCACGGGACTTGATGCCGACGAGCCGGTCTTCGACCATGTCGATCCGACCGATGCCCTGGGCGCCGGCGCGCTCGTTGAGCTGCTGGATCGCCTGCAGGACGGTGACGGGCTTGCCGTCGATGGCGACCGGGACGCCCTGCTTGAAGGAGATGATCACCTCGTCGGACTCGCGCGGGGTGGCGGGGTTGGAGGTGTACTCGTAGATGTCCTCGATCGGCGCGTTCCAGATGTCCTCCAGGAAGCCGGTCTCGACGGCCCGCCCGAAGACGTTCTGGTCGATGGAGTACGGCGACTTCTTGGTGGTCGCGATCGGGAGCTGCTTCTCCTCGCAGAAGGCGATCGCCTTGTCCCGGGTCATTGCGTAGTCACGGACCGGGGCGATGCACTTCAGGTCGGGCGCGAGGGAGGCGATACCGGCCTCGAACCGCACCTGGTCGTTGCCCTTGCCGGTGCAGCCGTGGGCCACGATCGAGGCGTCGTGCTTCTTCGCGGCGGCGACGAGGTGCTTGACGATGGCCGGCCGGGAGAGGGCGGAGACCAGCGGGTACCGGTCCATGTAGAGGGCGTTGGCCTTGATCGCCGGGAGGCAGTACTCCTCGGCGAACTCGTCCTTGGCGTCCGCGACCTCGGCCTCGACGGCACCGCAGGCGAGCGCGCGCTTGCGGATGACGTCCAGGTCCTCGCCGCCCTGGCCGACGTCCACGGCAACGGCGATGACCTCGGCGCCCGTCTCCTCGGCGATCCAGCCGATGGCGACGGAGGTGTCCAGACCGCCTGAGTAGGCGAGTACGACGCGCTCGGTCACGGGTTTCTCCTTACGGTGCATTCGGTGATGGGTATAACTATGCAGACCTCCGTATGTTTTGTCAACGCGGTGCATATCCAGTGGCTGCCGCCGACCGGGCTCCGTACGCTCTCGCCATGCAGACCAGGGGATATGACGTCGTCGAACGAGTCGCGCAGGGGATACCGGTCCACGAGGCGCTCGACGTGACGGACCCCGACGCCTGGCTGGACTTCGATGTCGAGGTGCGCTTCCGGCGGCTGAACAGCGCCGAGAGCGAGGCCGGAGGGAACACGCACCACCCGGCCCTCGCCCTGTGCCACCGTGACGGCCGCGTCCGGGAACCGGCGCTGGAGCAGGCGGCCGCACGACCCGAGCTGCTGCCGCTGATCGTGATCCGCACCGCGGACTGGGCCGCTCCGGTACGCGGGCGGGCCCGGGCGCTGCTCCCGGGGCTGCTCGCCTCCGCACGCCCCGAGACGCTCGCGCCGCTCACCGCACTCGCCCTGCGCCTGGCACGCCGCGAGCGCGGCGCCTTCGCGCGCGACACCCTCGCCGCACTCCTGCGGTCCGCTCCGCCCGCGGCCTTCGCACCGCTGCTGACCGCCGAGGACCGGGACACACGCCGTTTCGCGTACAGGGCGGCCGTCGAACGCGGCCTGCTTCCCGCGGCGCGCCTGGCACGGGCCGCCGCGACCGACGCCGACACCGTCGTGCAGACCCTGTGCGCCGAGGCCGCTCTCGCCCTCGACGCGAGCGGCGACGAGGTGATCGTTCCGCTGCTGGAGTCGCGGCAACCGGGAGTGCGGTCCGCCGGAGTCACCGCGCTGCGCCGGGCCGGACGCCACGCCGAGGCCCGGCCGTATCTCACCGACCGCTCAGGACTGGTCCGGGCCTGCGCCCGCTATGTGCTGCGGCAGGGCGGCCTCGAACCGCTCCCGCTCTACCGCGCCCTGTGCGCCGACCCGTCCGACCCCGGCGTACCGGCGTGGGCGCCCCTGGGGCTCGCCGAATGCGGCGAGCCCCGCGATGCCGCGCTGCTGTGGCCGCTCACCGCCCACCCGGTCCCGGCGGTGCGGGCCCGAGCGATCGCCGGACTGCGCGCGTTGGACAAGGTCGACACGGAGCGGCTGCGCCCGCTGCTCGACGACCCGGCGCCCGCCGTCGCGCGGGAGACGGTCTCCGCCCTGCTCCCGTCGGCCGACCGGCTGCCGGAGGACTGGCTCGCGGGCCGGCTCGCCGCCGACCGGCCGGCCCACACACGGCGGGCGGCGTTCCGGCTGCTGCGCGCGCAGGGCGGAATCGCGCAACTCCGGGCCGCCGTGCGCCTGCTGGATGACGAGGACCCCTCGCTCCGGGCCCTGGCCGGGCCCGCGATCCAGCAGTGGGAACCGCCGGTGGGAGGGCAGCACGACCCTGCCGAACTCGCCGCGCTGTTGGACCGTTGCACGCACCTGTTCAGCGACTACGTGATGCGGCGGCTGCGGTGGCGGTCAGGCGTACCGGAGCCCGAGGCGAACAGCGCGGACCCTCCCCGCCGTTCGCTCATCAGGTCCATAATCCGAGCATGGGACAAACGTACGAACGCATAGAAGGTCGTATCCGGACATTCATCGACGAGCAGCCCGTTTTCTTCACTGCCACCGCCCCGCTCGCGGGCGACGGTCACGTCAACCTCTCCCCCAAGGGCCGCAAGGGCACCCTCGTCGTCGTCGACGAACTGACCCTGGCCTACCTGGACTTCGGCGGCAGCGGCGCCGAGACCATCGCCCATGTCCGGGAGAACGGCCGCATCACCCTGATGTGGTGTGCGTTCACCGGTCCGCCGAAGGTGCTGCGGGTGCACGGTCAGGGGGAGGCCGTCTTCCGGGACGATCCGCGGTGGGCGGAGTTCATCCCGTACTTCAAGGACGCGGACGGGGCCGCGGCCCGGGCGGTCATCGTGGTGCACGCCCGCCGGATCAGTGACGCCTGCGGATTCGCCGTACC
Source organism: Streptomyces sp. NPDC059909 (assembly GCF_042730885.1). Taxonomy (NCBI): domain Bacteria; kingdom Bacillati; phylum Actinomycetota; class Actinomycetes; order Kitasatosporales; family Streptomycetaceae; genus Streptomyces; species Streptomyces sp. NPDC059909. The sequence goes on from NZ_JBHWKX010000061.1 coordinate 41,828, forward strand.
GTTCATGGACTATCGCGAGGAGCGAACGCAGCACGCGGAGCACTTCGGGCGGAAGACGGACGAGGAGTTCGCGGCGTACTGCGAGAAGAAACCGCATGTCGGAGTGAGCCTCGACGGGCTGCCGGCGCTCCCTCTCCCGCTGCCCGCCCGTACCGACTGACCCCCTGTCAGCGGGCCATGCGGACGCCCGGACGTCCGCAGGTGACACAAGTGGCCCGGCGTTGAACTCCTCGGTCCTCGTCTGCGTATCCACCAGAGCGATACGGATGAGCCGAGGAGCAGCCGTGACGACGATTCAGAGCGGTCGGGCCGCAAGGCGCCAGACCATGCGTGCGATCCGGCCGCGCCGCAATCCGGCGGCGGTGCTGCTGGCCGCGGCCTGGGCAGGTGCCGCCGCCGTCCTGTGGCTGTGGTGGGAGAACACGGCGGTCGTCCATATGGACACCGCCGAGTGGCTGGTCGGGGCGGGCCGGATCACAGGCCTGCTCGGCGGCTACATGATCGCGCTCGTGGTGCTGCAGATGGCGCGTGTCCCGGCGCTGGAACGACGTGTGGGTTCGGACCGGTCGGCCCGCTGGCACGCGATGAGCGGCCGGTACGCGATCGGTCTCGTCGTCGCCCATGTCGTACTGACCATCTGGGGATACTCCGTACAGGGCCGCACCGGCCTCGTCGAGCAGACCGTGACCGTCGTCGTCGACTTCCCCGAAATGATCAAGGCGGCGGTCGGCACCGTCCTCCTGCTGGTGGTCGGCTTCGTGTCGGCCGGTGCGGTGCGCCGCCGAATGCGCTACGAGACCTGGTACTACCTGCATCTGCTGACCTATGCCGCCGTGTACCTGACCTTCTGGCACCAGCTCGCCACCGGTGCCGAGTTCGTGGCCAGTGCGACCGCTCGTTCGGTCTGGTACGTGCTGTACGCCGCGGTCGGCGCCCTGCTCCTCTGGTACCGGATCCTGGCGCCGGTACGGCTCAACCTCCGGCACCGGATGAGGGTGGAATCCGTCGTGCCCGAGGCCCCCGGCGTGGTCTCCGTGCTGATCAGCGGGCGACGGCTGCACCGGCTGGGCGCCGAGGCGGGTCAGTTCTTCCGCTGGCGGTTCCTCACCAGGAGTCTGCGCTGGAGCTCCAATCCCTACTCCCTCTCCGCTCCGCCCCGCCCGGATCTGCTGCGCATCACCGTCAAGGCCGTCGGCGAGCACAGCACGGCGCTCGCCCGGCTGGAACCGGGGACGCGGGTCTGGGCCGAGGGGCCGTACGGAGCGATGACCGCGGGCCGGCGGAGCCGGAACAAGGTGCTCCTGATCGCCGGCGGGGCCGGCATCACCCCGCTGCGAGCCCTGTTCGAGACGCTGCCGGGCGGCCCCGGTGACCTGTCCCTGCTCTACCGGGCCGGCACGACGGAGGACCTGGCGCTGTGGAGTGAGCTGCAGCAGATCGCCGAGGCGCGGGAGGCGAAGCTGATGTACGCCGTGAACGGGCCGGACGGGGCACGCCCCCGCATCACCACCGAGCGGCTCAAGGAGGTGCTGCCGGACATCGATCAGCACGACGTCTATCTGTGCGGACCGCCCGGTCTCGCCGAGGAGTCGTACCACGCGCTGCGGGCGGCGGGAGTGCCGTCCCGCCGCATCCACCACGAGTCGTTCGAGATGTGAGGCCGTCCGTGAAGAGGAAACACCCCCTGCGCCGGATCCTTCTCGCCGTCGCCGGCACCACGTCGGCCGTCGTGCTGCTCCTGGCCGTGAAACAGCCGGGCACGCCGGCGGCCGGTACGGCGCCGCAGGCCGGCGGCGCCGTGCCGCCCGCGGCGTCGGCAACCGCCGGAACCGGCCCCGGCGTCGAACCCGCGGGCGGGAAGACCGTCCTCGGGGACGAAGCCCCGACCCAGTACGGTCCGGTGCAGGTGCGGCTCACGCTCAGCGGCGGCAGGATCACCGCGGCCGAGGCCGTCAAGGCACCGTCGTCCGATGCCAACAGCCGCCGGATCGCCGCCACCGCCGTACCGAAGCTCAACAAGGCGGCCCTCGCCGCACAGAGCGCCCGGATCGACACCGTCTCCGGAGCCACCTACACGAGCCAGGGCTACATCCAGTCCCTGCAGAGCGCCCTCGACAAGGCGGGGGCCGCCGGGACTCCGGGATCCGACGCCGAGGAAGAAGCCGGAGCGGGCGCAACGCCTGCACCAGACACGGGGACCGGGACCGGCACCGGCACCGGCGGCTCCGGCTCGGGCTCGGGCTCCGGCTCGGGGGCGACCGAGACGGTCCTCGGGGATGTGGCGGCCACCCAGTACGGCGGCGTCCAGGTCCGCATCACCGTCAGCGGCGGCAGGATCACCGCGGCCCAGGCCGTCAAGGCACCGTCGTCCGATGCCAACAGCCGCCGGATCGCCGCCACCGCCGTACCGAAGCTCAACAAGGCGGCCCTCGCCGCACAGAGCG